>CAZTVU010000034.1:6580-18426 GCA_964617025.1 uncultured Planctomycetales bacterium | reverse complement strand
TCCTGCTGGTCGTTCACCACCCAGATCCCGGAGCCGAACCGGCCCGTTGCGGCATCCTGCGACTTGAGGATGCCGGGTACGGCCTCGACGACGGCGGCGAGGCATCGCTCCTTGAATCGAACCTCATCGGCGAGGCACGGCTCACGACCGAGCAGAAGGCTCACCGCGCCCGCGAGAACGACGGCACTTCGTGCGATCATGGCTTCTCCTTGTTCGTGGCATGATAACCGCTCCGCGGGGAACGTCCCCGCGAGAATCGCCGCGAATCAGCGGCTCAGTCGAATAACGCCGGCCCGATCCGAGGGCGAGCCGTGCGGGTCCGCGTCAGCGCCGTCGATCGGCCTCTCACGGGCGGCGCCGGCAGCGGCCTGCATGGCGATCGTCCGTCCCTGCACACGCAAATCGCGCAGGGCGTCGTCGCCGAGCGGGGGCAGCGTGTCATCGATGTGGGAGAACATACGGTAGCGAATCACGGTGGAGCCGTCCGTGCCGTCCCGCCACATCTCGATGATTCGCCCCTCCTGGGGGGGATCGAGCGTGCTGCACGTCTCGATCTCGACGTAGGATCCGCGGTTCGCCACGCGGTTGCGATGAAAGTGGCCCGCAAGGTGCAGCACCACATTGGGATACTCGCCGAGCATCTCACGAAAGTCCGACGGCCCGAGGGCCGAGCCGTAGAGCGGCTCCAGCGCCTGGCTGGGATGATGCGAAGCGACCACGATGATCTCCCCGCGCCCCTGTGCCGTCTCGAGTTCGGCCCGCAGGAACCCCCGTTGGGTCTCGGAGATGCATCCCTCGGAGTACGGGAGGCCGGGGAGCGTCACGGGCTGATCGCTGGTATCGAGGCCGATCAGCCGGAGGCCGGGGACGGGCGAAAGGCTGTACCACGTCGGCCCGTTCGCCGCGTCCTGAAAGCCGTGACCGGCCGGACCGGCGGCCGTGTCGGCGAGGGCCTGCATGAACTCCCGCGCGCGGAAATACGCCCGCTGCGGATTCGGCGCCACAAACCGCGGCAGCTCCAGCAGATTCGGCGGGCCGGAGTCCGCCGGCGTCACGTTACCGTGGGCCCAGCAGCCGGTCGGGTCGAGCACGGTCGGCAGCAGGATGCCGGGCCGACGGCCCAACGGCAGCGGCGCGGTCCGGCTTCCGTCGAGCAGACACGTGACGATCGGGAATACGCCGATGGCGAAGGTGTCGTGATTGCCGATCAGGGCATACCAGGGGATCGACGGCCGCTCGCCGTGGATGCCCGTGCGGTAGAGTCCCTGTGCCGCAAAGGCGGCATACGGATCGAGCAGGGGCGGAGGACGGGCCTCGTCGGACCGGTCGTCGGGCCCGGAGAGGGGGTTGATGGCTCCGCCGTCCAGTACGGCGAGGAACCAGCTCAGCTCATTGGCCTGGGCGTTGTCGCACGCGTCCCCGGTGTGCAGGAGGAAGTCGATCGGCTGCCCGGAGGCATGGAGGCGATTCGTCGTGCGGATGATCCCGTCGAGGATCTGCGTCGAGTAGCTTTCCCAGGCCCGCCACGCGCTCTGCGTGAAGCCGTGCGCGCCGGCGAACCGGGCGGGCGACTGGGTATCGACGATGTGGGTGTCGGTGATGTGGACGATGCGGGCGACGAGCATCAGATGCGACGTGTCGACCGGGTCGCTTTCGCGAGGGGGCAGCAGGAGCGGGTTGTCGATTTCCCCGCCGCACCCCGCGAGGCACGCGGCGACAAGGGTCAACAGGAGCGGTCTGGACGGGCGCACAACCGGGATGGTACGCCGCCGCCCGGGGAAAGGCGAGCGGGGCCGATCGGCATTGGCCGGCTTCCCGGTTGAGGCTTACGTGTTGATGTGTACCACGGTCGCCGGTGGGAAGCCGTTGAACCAGGTGCTCGAGGCGTGGCTGTAGGCGCCGATGTTCTCGCTGTAGACCAGGTCGCCGAGGTTCAGGTCGGGCAGCGGCTCGGACTGGCAGATCGTGTCGAGGGCGTCGCACGTCGGGCCGAAGACGGCGCAGAGCTGCGTCGGGCCTTTTTTGAACGCCTTCACGTGGTACTGGCAGTGGTCGAACAGCACGCCGGAGAACGTGTGGTAGATCCCGTCGTTGAGGTAATAGCACCGCTTGCCGTCGCGGTCGGCCTTGCCGATCACCTCGGCGACGAGCGTGGCCGCCGTCGCCACCATGAAGCGGCCCGGTTCGGCGAGGATCTCCAAATCCCTCGGGAAGAGCCGGCGAAACTCGGCATTGAGCACCTTCGCCAGCGTGCGAAACCGCCCGCTGTCGCCGTCGTACGGGGCCGGAAAGCCCCCGCCGATGTCGAGCAGCTTCAGCGGGTGGCCGCGGCCGGCCGCCTCCTCCAGCACCTGCGCGGACAGGTTGAGCGCCTGCACGAAGTTGTCGAAGTTCGTGCACTGGCTGCCGACGTGGAAGCAGAGTCCCTCGACGACCAGCCCCGCGTCGAACGCGGCGGCGATCAGGTCGGCGGCCTCGCCCGGGGCGGCGCCGAATTTGCTCGACAGCTCGACCATCGAGCCCGTGTTGGGCACGCGGATCCGCAGCGCCAGGCCGGCGTGCGGGGCGTGCCGGCGGATCTTGCGGATCTCCTCGCGGTTGTCGTAGGTCACGAGGGGCTTGTAGGGATCCAGCTCCTCGAGCGTCGCGCGGTCCTTGATCGGATTGGCGTAGATGATCTTGTCCCAGATGAAGTCCTGCCGCTGCTTCGGGGGCAGGTCCTTGATGTTCTCGTGCACGAGGCGGAACTCGCCGATCGAGGCGACGTCGAAGCTCGCGCCCGCTTCGTACAGCGTCCGGACGATCTCCGGCGCCGGGTTGGCCTTGACGGCGTAGTACGCCTGCACGCGCGGCAGGTGCCGCCGGAACTCGGCGTAGTTCCGCCGCAGCACGGCGTGGTCCACAACGAACAACGGCGTGCCGTGCCGTCTGGCGAGGGCTCGCAGTCGGGTGATGCGGTTCATTTCATGTCCTCCGCAGGCCATGGTCACACGGATCCGTCTCCCGACGGAACACGGCGTGTCTTGAGGAGCGGCGCATGTTGCAGCAGCCCCCCTGTGACGTCAAGGGCGACGTTGCATCCGAGGATCGGTGACACATGGGCACGTTGTCTCTTGCACGCCTGTGAAGCGAGGCGCATTCGCGACTGACGCGCCGCCCGGCGGCCAAGCACTCTGCCTCCCCGTCTTTACGCGGCCTCCCTTCGCTTTGTCGCCGTTCCCTCGGGCGGAAACCAGCGCCGCCAGACGTAGGACGCCGGCGCCCCGGCGACGAGGATGCCGAGCCAGGGCAGCGTCTCCGCCGGCGCGGCCCGGATCGAGAGGATCGTCATCAGCACCGAGGCCGCGACGAACAGCACGGGCACGAGCGGATAGCCCGGGCATCGATACGGCCGCGGCAGGTCCGGCCGGCGGATGCGGAGCACGATCAGCGAGACCGCCGCCGCCGCGTAGAAGATCCACATCGTGAACACGAACCCGCCGGTCAGACGCTCAAACCGTTCGAGGAAGCACACCGCCGCGCAGGACAGCGCGGCCTGGAGCCACAGGGCGACGTCCGGCGTGTGATACCGCGGGTGGATGTGGCCCAGAACGCGGAACAGCAGGCCGTCGCGGGCCTGAGCGAACGTTACGCGGGCGCCGGTGATGACCGATGCGTGCGAGGCCCCGAGCGTCGAGATCAGCACCAGGACGGTGACCACGGTGCCGCCCACCGGTCCGCACAGCCGCTCCATCACGAGCGGCGCGACGGTGTCCGCTTCGCGCATCTGCGGCAGCGGCACCATGTAGATGTACACGGCGTTGACGGCGACAAACAGGGCGATGCACAGCCCCGTGCCGGCGAGCAGGATCCTCGGCAGGAGGCGGTGCGGGTCGCGAACCTCGCCGGCGATCGACGTGACGTCCGACCAGCCGTCGTAGGTCCACAGGACGGCCGCCAGCACCGGCGCCAGCGCCGCCAGGAACGGCCGCGGCGGCGCCACCGGGGCGAAGTTCGCCGTCGATCCGGCCGTCAGCAAGAGCCCGAGGACGACAATGGCCGCCAGGGCCAGGGCCTTGAGACTGGTGAGCAGCACGGCCAGCCCAGCGCCCAACTGCACCCGAACGGTGTTGATCGCCGTCAGCAGGATGAGTACGGCGCAGGTGACGGCCCGCTCGTCCCATTGCAGGCCGAAGAGGCGGTTGAAGTGCTCCGAGAAGACGGTCGTGATGGCCGAGGCGGCCAGCGGCTTGCCGAGCAGCATGTACGTCCAGCCGAAGACGAACGCTACGGTTCCGCCGAGGCCCTCGTACATGTACGCATAGATGCCGCCCGACCGGGGAAACAGCGTGCCCAGCTCGGCATAGGTGAGGGCCCCCGCCAGCGAGAGCAGCCCGCCCAGCAGCCACAGCAGCAGAATCAGCCGGGCGTCGCCCAACTCCCGGGCGATGGACGTGGGCGTGCGGAAGATGCCGCTGCCGATCATGATCCCGACCATGATGCCCGCGCCGCCCCAGAAGCCGATCCCGCGCGGCAAGTCCTGCCTCATCGACGACCTCGCCAGGGAAGAAACGCCGGGATGGTATCAGAGTTCCGGCGGCGGGTGAAGGTAAGCGGGGGCGGGCGGACGGCTCACCAAGGCGAGTAGCGCGTCGATCGGAGCCTCCGCGCAGTCGCTCGATCTACCTCGGCAGAACAACCCAGCAGATCCCGAACAGCGCTGCGAGGCCGGCCAGGCCGACCATCGCGATCCGGTCGCGTTTCAGCGCGCCGACCGCGAGCAACAACGCGGAGATCGGCAGGGATGCCCAGAACACGAATGCCCCAAGCAGGCACAGGACCATGCAGTCCCAGTTTTCGCCGTATTTGTGCCGGCTTCGATGGTCGCCGTATAGCATCGCGGTCGCGCCCAGCCCGTTGAGGAGGCCGAACACCAGGCCGATCGCGGTGACAGCCCTCATGACGCCCTCGCTTTTGCAGACGTTCGGGGTCGTCGTCGGCGTCCATTCCTGGCCCGCCTCGGCTACAACGTCTTGTTCCGCTTCCAGTACTCCTTCGTCACCATGTCGTGCAGCGCCGGCAGCCGGTCGTACAGCCGCTTGAGCTTCCGCGCCTTGTGCCGGGCCAGGGCGTAGTGCGTCAGCATCGGCAGCGCCACCGTCGAATCCAGGTAGCACACGATCGCATCCGGCAGCTTGTTCGGATCGACCTTGCCCCAGCTCACCGCCTCGTGTGGCGTCGCGCCCGAGAGGCCGCCGGTGTCGGGCCGGGCGTCCGTGAACTGGATGAAGAAGTCGTGCCCGGCCTCCTTGATCCGCAGCACTTCCTGGATCTGCGGCTCGGTCTGGAGCGTGAAGTTCTTCGGCGAGCCCCCGCCGACAAGCACCACGCCGGTCCTGCGGCCGTTCTGCTTCGCATCGAGCACGATGGCGGTGGTCTCGTTTACGTCGCGCGACGGGTTCACCCGGAGTTTGCTGCCGCGAAGCTCCAGGCCCGCGATGTTCATGCCGATCGTCGAGTCGCCCGGTGACGGACAGAAACACGGCACGCCCGCCCGGTACGCCGCCGCCAGGACCGAGGCGTCCGTCAGCCCGGCCTGCCGCTCGAACTCCGCGCAGTACTTGCCCAGCCGATAGTGCAGCTCGGCCGTCCCCATCTCGTGCTGGAACTCGGGTTGCAGCAGGATCTGCCGCAGGATGTGGTCCGTCTGCATCAGGACGTCGTTGTAGTCGAGCAGGATGTCGTAGATGCGGACGACGCCGACCTTGCGGAGCTCCGGGTCCCGCACCTGGGGCGAGCCGCGGTAGAGCGGCAGGTTCATCGCGTGGTGCATGTCATGGTAGAGGTTGGCGCCCGTCGCCACGATCCAGTCGACGAAGCCCGCCTTGATGAGCGGGACGATCGCGGACGCCCCGAGCCCGGCCGGCGTCAGGGCCCCCGACAGGCTCATGCCGACGGTCACGTCCGGCTGAAGCATGTTCTCAGTAAACAGCCGACAGGCCTCCTGCAAACGCGCCGCGTTGTAGGCCAGAAACACCCGGTCGATGAGCTCGGGGAGGGCCTCGCGGCCCGTGATCGGCTTGGGCAGGATGCGCTGGCCGCACAGGAACCGGCGCTTGCCCTTCGAGAACTTATGCGGGTACTTGCTCACGAACTTCTTCGGCAACTCGATCTTGGCCATCAGCCTTGCTCCTGTGTGCATCGGGCGCCGCCACCCGGGCGCCAAGCGACCCCTGCCCGACGGACGTCACGGCCGAGCAACATAGGGACCTCCGGCCAATCCCGCAAGGAGGCGCCTCGCGCCGCTGCATCCACGCGCCTGGAGCGAGCGGCCCTGGCGATCGTCCCACAACCGATATCCGCCTCACCCGATATCGGCGACCGTACGCGGCACGCCCTTGATCAAACCCGTTGTCTCGGAATAGCATCGGCGAAGGGTCGCCGCAGGAGTTTCGGCTGCCGGCGCGGACGGGTCGAAACCCGCGGTCCGACCAAACGAGCGACCAACGTTGGTGTGGTCAGACCGCGTGAGCCACTTGTATGCCCGGGTCGGTCGGCGTTCGTCCGCGGCGAACGGTGGAACCATGAACGACACGGACACGATCGTCATCGGGCTCGACCTGGGCACCGGCGGGGCGCGGGCCGTCGCGATGGGGCTGGATGGGCGCGTCGTCGCGCGGGGGCGGGCCGACCTGCCCGCCGAGGCGACGCGAATCGACGGCCCGCGGGTCGAGCAGGACCCGCACGCGTGGACGGCGGCCGCCGCCGGCGCCCTGCGGCAGGTCACCGCGTCGCTGCCGGCCGTCGGCCGCGTCGCCGGCGTCTCGGTCGATGCGACCTCCGGCACGTTCCTCCTGGCCGACGAGGACGGGGCCCCGCTGACACCCGGCATCCTGTACAACGACCTCCGCGCCGCCGACGAGGCCCCGGCCGTCGCCGCCGCCCTCGACGATTCGCTGCGGCCGTATGGCATCACCATCGCCGCCGCCTTCGCTCTGCCGAAGATCGTTCACCTTGCCCGGACGCAGCCCGCGCTCTTCGCCCGGTGCCGCCGGATCGTCCACCAGACCGATTGGATCGCCGGCATGCTCTGCGGCCGCTACGACATCACCGACATTTCGACCGCCCTCAAGACCGGGGCCGACCCCGGCCGGCTCTGCTGGCCCGTGCGGATCGAGGATCGCCTCGCTATCCCGCTCGACCGCCTGCCGCAGATCGTGCTGCCCGGTATGCCGATCGGTCACGTGACGTCCGCGGCGGCGGCCCAGACCGGCCTGCCCGCCGGCACGCCCGTCGTCAGCGGCTGCACCGACGGCACCGCGGGCTGCCTGGCCTCGGGTGCCAGCCTCGCCGGCGACCTGAACGTCACGCTCGGCTCGACGCTGGTCTTCAAGGCCAATGCCAAGGCCCCGCTCGCCGACCCCGCCGGGGCGATCTACAACCATCGTCACCCGGCCGGCGGATATCTGCCCGGGGCCGCCTCGAGTACCGGCGGCGAGTGGGTCGCCGCCCACCTCGCCGGCCAGGACCTGAACGCCCTCGGCCGGCAGGCCGCTGCGTGCCTCCCCACGCGGCGGATCGCGTACCCGCTCGTGAAGAAGGGCGAGCGGTTTCCGTTCGATCGGCCCGACGCCGTCGGCTTCGGCCTCGACGCGGTCGCTGCGCCCGCCGAGCGCTTCGCCGTAGGCATGGAGGGCACGGCGTTCGTCGAGCGGTTGGGCATCGAGCGCTTCGTCGAGGTCGGCCTGCCGATCGGCGAGACGATCTACGCCACCGGCGGCGGCGTGGCGGGCGAAACGTGGCTGCGGATCCGCGCCGCCGTCAGCCGGCGGTGTTATGCCGTGCCCGCCGAGCCGGACTGCGCTGTCGGCGCGGCGATCCTCGCGGCGGGGGCGGTGGTCGGCGATGTCGGCAAGGCGATCGAGGCCATGGTGCGGATCGAGCGACGTGTGGAGCCGGACGGCGGGCTGGCGGCGGCGTATGAGGAGTGCTTCGCGGCGTTCCGCGAGGCCCTGCGGCAGCGAGGCTGGCTGTGAGCATCTTCAAGGCGTGCGACATTCGAGGCGTGTACGGCGATGAGTTTGACGAGGCGGCGGCCCGCCGCATCGGCCGTTCGCTGGCGGCGATGGTCCGTCGGCGGGGCGGCGGGGGCGTCTGCGTCGGCGGCGACTTTCGACGGAGCACGCCGTCGCTAAAGCAGGCGCTGACGACCGGGCTTGTCGAGGCCGGGGCGGATGTGATCGACCTCGGCCAGCTCCCGACGCCGGCGGCGTATTTCGCCGCGCGGCATCTGGGTTGTGCGCATGCGGCGATCATCACGGCGTCGCATAACGCGGGCAGGTACAACGGCGTAAAGTTTATGGTCGGCGGCCGGCCGGCCGTGCCTGAGCTGATTCGGGAACTGGAGGGTGGCCTGGACGCCCCGCCGGAGGCGAACGCCGGGACGGTGCGTACCGTCAACGTCCTGGCCGCGTATGAGGCCGCCGTTCTCGAGGAGGCGTCGCGGCTCGTGCCCGGGTCGGCGGGCGGGCTGAAGGTCGCGGTGGATGCGATGGGCGGGGCGTTCGCCGAGATCGCGCCGCGCGTCCTGGCGGCCGCGGGGTTTACGGTTGCGGCGCAGGGCTGCGCGATCGACCCCGACTTCGCCGATCGCGCGCCGAACCCGGCCGTCGACGCGAACATTCAGGCCCTGTGCGAGCGGGTCGCGGCCCAGGGGCACGAGCTCGGCATCGCGTTCGACGGGGACGGCGACCGCGTGGCGTTCATCGATCATCGCGGGGCCGTGATCCCGCCGGAGCAGATCGGGGTCCTGCTCGTCGAGCACGTCCTCCAGTGGCCGACGGTCGTGTACGATCAGAAGTGCGCATCCGTGCTGGCCCGTGCCGTGGAGTCGGCCGGCGGCCGCGCGTTCATGCAGCCCAGCGGCTACGGCTTCATCAAGGGTGCGATGATCGATCATGGCGCCGACCTCGGCGTCGAGGTCAGCGGGCATTACTTCTTCCGCGCGCTGGGCGGCGGCGACGACGGCCTCTTCGCCGCGCTGGTGGTTGCGCGGCTTGCGGCGGGACTGCGGACGACACTGGCGGAGGCGATTGCGCCGATCGGGTGGCCCGCGATCACGCCGGACGTGCGTATTCCGCTGGCCGGCGAGGCGGCCGCGACCCTCGACGCGATCGCGCAGACGTGCGGGGGAGACGTGTCGCGGTTGGACGGCGTGCGGGCGGCCTATGGCGACGGGTGGGCGCTCGCGCGGGCCTCGATCACCGAGCCGCTGCTGACGCTGCGGTTTGAGGGGCGCGACGCCCGCGCCCTGCGCGCGATCGTGGACCGGTTCCTGGCGGGCGTGCCGGCGCTGCACGCGCAGGTGATGGAGCGAATCCGATGAACGGCGTGCTTGAGGATCTGGTGGCGATGTCCCGGGCGCTGGGCGATCCGGCGATGGATTACGCGATCCTCGGCGAGGGCAACACGTCGGCCCGCGCCGACGACGAGACGTTCTGGGTGAAGGCGTCGGGCACGCAGCTCGCGCGGGCGGAGCCGGCCGGCTTCGTCCGCGTCGATGCGCGACCGATCCTTGCGGCGCTCGACGGTCCGGCCATCGACGACGAGGCCGTCAAGGACCTCCTGAAGACCGCCACGGTCGAGGGCGGCCGGGCGCCGTCGATCGAGACGTTCCTGCATGCCCTGTGTCTGCGGCTCGACGGTGTACGGTTCGTCGGCCACACGCACCCGACGGCGGCGCTGGGCCTGCTCTGCGGGCGCGACGGCCGCGAACTGCTCGCCGGTTGCCTCTTTCCGGACCAGATCGTCGTGCTCGGGCCGGCGATGACCTACGTGCCGTACGCCGACCCGGGCCTGCCGCTGGCGCTGGCCGTCCGCGCGGCGATCCGCGAGTTCATCGACGGGCACCGGCGCGTGCCGAAGATCATCCTGATGGAGAACCACGGCGTCATCGCGCTGGGGTCGAGCCCGCAGGACGTGCTCAACGCCACGCAGATGCTCGTGAAGACGTGCCACATCGCGGCCGGAACGCGGTCCGCCGGCGGCCCGAGGTTCCTGACCCCCGCCCAGGTCGAGCGGATCGACAAGCGCCCGGACGAACTCGCCCGGCGAAAGGGCTTTGCATAGGCGACCGGCTACTTCGCCGCATCAAACGGCACGGTCCATTCGACGCGGTCCGAATCGAACACCAGTTCCTTCGCCCACAAGCCCCCGCCGATGTTCGTGAGCCGGGCGGACGTCTTCGCCAGCGGAAAGTCGAAGTGCGGCCGCCAGCCGGCAGGCACATGGATGAAGACCCGGCCGGTCAGCCCCGGCGCTCGCCGGCATTCGCCCGCCAGCGTCCGCGCCGCATCGTCCCAGGCCAGCCGTGTGATCTCGTGATGCCCCTGCGCGATGTGCATGTCCGTGCCGACGACCTGCGGTCTGCCGGTCGCGCGGCGAAGGGACAGGACGCGGCTCGTCTGCGGCGGCAGCGTGAGCGTCAGTCCCTTGCGATGCGTTCCGAGGAGGCGCTCCTCCCAGAACTCGAACACCAGTGCGTCGGCATCCGGTGGCAGGCCGATCGCGGCGAAGTCGACGGACCGCTCTTCCGGCTTGTTCTCGAAGTTGAAAAGGCCGATGACGTGCCACTCCTCCGCCGCATTCTTGCAGCGGACGGCCCACACCGAAGGGATCGTCCGGTCGAACAGGTCCAGCGGGCGCATCCGCGGGACGCCCGGCGGCAGGCATTGCTGCATCATGCGAATCCGCGACGGCGGCAGGTATTGCAGCTCGTCGCTGAACGAGATGCTGCACCCCGCCAGCGCCATCATGGCCAACCGCATGCGGACCTCCTCGACATCCGCCTGCATCCGCACGCTCATGTCGCACACCTCGCGGTGGTAGAGTCGATCCTGGATCCAGTAGCTCGCGGCAAGCGATCGGGCGTTGGTGCGAAGGACCTCGATGTTGCCGTTGAGGCCGGCGTCGAGCGTGTCGGCGCCGCCGTACGCCCCGTCGGCCAGCCCGACCGCCAGCAGCGGCGGCACCAGGCAGTAGCGGATCAGGGCGTCCGGCCCCGCACCGACGCGTACGGCCTCCATCGATCGGCGAAGTGCGGACCAACCGCGTGTGGTCTTCGGATCATGCTGACGGAACTGCTCACCGGCCGAGGCATAGATGAAGTCGATCTTGTAGTAGCTCACCCCTGCGGCCGTCAGGCGGGCAAACGTCTCGGTCATCCAGCGGTATGCATCCGGGTGGGTTGCATCGAGCTCGAAGCAGTTCGGGTTCGGCTTCCAGTACCACTTCCCGTTCACCCGCGGCTTGCCGTTGTCGTCCTTGAGCATCCGGTCGGCGTGCGCCTTGAACGTCTCGCTCGTCTCGGCCACGTTCGTCGGCGCGATCCACACGCCCAGCCGCATGCCGTGGCGCGACCGCAGCTCGTCGGCCAGCCATTTGAGTCCGTGGGGAAACCGCTCGTTCGGCTGCCAGTCGCCGGTGATGTCGCCGACCTGCCAGCCGTGGTCCAGTTGGATGATATCCATACCGAGCGGCTTGAAGTGCCGGGCCGCCACGGCTGCGTTGGCCAGCACAAGGTCTTCCGTCATCGCCATGCGATGGGCATACCAACTGCACCACAGCGAAAGCGTCTTCGGCCGGGCCGGTCGGCGACTGACCGCGGCGACGGCATCGGCATAGCTCTCCAGCGCGAGATACGGATCGTCGTACGCGGCGACGTATACCGTGTCGAGGTCGATCGAGTCACCCGGGCCGAGCAGGCGGCCGAGAAAGCGAAGTTCCGCCGTCAGCGATATGCCGCCCGTCGCCGGTCGGAAGCGGGCGTGCAGGTCGGGCCGGGCCTCGTTCGCCGTCAGGTAGCCGAC
>CAZTVU010000034.1:0-6565 GCA_964617025.1 uncultured Planctomycetales bacterium | reverse complement strand
TCCGGCTCGCGGCCGAACAGGGCGAGCACCCCCGTGCCGGAGTATGCCTGCTCCGCGGTTGCCGCCGGTTGGCAAAGAAGTTCGGAATTGTTGGCGGTCCAGATCGCGGCAGGCGATTGTGCGGCGCCGCCGACGGTCCACGCGCCCTTTTCGCCCTCAGAGACCTCCATCAGGCGCGTTGTGCCCAGCGAGAGGTCGCGGGTGCCGACGTTCGTGATGCGTCCCGAGACCGTGACGGCGGGCCGATCGTCGTAGACCCGCAGGATGCGCTCCACCCGTATGGGGTCGCCCCACGCCTGCCGAAACTCCTTCCCGGAACCGAGCTTGTCCCTGAACGCGCCGACGATCGGCGCGATGCCGTCGGGTCGTAGCTTCGCTTCGCCGGCCTCCACGACGAAGCCGGCGCCCCGCACGACCGCATGCGCTTTGCCTGACCACGTGGCCGTAAACCGGCCGTGGCTGTCGTCGAATATGATCGCGACCTGGCTCGCAGGGCTCGCGGCTCGGGCAGGTTCGTTCGGTGTCTGGGAGGGCGCCGACATCGCTACGATTGACATCAGATGCGTCAGCATGAATATCCTCCAGTGGCCCGCCCCTTCCGAATTCGGCAGGGCTCCCACGCGGTTCGGCGTGATTCTGACACAACCGCGACACTCCCTCAAGCGGGACCTTTCCGGGGTAACGTGGCGGCACCTTCGGTCGGCATGACGGGCGGTTTTCGGTGCGCGGCAAAGCGCGTGGATTGTAACATTATTTATGCCAATATGTTATAACATCCAATTTCGATTGCCGGTCTTCATGTTTTGCTGGGGCAGCCGTTGCGGTGTTGCACTGCCCCAAGCCCGTTGCTCTTCCCGGCGCCCATGGTATAATGATGGGCTCCCCGTGGCGGGTCAGCGCCGGGGACAGCAGAGGAGTGATTGCGTGGCGGTCAAACTGCGATTCAAGCGGACGGGGCGGCGGAACCTCAAATGCTTCCGTCTTGGGGCGTTCGACAGCCGCAATGCCCGGGACGGCCGGGCGATCGAGGAACTCGGCTCGTATCAGCCGACCCACAAGGACCCGGACAAGCAGGTCGCCCTGAATAGGGAACGGATTGAGTACTGGCTCCGGGTCGGCGCGGAGCCCAGCGAGACGGTCCGCGCCCTGCTCCGGAAGCAGGGCATTGCCCTGAAGCCCGTTCGGGCAGAGGCGAAGGCCTAGATGGCGACGGCGTTTCCTCGCCTGTATCCACGATCATGCGTATCGACGTGCTCACGTTGTTCCCGGAGATGCTCGAGCCGTTCTTTTCGGCCAGCATCGTCGGCCGCGCCCGTCGGGCCGGCCTCGTGAACATCACGTGCACGCAGATCCGGCGGTTCGCCCGCGACAAACACCAGAGCGTGGACGACAAGCCTTTCGGCGGCGGCCCGGGCATGGTCCTGATGTGCGGTCCGATCTTCGACGCGGTCGCGCACGTCGAGTCGCTTGATCCGCAGCCCGCGACGCGGGTGCTCCTGACGCCTTCGGGTGAGAAGCTGACGCAGCGAGTGGTGGAATCCCTGGCCGCCGAACCCCGGCTGCTGGTGATCTGCGGCCATTACGAGGGGTTTGATCAGCGGATCATTGACGGCCTGTCGCCGCGGGAGATCTCGATCGGCGACTATGTGCTCTCCGGCGGCGAACCGGCGGCGGCGGTGCTGATCGACGCCGTGGTCCGGCTGCTGCCGGGGGCGTTGGGCGACGAGATGTCCGCGCGGTCGGAGTCGTTTCGCGACAACCGCCTGGAGTATCCGCAGTATACGCGGCCGCGCGAATATCGCGGCATGGCCGTACCGGAGGTGCTGCTGTCCGGCGATCATGCCCGGATCGCGGAGTGGCGGCGCCGGCAGGCCGAGGCCCGCACGCGGGTCCGTCGGCCCGATCTTCTGGAGAACTGACGTTCGGCCCGCGGCACGTACCGCCGCACGATGCGGACCTGGGGCCTGCACGCAGACGAAGGAGTACAGCGATGAGGAACAAACTGATGGAGGCTGCCGAGGCCCCGTCCCGCAAGAGCAAGATCCCCGCCTTTCAGATCGGCGACACAGTCACCGTGTCCGTGCGAATCGCCGAGGGCGACAAGACGCGTCTGCAGCCGTACACGGGCGTCGTCATTGCCCGCCGGGGGACGGGCATGGGCGAGATGTTCACCGTGCGGCGGATCGTGAACAACGAGGGTGTCGAGCGCGTCTTTCCGATCCACTCGCCCAACGTGGCGGCGGTGAAGGTCGTTCGCTCCGGCAAGGTCCACCGCGGGAAGCTCTACTTCCTTCGCGACCGCGTCGGCAAGCAGCGCCGCCTGCGCGAGCGACGGAGCAAGACGGGCCTTGACGCCGCGACGGTTACGGTCGACACGTCGCCGGGCGAGCCGGTCGGCGCCGGAACGCAGGGGTAGGCCGCATCGCGGGCCGTCCGTCGGCGGATTCGCATGCCCGACGACCACGCCAATCTGGGCCGTCGCGGGGAGAAGCTCGCGCGCCGGTTCCTCGAGAATCTCGGATACCGGGTCTTTGCACGAAACTATCGCTGCCCCGCCGGCGAGCTGGACATGATCGCCCTCGACGGCGACACCGTTGTCTTCGTCGAGGTCAAAACCCGCCGCAGCGAGGACGCGGCGGACGTCGAACAGGCCGTCAACCCCGTCAAGCGAAGGCAGCTATCCCGCGTGGCGAAGTACTACCTTGCGGCGCGGCCGGCGGCGCGAAGGCGACCGTGCCGCTTCGACGTCGTGGCGATCGTCTGCGGGACGGACGGCGAGCCGGAGATACGGCATTATCCGGATGCGTTCGGGCTGCGGTAGCGGCCGGGCGGTGCTGAACCATGCATCTCATCGACACGCACTGCCATCTCACCTCGCGGGAGCTCGCGGGGTCGGCGGACGCCGTGACGGAGCGCGCGGTCATGGCCGGCGTGCGACGGATGATCACCGTCGGCACGGATGCGGCGGATTCGCAGGCGGCGCTCCGCCTTGCCCGGCGGCGGCCGGAGCTCCGGATGGCCGCGGGCATCCACCCGCACGAGGCGGCGAAGGCCGCGCCCGCCGACCTGGAGGTCTTGCGCGGGATCTGGTCGGCGCCCGAGTGCGTTGCGGCAGGTGAGCTCGGTCTGGACTACCACTATGATTTCAGCCCGCGGGACGTGCAGCGGGACTGGCTGGCGCGGCAGCTTGACGCGGCCCTGCCGACGGGCCTGCCGCTCATCGTGCACAGCCGCGAGGCGCACTGCGATGTCGTGGCCGCGCTGCTGCGACACGGCTACGGGGGCCGGCGCGTGGTGTTTCACTGCTTCGGCGGCACGGCGGACGAGGCGGCGGAGATCGCATCGCACGGCTGGCGAATTTCGTTCACCGGCGTGGTGACGTTCAGGAAGGCGCGGGACCTTCAGGCGATCGCGGCGGCGTATCCCGCCGAGCACCTCATGCTGGAGACCGACGCCCCGTACCTCTCGCCCGAGCCGGTGCGGCACGTTCGGCCGAACGAGCCGGCCCACCTGGTCCACACGGCCGCGTTCGTGGCCCGGCTTCGCGGCGCGGATCCCGAAGCACTGGCCGCGCAGACCGCCGCCAACGCGGAAGCGTTCTTTCGCCGTGCCGACGGCCGGTCATGAACGGGGCGGGGCGCACCGCATACCCTTATCGCAGGTTGTTCGCCGCCTCGATCAGCGCGGAGACGCGCCGAGGGTCGGGGCCGTTGCGCCAGTCGCCGTTCTGCTTCAGATACGAGCCGACGATGAAGGCATTTGCATACGGCCAGAGTGCCGGCAGGTTGTCGGGCGTGGTACCGCTTCCGATCAGGACGGGCACGCGGACCGCCTCGGCGGCGATTCGCACGTCGGCCGGCGCCGTTGGGCGGCCGGTCGCCACGCCGGTGATGATGATGCCATCGGCCCCGAAGAACTCCGCCGTGCGGGCGGCCTCGGCCAGATCCACGTCGGCCGTGATCGCGTGGCTCGAGTGCTTCTTCTTGACGTCGGCCAGGACGGCGATCCCGTCGGCCCCGATCGCCCGCCGGTATCGCAGCAGGGGCCCGGCGTCGGCCTCCGGCATGAGACCCTCATCCGCCACGTGCGCATAGGCGAAGTTTTCGGCGCGGCAGAAGGTGCAGCCGGCGGCGAGGGCGACGGCGAGCGCCTCACGGTTGGCGCCGGCGAGGATCTGCACCCCCACCGGCACCGGGGCTGCCGCGCGGACGGCGACGGCCACGGCCGTCATCGAGGCGACGATCTCCGGTCCGACCGCCTGACGGAGGTAGGGCCGGTCGTGCATGTTCTCGATCAGGATGGCGTCCACGCCGCCGTCGGCAAGGATGCGCGCCTCCTCGGCGGCGGTTCGCGCCAGCGAGGCGACATCGCGGGAGGCGCGCGGCGTGCCCGGCAGCGCGCCGACGTGGATCATGCCGACAACGGCCCTATCCCGTCCGAACAGCGATGCGGTTTTCTCGGCGGCGTTCATGGGCGGTTCCCTCTCGCTCCCGATCACCTGGCGACGAAGTGGAACTCGAACACGGCCACCTGCCGGAAGACGGCCACGGGCGCGACCGGCACGGTGGACGGTTGCGAGGCGACGACGCGGTTGACCCCGACGGGTATCAGCAGCCGGTACTGATCGCCCTTTCGCACGGACTGCGGAAAGACGACATAGCCCCCGGCGACGTGATTCGGGGGAATCTCCTGCGACCGCAGGAGCCTCGCCAGGAAGCTCGCCCGCTCCTGCTGCATGACATACGCATAGCGGGCGGAATCGTAGTAGCCGTAATACCCGTAATCATGAAAGACGTAGACCCGCCGGTAGGGATAGCAGGGCGGGCCGTGCCGTACCGCATACCCGCGGACGTAGCGGGCCGTCTCAGGCGGCGTGACTTCAACGAACCGTCGCCCCTCCGGCCCCGCCGAGGCGGGGTCGCGGGGCGCCGCATCCGCAGACTGGTAGGCCCGCACCAGGTCATCCGGCGGCACCAGACCGCGATCGAGCCAGTGGTCGCCGTCGCCGAGCCCGAGCTGCAGCCGGTTGACGTCGATCCCGATCGAGGCCGGTGAGTTGTTGTGCAGCTCGATGCCGAACGCGGTGAACTCGCCCTCCGCGGCAATCGGCGGGCGCCCGACCGCCACGGCGGAGACGGACAAACCTTCTCGAAACTCGAAGATGCCGCGGTTGCCCTCGATCGCGGACTGCGCGGGCGACGGGATCGCCCGCAGGCGGGGCGCGCAGCCGATCGTGCCCACGGCCAGGACGCCGGCGACACCCAACGAGAGAAGACGGCCGTGTGCGAACCGCATCGCCACATTATAGCGTGACGGCGGGCGGGGAGGGCGACGTGCCGGATTCACGGCGCAGGCGGTGTGCGAGGCGAAGGCATGGGCGAAAGCGCACGATGCCGACGAGCCGGACCGGAAGGCGCTCGGCACCCTGCCTGCGTTGCAGCACGCAGCCACGGGGCATACAGTAACGCCCATGGCACCAAAGGAAACCATGACTTCGCGGGAACGGGTGTGGAAGGCGATCCGTCACGAGACCCCGGATCGCGTGCCGATCGACCTCGGCGGCTTCCAGACGGGCATTCACAAGGCCGCCTACGCGGAGTTGATCCAGTACCTGGGCATTCAGGATACGATCCGGATCATGGACCCCGTCCAGGGCCTTGCGAAGCCGTGTGAGGCCGTCTTGGAGCGCTTCCGCGTGGACACGCGCTATCTCTGCGCCCACGGCCCCGACGGCTTCAAGGGCGGCATCGAGCGAAACGTCCGCGACGGACGTGCCTGGCTCGACCTCAAGGACGAGTTCGGCATCGTCTGGTCCACGCCCGAAGACCAGCAGATGTACATGGACATCTCACACCACCCGCTCGCCGAGGCGACGATCAAGGACGTCGCCGCCTACCCGTTCCCCGACGGCGGCGACCCGACGCGATTCACCGGCGTCCGCGAGCAGGCCCAGCGGCTGCGCGACGAGACGCCGTATGCGATCTGCACCGGCATCGGCGGCGTGGTCTACGAGTTCTGCTGGTACATGCGGGGGCTCGAGCGGTGGTTTATCGACATGATCGAGAACCCCGCGTTTTGCGAGGCGATTCTCGACCGGACGCTGAAGTACTGGACCGACTTCTATACGGGCTTCCTGAAGGAGGTTGGCGACCTCGTCGATGTGGTCATGATCGGCGACGACCTCGCCGGCCAGGGCGGGCCGCTGTTTTCGCCGGAGTTCTATCGCGCCGTCGTGAAGCCCCGGCAGAAGCGGCTCGTGCAGCACATCAAGTCGCTCACGAAGGCGAAGATCTGGTATCACACCTGCGGCGACTGTGCGGCCTACATCCCCGAGCTGATCGACAACGGCGTGGACATCCTCAACCCCGTGCAGATCGGCCTGGAGGGCATGGACCCCGCGACGTTGAAGGAGCGGTTCGGCCGCAGGATCGTCTTCTGGGGAGGCGGCATCGACGCCCAGCACATCCTGCCGACGGCCGCGCCGGCCGAGGTCCGCGAGCACGTGCGGAGGAACCTGGAGGCCTTCAAGCCCGGCGGCGGCTACGTCTTCAACAACGTCCACAAC
>CAZTVU010000033.1:17926-29730 GCA_964617025.1 uncultured Planctomycetales bacterium | reverse complement strand
TCGCCGGAGGAAGCCATGTGGTCCACCGTCACCCTCTCCCCGGGAACCGTCTACGTGATACGGTTCCCCTCGGTAAGCATCTATTTCCGCGCCGAAGGGGTGTTATGGGGGGTAGCTTCGGAATTCCTGGATAAACCCCAACGCCCGGCCCCGGCCGCGGTCTCCCGGAACACGCCCAAGACCTTGGACTGGAAATACTCCGCCCTTTTGGGCGCGGCGGAACTGACCCTTCGGCCCATGCTCTCTCCCCGGGCCTACGAGGTACTCCTGACCCATGCCGTGTCCATCCTGCCCGGGGTCGAGCTGGACGGGTATGTGTTCCTTCCCCTGCAGGCGGAGATACTGGCCGCCGCGGGAACCATCCTCGCGGCCCTGCCCCTGAACCGCCGTAAATACTCCTGGTTCGGAACCCCCCAGGAAGGGACCCTCTGCGATGCAGCCGTATCCTCCTTCTGCGCGGCGGAGGAGCTGGGCAGGTTCCTGGCGGAGCCTGGGCCCGACCTGGCGGTCTGCCCGATCTCCGTACGGAACGACATGACCGAGAGCATGGAACTCTCCCGCCTCCTGATCCCGACGGACATCCTCTCCATCTACGGCGGGGCAGGGATCTTCGCGACGGACAGAGTCCTCTGCTCCTTCACCTCCGACGGCCTGCAGGTCCGTCCGAAACGGGGCATGGATCCCCTGCTCGGACGCATGGAGGTGCGGCATTCCGCCCGCAAGGGCCCCGAGGAGCGCTTCTTTACCCGGGGCATCGACCTATTAAGGTATATAACGGGAATCTAGCCCGAAAGGAACGGCCATGGAGGGTGCAACCCCGATTGCCCGAACTCTGGAGAAGTTGAACCTGAAGGAATCCCTGAACAGTATTTTCACCCTGGACGCCCTGCTTTCGATACTGAAATTGGCGGGCATCCTGGTCCTCGGCCTGATCATCGTCCGGATAGCGGTATCCCTGACCAAGAGGCTCACCCGGAAGACACTGTCCCCCCGGACTTCCGAACTCCTGGTCAAGTTCGTACGGTATACCGGCTTCTTCCTCATAGCGGTCAACCTGGCCAACGCCGCGGGGCTGGACCTCTCCGCCCTGCTGGGAGCCGCCGGAATCGCGGGGATCGCCATCGGTTTCGCGGCCCAGACATCCATATCGAACCTGATCAGCGGGATCTTCCTGCTTACCGAAAAGGCCTACGCCGTCGGGGACGTCCTGGACGTGGGAGGCGGGACGGTCGGTGTCGTGGACTCCATCGACATGCTATCGGTCAAGCTCAAGACCTTCGACAACCGTCTGGTTCGGATTCCCAACGAGACCCTGGTGAAATCGAACATAACCAACGTCACCCGCTACCCCATCCGCCGGCTCAACATCAACATCACCATCACCTACGGGGACGACATCGAGAAGGCCCGGCGGGTCCTCATGGAAACCGCGGACGCCAATCCCTGGATTCTCCGCTACCCCGCCCCCATCTTCATCGTGGACGGTTTCGGGGAGAGCGGGATAAACCTGTTCTTCGGCGTGTGGTTCGCGCGGATCAGCCCGCCGTTGGGCATCACCGCCGTGGGGGCCTCGTCGGCCAGGTCGCGCCAGGTGACCGTCTCGACGAAGGGCTTGCTCAGCGCCGTCTGATAGAACTCCCGCAGCCAGACGGCCTGCACGTCCTCGTTCCACTCCTGCCGCCACGTCCCCCCGTCCGGGGCCATCGAGCCTCCGCCGCCCGCCAGCGACAGCATCCCCGGCACCTGCGCCGCCGTCACGTGCACGGGACGGCCCAGGTTGCCGATCCGGTCGATGATGCTCGAGATCTGGAACATGTCCCGCACGAACATCCCGTCGAGGCCCGGACCGAACTGGAACTGCAACCCGAAGGCGTCAAACCCGATGCCGCTTTGCACCGCCATGTCGGCGTAGAGCATCGGCGGGATCGTCCGCTGGTTGCGCGAGTAGTACTCGCCCCAGGGCGAGATCAGCTCGACCAGCGACGTGGCCCGCGGGGCGAGCTGCTTCACGAGCGTCGCCGCCACCCGCGTCAGTTCCATCAACTGGTCGAACGAGAAGTGCAATGGATTGCTCGCGTGAATCCCCCCGACGATGATCCACCGCTGCACGTGGCGGCCGTAGCGCTCGACCACCCGGCGCACGTGCTCGAACACCATCGACCGGATCGCGTCGTAGTCGTGCTCGTAGATGAACAGCCAGTCGGGCACGTGTCCTTCCTGAAACGACACCAGCGGCCCGGCCATGATCGGGACACGGTGCTTCGTCAGCCACTCGACCCACGAATCCAGGACCGTCCAGTTGATCTCCTGCTCCTTGGGCTCGATGTCCCGCCAGAGCATGGGCAGGTTCACGAAGTCGAAGGCCTCCCGGATCCGGCGTCGATAGGTCTCGGCCCCGTTGGTAAGGTCCAGCATGCAGCCGAACGGCCGCCGGTTGAACGCGTGCGTCTGGCGGCGGCGGTTCAGGAATACGTCGGCGTGGAACAGGCTGATCCGCTCGCCGACCACCATCGACGCGCGAAGCGCCTCGTCGGCCCACCGTGCCACGTTCGCCGGACCGTCCGCCTGAAGGGCCCGCACGAAGGCCTCGCGGGCCTGCTTCAGCGCGGCGTTGATGTCCTCCATCCCGGGGTAGTCGAACAGCCCCCACTCCTCCCGCTTCTGGTCGATCCGCATGAGGCGGCCGCGGGCGAGTTCCAGGTGGAGGTTGTACGGCTTGTCGCGCTCCGGCAGCCTGGCGCTCTCCAGCAGGATGCGCCCGTACCCCGGCACGGGCCAGAGCACGGCGAGCCCGGCGGGACCGGGGGCCTGCTTGGTGCAGACGATCTCGCCGCCGCTGAACTCGATCTTCGCTCGCAGCGGCACGCCGTCGCTGCCCACCAGGTACGACCCGTTCAGATCAACCCGTTGCGCGACATCCCCGTTTTGATACACCGAAAAACGCAGCATGGACGGTTCCGGATAAAAATATATAAAAATCTATGAGTCCGGAGTCGGGGCCGCCTTGCTCGCTCGGCCCGGGAAACCGCTCACACAACGTCTTCCGGTCCACACGCCATCCGCGTCCTATTATGCGCCAAACCCGGCCGGTTTGTCGAGTGCCGCCTCTCGCCCCCGCGAGGCGTCGGCGCTCAGCCCCGTCCGGGCGCAGCATCACTCCCTATCTCATCGGCAATTGCACGTCCATCGGCCACCGGTTTGCTCACCCATCGGCGGAAACACCGATACACGGTCACTTTACTCAGCCGAGATGCGCCGACCGCGGACGAAGACGATGCCAGCTTCGGCCGGCTGGGGGCAGGACGCGCGAATGCCGAGCCGAAAACCCGGCTCACGCGCGTATGACCTTTGCGCTCGGCGATGCCCCGGTTACAATGCCGCGGGTTCGAGCGGGATCGTCGATATCCGCGAACCGGAGTCCGCCCTTATGAGCACGCCGCCGCCGTCTCAACCGCGCGATAATGACCCGCCTGCCAGGCCCCCGGTCTCCCCGGAGACACCGGACAGCGTCATCGCCGCGGCGGGGGCGCCAACGGTCGACGCGACCCGGCCCGCATCGTCCGCCGGCGAGGGCGCGGGCCTGGGCGAGGAACGTGAGGTCTGGCGGGGCCGAATGAGCTGGAAGAACCTTGCGGGCCAGTGGTTCCTGTGGGGCGCGGGCACTCTCTTGCTGATCTGGCTGTGGTGGCGGTTGCGAACCCCGGACTCGGGGGCGTGGTTCGGGTGGCTGGTCCTCATCGTGATCCTGGGCGCGGCGGCAGCGATGTTCGTCCGCGGGGCCCTGCGGGTCTACGGCACGCACTACCGACTCACGTCGCAACGGCTCTTTATTGAGCGCGGGATTCTCAGCCGAACGACCGACCAGACGGAGCTCTACCGCGTGGACGACGTTCGGACGCATCAAAGCCTGCTTAACCGCGTATTCGGCGTAGGCGACGTGGAGCTCGTGGCGCCGTCGGACCCGACGCAGCCGAGCATTCGCATCGTGGGCATCGAGGGGCCGGCCGCAGTCGCCGAGCATGTCCGGACACAAAGCCGCGCCCTGCGGATGAAGCGATCCCTGTTCGTGGAGCAGATGTGAACGGCCAGCGGCGTGGCGCTTGCGCGGCCGAATCTGCGAGCGTCGGCCCGGCCCCTTGTGAAGGCCGGCGTCGGGCTCGTTTTGCCCCGGGCGCGTGCCCGGGCTACAATGGGTGCTGAAGCGGCATCTTGACATGGAGATTGTGCCGCAAGTGCAAACCTGTCCTGGAGGCTGCGCATGGCCGAACAGACACCGGAAACGTCGGGGCGCTCCGTGAAGGAGCGCGTCGCTGAGATCATCAATCAGATCCGCCCCGCCCTGCAGAGCGACGGGGGAGATGTGGAACTCGTCGATGTGGACGAGCAGGGCGTCGTCTCGCTCCGGCTCCACGGTGCGTGCGTCGGCTGCCCGTCGAGCACGATGACACTTGCGTTCGGCATCGAGCGTCACCTCAAGGAGAAGGTGTCCGAGGTATCCGAAGTCGTGTGCGTGTGAACGCGCCCGTCACGTCATCAGGAACACCAGGCCGATCAGCGGAACGACCAGCAGGCCGATCATCAGACCGATCGGGCCTCCGATCCAGTACGACGCCAGCAGCGCAAGCACCGACCCGCCGAGGATCGCCAACAACTGAAGCGTGGTGTCCGAGGCGGGGGTCGGTTCCGGCGTCGGAGCGGCGTTGCTCGTCCTGATCGTGATGCCGGGGCCCGCCGCGCTGGCGGCGGCCACCACGCGTCCCTGCTGCGACCCCGCTCCCGCAACCTTCGATCCCTGGTCGGCGCTCACCTCGATCTTCGCCGTGAACGACGTCTCTGTCGTGGGGGTCTGGATCTTTCCGCGACCGAGCACCGCCGCCTGATCCACGCCCACCCCCTCATGAAGCTGCGAGCCAAGCCCGAGCTGGGCAGCGGAGATGTCCTGCACAAGGCCCGCGCTGCCCGTACCCAGTGATTGGCCGAACGTGAAGTGCTGCGTCACGACGTCGGAGAACGCCTCAAGCGGCACCTGGACAACGTCCGTGCCGACCCGCACGTGGACCGTGAAGGAAGCCAGCCCGTGGTTATCAGCCACCGCCGTGTCGGATGCGACCTTCGCGGTGATCTCGTACTCCACCGGCGTGCCCGGCGCGACCGTGATCTCGGTGAGGGCGGAACCCCTGATACGAACGTCATACGTCACCGTCGCCCCGAGAGTCGGAGTCGCAAGTCCGCAGATAACGCCCACCGCCGCCGGCAAGACATGTCTCATGAGATACTTCTCCACAGCATCCGGATTATCGTCACTATAGGCCAATCACTTATCGCAAAGCAAACCGGCCGCAGGCACCGTCCTTTTGGACAGCGCATGGCCCATCCGGTTGCACCCCGTTCGCGGGCCACCGGGCCGCTCCGAAAAGATAAGCGCTATCCAGCCGCACCCCACGCCTCACATGCCGGTCAAATCAAGGCCTCCGGAAGCCATAACCATCTGTCGAAAATTATGTTACGACTAACGTCGAAGTCCGTCGCCTGCCGCGGAACGCCCAACGAGAGCCGTCTGCTGAATCGCACGCGGGCTCGGCTCGCCCGCGCACACTGCCGCAAACGTCGCTGGTGAAGCGCCAACAGAACCTTGAGCCCGTTGAATCTGGCGATGACGTGTGACATGGTAACAGGAATCTACGGGCGACCCGAGTCCGCCGCCTGAATGGACGGATCGGCTCGTCGCGTCCGGCCCCATAACTCAGATCCAACCGCTCACCCCCAGGGGCCGCCGGCACCCGAACTGACGCCGCGGCCGCCTCGTCATCGGTTCTCGCCTAAGCTGCCAAATCGTCCGCCAAACAATCACCCTGGGCGTGCTGGTGTCGTGGCCGGCGGAAGGGTATTCTTGCGACGGCGGCGCGGCTCAGGAGCTGAGAGGGCAACCTGACGGACAGAACTGATTGAACCTGGCAGGACGAGTCTGGCCGTCCCGTCGCCCGCCGGCCCCGTCATCGGCAGGCGAACGTCGCCGCACGCGGAGACCGGAGGCAAGTCATGCCAAAACGCGCATTCGTCTTTCGGTGGGCGCCCGCCCTGATCGCCGCGATGGGCGCTTTACCGGCCGTCGCGGCGGATCGCCCCACGACGCTGCTCGTGTTTGTGCAGCCCGAGGACGCTCGCGACGCCGTCGGCCTCCTGACGTTCGAGGACAATCCACTGGCCCCGCGCGGCCCGATCCGCGGCACCGATGTCGCGCCGGGCGGCTTCCAGATGATCTTCAGCGCGCCGGAGGCCAACGAAGGCGCCTCGCCGCCGTTCCGCACGCTGGCGAGCGTCCCCGACGGCGACGGCCACATCATCTACGGCGCCAAGCACGAGCAGGAAGGCCGCAATTTCCGGTGGGCCCTCTTCCGCGGTCGCACGCCGGACGGCTATCGGCTTGCCGACTGGCGGCAGGTCTACGCCAACCCCGAAGGCGAGTGGCTTATCGAGTCCATGCTGACCCGCCGGGCGACGACCGGGGAGTTCTTCTTCTACACGTGGTCGCGGTCGAAGCGTACGGACGTCGAGGGCCACGCGCTCTGGGGCTTCACCAGCCCCGATGGCGAACACTGGAAGCCGCTCGCGCCCGAGCCGATCTACCATGACCACGACGCGTACGGCGTGCTGTGGGACGCGCGTACGGACCGCTTCATCGCCTACCAGGTGACCTACGAGCACTGGAAGAAGCGATACGCCGACAACATGGGCAAGGAACGCCGCCGCGTGCTGTCCATACGAGTAAGCCGGGACGGCCTCAAGTGGGAACGCGTCATGGACGTCGGCAAGGACGGGCGGATCACGCCTGATGAACAGGATCCCCCGGAGGCGGAGTTCTACCGGATGTTCGCGTTCCCGTACGGCGATCGGTACATCGCGATGGTGGACCTCTACGCCCCGTCGCCGCTAACGCCGGCCAGGCACGGCCCGCACCTGGGCTGCCAGTGGTGGCTCAGCGCCGACGCCGTCCACTGGCAGCGGCCGTGGCGGCGGCTGAACGCCCAGGGCGACGCCCCCTACACGATCAAGATGGCCCCGATGCACTGCGGCAGGGAGCATCTCTGGTGGATCGCCGGCGGCGTCTGGGGCGTGCCCGAATACCGCATCGCCTCCATCGGCGCCCGGGCGAATGCCGCCTTCACATCGAAGTCCTTTCGCATGCCCGGCCGCCCGCTCCTGCTCAACGCCGCGATTCCGCCCGGCCAGGGCCTCTTCCGCCAGGGCTACGTGATGGTGGAGCTGCTGGATGCCTCGGGCAAGACCGTCCCCGGCTACGAGCGACACAAGTGCCTCCTCCAAGACAAGGACGACACCCGCATCCCGCTCCGATGGGAGAACCATGACGGGACCGAACTCGCCGGACAGTCGGCGTCGTTGCGATTCCACCTGCGCGATGCGAGGATCTACGCCGTTTCCTGCGAGACGGAAGGGCGGATCGTCGCCGAGCCGAAGGCGAAGCATTGACCGACCCTCCTCGCCCGGCGCACAAAAAAACGCTCGGGGCCGGGTCGGACTCGCCGTGGCACCCGCGGGCCGCGAGTCATGCCCCGCGGATCGGGATGAAAGGAGATGTTGCGTGGTCATGACCATGATTTCGTTCGGAATACTGGCATCGATGGCAGGCGCAGGCGAACGGGTGGCATTCCAGTCAGCGCGGCCGGTCTGGATCGAGGGCCGCGAGCGCGAGATGAACGTGTTCGCCGGCTTTCGCACGGTGTTCGACGCCCCGGCGGGTGAGCGTGCGATCCTTCGCGTCACGGGCCACACGCTGTACCGGGCGTACCTCAACGGCGGCTTCCTCGGCTACGGCCCCGCGCGGGCCGGCCACGGATTCTATCGCGTCGACGAGTGGGACCTCACCGGCCGCCTCGCCGAGGGGCCGAACATCATCGTCATCGAGGTCGCCGGCTACAATTCGAACAGCTACTACACGGTCAATGCGCCCTCGTTCGTCCAGGCCGAGGTGGTCGCCGGCGCGCGGGTGCTCGCCTCCACGGCCGGCGAGGGCAAGCCCTTCGAGGCCGCCGTCCTTCGCGAGCGCCTCCGGAAGGTGCAGCGCTACAGTTTCCAGCGGCCGTTTTCGGAGGTCTACCGCCTGCGCCCGGGGTACGACACGCCCCGGAGCGACCCGACGGCGACGTGGGACGCGGTCCGCTGCAGCCCCGTCGAGACGAAGGCCCTCCTGCCGCGCCGAGTGCCGTACCCGACGTTCGCGAAGCGCCCGCCGACGTGGGACGTCGCGCAGGGACGCATCCAGCGCGGCATTGAGCCGAAGGAACTGTGGAAGGACCGCTCGCTGACGGCCGTCGGGCCCAGGCTCGCGGGCTTCCCCGAGGCCGAGCTCGAGACGATCCCGAGCATCGAGATGCAGCGGATCGCCTCGGCCGACCGCGTGAAACTCGATCGTCCGCTGGCGAGCGACGCCCGCGTGGACCTCGGCGAGAACACATACCGCGTGCTCGACTTCGGCACGAACCTCACCGGGTTCCTCGGCGCGCGGGTCTCGTGCATGGCCCGGACGCGACTCTTCTTCCTGTTCGACGAGATCCTCACCGGAGACGATGTCGACTTCAAGCGGCTCGGCTGCGTCAATATCGTCGCGTATGAGCTGCCGCCGGGGGTGTACGACGTCGAATCGTTCGAGCCTTATACGCTGCGCTATCTCAAGCTGATCGCCCTCGACGGCCCCTGCACCGTCGCCGGCCCGTACCTCCGCGAGTACGTCAACCCCGACGTCTGGGGCGCGCAGTTCGCCTGCAGCGACGAGCGGATCAACCGCATCTTCGCCGCCGGCCGCGAGACGTTCGTGCAGAACGCCGTCGACGTCTTCATGGACTGCCCGTCGCGCGAGCGCGCGGGCTGGCTGTGCGACAGCTTCTTCACCTCGCGGGTCGCGTGGGACCTCGGCGGCCACACGCGGCTCGAGAAGAACTTCTTCGAGAACTTCGCCCTGCCGACCCGGTTCGAGTTCCTCCCCGAGGGCATGCTGCCGATGTGCTACCCGGCCGATCACAACGACGGCGTCTTCATCCCGAACTGGGCGATGTGGTTCGTCATTCAGCTCGAGGAATACCTCGCCCGCAGCGGCGACCGGGCCCTCGTCGACGCCCTTGGCCCGCGAGTCCTCAAGCTCATCGATTTCTTCAAGCCCTTCCTCAACAGCGACGGCCTCCTTGAGAAGCTCCCGAGCTGGGTCTTCATTGAGTGGTCCGCGGCCAACAACTTCACGCAGGACGTGAACTATCCGTCGAACATGCTTTACGCCGGCACCTTGGCCGCCGCCGGGCGGATGTACGGCCGGCTCGACCTCCTGTCGGCGGCCGACCGGATCCGGGAGACCGTCCGCAAGCAGTCGTTCGACGGGCAGTTCTTCCGCGACCACGCCAAACGCGAGGACGGCAGGCTCGTCGTCAAGCCCGATCGCAGCGAGACGTGCCAGTACTACGCCTTCTTCTTCGACGTGGCGACGCCCAAGACCCACCCGGACCTCTGGAAGACCCTCGTCGAAAAGTTCGGCCCCGACCGCAAGACGACCCGGGCCTTTCCCGATGTCCACTTCGCCAACTCGTTCATCGGCAACATGCTCCGCTTCGAGAACCTCTCACGCGACGGGCGCGGCCGGCAGATCCTCGACGAGGCGGTCGGCTACCTCCTCTACATGGCCGACCGCACCGGCACGCTTTGGGAGAACACCGAGCCCAGCGCAAGCTGCAACCATGGCTTCGCTTCGCACATCGTCCACACGCTCTACCGCGACGTCCTCGGCGCGTACCGGGTCGACTCGGTGCGGAAGGCCGTCCATCTGCGATTCAACGACGTGAAGCTGAGCTGGTGCGAGGGCCGCATCCCGACGCCGGACGGCGCGGTGGTCGTCCGATGGCAGCAGGACGGCGACAAGCTCGCCTATCGCGTTGATGTCCCCGCCGGCTACGGCATAACCGTGGAGAACAACACCGGCCGCGAGCTCATCCGCCGCCCGTGATCGCACCTTCCCGCCGCACACCCACATCCGCGGGCGGACCGAACCGTCCGCACGAAGAAAAGCGCGGTCGGGATGCCGCGACGGCAAGTAAGCCGCGGGATCCCGACCGCGCGAGGGTGTTCTTGGTGCGAATCGCGCCGATACGGGTGAACGACTACTGCGAGTCCGCCGCCGCAGCCGGCTCGGGCGCCGGGGCGGGAGCAGGAGCAGGCGCAGGGGCCGGCTCCGCCGTGGCTGGGGCCGGTTTGGGGGCGGGCTTGGGCGCCGGTGCCGGCGGGCTTCACGAACCGGGTGCCGTCCGGCGCCTCATAGAGCCCTGCGCTGCCGCCACCGCCGCCGACCGAGGCCACCTTGTCCGACTTCACGAGGAAGATCTCGACCCGGCGGTTCCTGGCCTTGTTCTCGTCCGTGTCGTTCGGGGCGATCGGCCGCCACTCGCCGTAGCCCATGACGCCCATCTTGGTGTCGGCCACGCCGTTGCCCTTCAGGGCGTTCATGACCGAGATCGCACGGTGGGCCGAGAGATGCCAGTTGGTCTTGTGCTCGCGAAGCGTCTCGGGCCGTCGGATGGGCGTAGTGCACGTGTGCCCGACGATGATCACATCGAAGCCCTCGGCGGCCGGCGAATTCACAATGTCGGCGAAGTCCTTGAGCGCCTGCCCGACGTCCTTGCCCAGATCGTCGCTGCCCAGCGGAAAAAGCAGGTCGGACTTCCAGCGGACGGCGCCCTTCGAGGCGTCATACTCGAGCAGGTTGGGGTACTTCTCCTGAAGCTCGCGCAGGGCCTTGTCGAGCGCCGGCGGCAACTGCTGTGTGATGACCACGGGGCTCTGCAGGTCCCGACCGGCCATCTTCTCGAGGGCGCTGAGCGCCTCGGCGAGCTTGGCTCGATTGCTCTCGTTCTCGGCCGTCAGGCTGTCGATCGTCTGCTTGTACGCGGCGAGCTGCCCGTTCATCGAATCGATCTTGTTGTTGAGGACCTCCCGCATCGACTCGCAGTCGTGCAGGTCGTCCTTGGCCCTCGCGAGCTGTTCCTCCAGCACCTTCCGGGCTCGCTGCTCTTGGAGCAACTGGTCGTAATAGCAGCCCGCGTTGGTCGACACGATCAACGCGGCAAACCCGACGGCGCACCATCCGATCCGACTCGACATCGCAATCTCCTTCCGTTGGTCCTGAACTGTCGCGATGAATACCGGTTCCATGCCATCCGCAGTCAAATCGCACCCGTTCACGCCGAACGGCGTGACAGAAGCTCGACGGACATCCGTGCCCCAAGGACAAACCGGATGGGTGAGATGACCGGCGCGCGCCTCCGTGCGTCCGATCACCTCGGAGTCCGCGCCTACCCGGCCGCGGGAGCCGCCTTCGCCTTTTTCTCTTTCGCAGGCTTTTTCGGCTTCGCCGCCCGGGGGGCCGGCTGCCGTCCTATCAGCCAGCCGATCAAAGCAAACAATCCGCCGGCGACCACCGTCGCGCCGGCGAACATCCACAGGTTCTGATACAGCATATCGAGGTAGTCCGGCCAGACATCCATCGTCATGGCCGCCGTCGCCGCGCCCGCGATCGCCATCACCAGCATACCCGCAATCAAAAGGCCTGCAAAGATGGGCGCTTGCGGATCCTCGGCAAAGACGGTCGTGACCATCATCGTCCGGGGAGCGATTGCCGGCGCCGCCGGCTCCATCGGCCCCTCGGCCGCCGCCTCCTCGCCCATGTCGGTGGTGGCGGTCGTGTCGGTGGTCTGCGTTACCTCGTCGGCCAGTTCAATGTCGCCCAACACGTCGGCGCCGAGCGAGGT
>CAZTVU010000033.1:17055-17916 GCA_964617025.1 uncultured Planctomycetales bacterium | reverse complement strand
CACTCTCCCGGGTGAGTTCGAGCAGCCCGCTGCCCCCCCCGCTGCCCTCAAGGCCGAGATGCTCCCCGCCGCCGGACGCAATCGTCTTGGCCATCGGGTCGGCGGCGATTTCAAGATCGTCGTCGTCGAAAACGCTGATGCCCACGTTCGTAATGACCGTGTCATCCTTGCGCATCCCCTCGACGCTCTCCTTGTCGACCTCCTCCAGGCTGAGCACATCGGACCCCGAAAGGGCCAGATCCGAGTCGCCGAGCTTGACGCCGCTGCCGGAGCCGGTCTTGGCCGGCGGCTTCTCGGAGGGGATAGAGCTGTCCTCGAGACTCAACATTGCGGACTCGCCCGGGGCCTTCGTGCCGCCGGTGCTGCTGCCGCCCGCCGTCGGCGGGGCCAGCCCAAGACCGGAATCGTCGACGGGCTCCAGCATGAGTTCGCCGCTGCCGCCGCCCTGTCGCTCCGCAACGATCGCATCCACCTCTTCAACGCGGTAGTTGAGCTTGCCCGCGTCTCGGAACTCGCGCAGCTTGCCCTGTCGCACCAGCAGCCGCAGGCCGTCATCGTCCGTCTTGAGCCTGCTGCGGGCCTCCTCGGCGGTGTAATACTGCTTGGTCAGTCCCTCACTTGCCGGGCGCCGGCGCCGGCCGGCCGGTGCTCCCGTCGCCGGTCCCGTTGTTTTCGCGAAGCCGTTGCCGCTGCGTGACCTGTTTGTCCACGAGGTCGGCTACGGCCGCCGGCGTCGGGTCGCCGACATTAAATTCTTCCAGATATCGGTCAAAAATCCAGGATCTCGCCGCGACGAGGCGCAGTTGTTTGACACCCTCCGCGGGGCCGGTGAGTTCGTAACACCAGATGGTGCCGGAGTCG
>CAZTVU010000033.1:0-17040 GCA_964617025.1 uncultured Planctomycetales bacterium | reverse complement strand
GAAGGTGTTCCTCGTGATCTGACCGGCAAAGGCCGAGATACCGCGTGCGCCGACGCGCCCGGCCCCCCCGGCTTCCTGTGCCCAGGCGGCGCCTCGCCGCATCGCGGACTCGTCGAGCCGCAACACCAGTGCCGTGGCAATCACCGCCAGCAGGACGGCAATGACCCACAGCACCGTCTGTCGGGCAGCCGGCGGTCCTGCTACAACCGGATACGAGTGCGACCGATGGTCGTTCAAAATCGCGGCCTCTTTGTGGGCAGGGCTTGAAGTACAAGGCCCGGTGCGTCCGTACACCGCGGAACGGTCCACGTCCCCGCATTATACAGCGCGTCCCAGTGGAAGCAACGCCCGACACGCCGACTCGGCTGATGGACGCGCTAACCAGCGCCAACCCCGACCTGCGGAAAATGGCGGCTCGGACGCACCGCACGGCAGCCTGTGGACGCGGCCGTTGCCGCCGCGTCGCCGCCGGGCGGAGTCGAGATCGCACGACGGTCGACCAAGTTTCTCACTCAACAGCCCAGTGAATCGCGCAACCGATTGCCATAAAGGATGTTGTGATCAGAACGCCCGGGTTTCCCCGCCCTCGACAAAGGAAGGAGAGGCCGCCCCGCGAACGAGGGACCGGATGCAAGCCGGGCGCACATGCCGGCGTACGCGTTGCGTTGAAAACGCCCGGCGACGAAGACCGACCGGCAGTCGGTTACAGCGTATCGCGCGGACCGGCGGCGGATTACAGATTCATCTGGAGCCGCAGGCCCCAGACCAGAGAGACATCGCGATCGCTCGATCCGCCCGGCTGCATGATGATCTGCAGGTCGGGCGACAGATGCATCCACGGGGTGATCTCGAAACTGTAGTAGGCCTCGATGCCGTTCTCCTGGTACATGATGTCCGGGAGGTTGTCGCTCAGGTCGCAGAAGTAGTAGCCGATGCCGTAGGTGTCCTTCGCACGCGTGGGGATCAGGCCCTTGCCGCCCATGCCGAACGAGTAGTAGGCCTCGACCGGATTGACGTCGTTGCGGGCCCATCCGAATCGGCCGAAGAGCCCGAAGCCCTGCGAAGGATCGTCGGGCTTCGTGTAGAGGTACTGGTCGAAGTTGTAGTAGACCATGATGTTGTCTTTGCTCTTCTGGAAGGGCGCAACCATGTGCACCAGCTTGTTCGCCGTGGCCGGACCCAGAAGACTCATCATCAGCGGCCCGGTTTCCTTGAACGGTGAGGGAGGCTCGAGATACTCGTACTCCTTGGAACTCCAGGCAAACCCGAACTTCTGGCTGCCGGGCCGGCCAAAGGGTTTGATCCTGAACGCCCACTCGTGGATCACGGTCGTCTCCGCCTTGCCGTGGAAGGCCGTCTCGAAGCCCGTGGTCACGGCGCGCCCGCTGGAATCCGCAACGGCCGTGGAGATGCTCAGCCAGTCCGTCGGATTCACGACGGCGCCGACGCCCATCGTGGTGTACGGCAGGAACGGCGCGATCAGGACGTTGTTTCGGAACGCGACGTTCATGAACTGGGTCCGCTCGTCGTTGGCGAACACGTTCCGGTCGAACGCCCGCGAGCCGTCCAGCTTGCCGCCGATCAGGATGAGCTTGCCCTCAAAGAGCACCTGCTGATAGAAGAACTCCGACAGCGTGATGATGCCGCCGTCGCCCGTGTTCGGCTTGACGGCGTCCATGTTCACCGGGATCAGGGAACCGACCTTGCCGTTCACGCCGTCGCCCCATTTCGGCTCGCCGTTGATCACGAACTGGCCGCCCGGCCACAGCCCCATCTTGCCCGTGTCAAGGATCAGCGTCAGATCGCCCGAGCCGGAATAGCGAAAGCCGTTGCGGGTGTGGGCGCCGCCGTGGGCGTTGTCCTGGATGATTTGCGTCACGTCGAGCGCGAACGTGATGCCCTTGTCCTCGAGCTGCTTCCGAACGCCGCCCCAGTCGCCCGTCATCTTCTGCCACTGCCACCACTCGCCCGTCTGGTAGGCCGACGGCCTGGCCGCCGGTTCTTCGGCCGGTTGCGTCGTCTGCGCCAGGACCGGCCAGGACGCCAGACAGCCCAAGACCGCGGTAAGAATCAGGATGTGCCGCATGGTTCTGTTCTCCACCGTTCCAAAGCGACAGGTGCGACCCGGCCCCGCGCCAGGGCCGAGACAGTCGCACCTCGACCGTGCGCATTCGAGATGCGTGGTCGGTCTTTTATCGGACACATCAGGGCGATGTCAATAGCAATTCCGACAATCGCCGGCCCGCCGAGGGATGCCCGCATTCGGCCCGCCCGCCGCAATCGCCTCCGGCCACGGCGAACCCGTCGGACGGGACACCCGATCCGCCGGATGCTGCGGCCCGCGGTTGCAGTTTCGGGGGGGCCGCGATACAAGCTCCGTGCCCCGGGGTTCGATTCGCCGGGGGAAACGCCTTTTTCCTGAAGGAGGAATGCCATGCGGACGTTGGTGCCTGCGCTCGTCGTCGCCCTGATTGGTACGCTCCTGCCGCGGTCGGGGGCAGCGGCCGCGGAAATCGGCCTTGCCTCTCTCCTGGCGGAGATGGTCGACCTCAAGGGCCTCGCGGAGTTCCCCGAGCCGCCCTACACGTGCAAGCAGTTCTCCAGCTACGACCGGGCCTCCAAGTCGCCTCAGGAGGACTGGTTCGCCAACGGCGACTTCGGGAAGTATCTGCGGGTCGAGGAGCGGGACGGCCGCAAGGAAAACGTCATGATGGACGCAGCGGGTCCCGGGGCGATCGTTCGCATCTGGTCGGCCAACCCGGAGGGGACGCTGCGGATCTACCTGGACGAGGCGGAGTCGCCGGTGATCGAGGCGCCGATGAAGGACCTGCTGGGCGGCAACGTCCCCGGCTTTCCCAGGCCGATCGCTCATGAGGTCAGCCGCGGGTGGAACAGCTACCTGCCGATCCCGTATGCCAGGCATTGCAAGGTGACCGTGACCGCCGAACACGCGGACCGCATCTATTACCACATCAACTACCGGACCTACCCGGCGGGCACGCAGGTCGCGACGCTGAAGAAGGCCGACTTGGAGACGCACGCGGGCGCGATCCGCGACGTGGCGGAGCGCCTGGCGTCGCCGCGAAAGGGCGGAGTGCAGGCGGAGGGCCGCGAGCAACACCAGTTCAAGGGGACCATGGCCCCGGGCGGGACGTTTTCGCACGACCTGCACGGAGAGCACGCGATCTGCAGCTTCAAGGTCCGCCTGACGGCGAAGGACCCCGTGCAGGCGCTGCGGAAGATCGTGCTGACGATGCAGTTCGACCGGCAGCAGACGGTGGAATCGCCGCTGGGGGACTTCTTCGGGACCGCGCCGGGGCCGAATCCGTACGCGTCGCTGATGTGCGGCATCGAGAAGGACGGCGAAATGTGGTCGCACTGGCACATGCCGTTCCGAAGGAATGCCGTCATCACGTTCCACAATCACGGGTCCGACGAGGCCGGCGTGGAGTGCGTGATGTCCGTGGTGCCGCATACCTGGACCGAGCGATCGTTGTACTTCCACGCGAAGTGGCGGATCGAGTTTGACGTGCCCGCCCGACCGATGCGCGACTGGAACTACCTGACGGTGCAGGGCAAGGGCGTCTTCGCGGGCGTCGCGTTCAACATCGCCAACCCGGTCAAGAACTGGTGGGGCGAGGGCGACGAAAAGATCTACTTCGACGGCCAGACGTTCCCCAGCCACTTCGGCACGGGCACGGAGGACTACTACGGCTACGCCTGGTGCTGCAACGAGATCTTCACGCACGCGTATCACAACCAGCCGCGGTGCGACGGACCGGGCAACTACGGGCACACCGGCGTGAACCGGTGGCACGTCATCGACCGCATCCCATTCACGAAGGACTTCCGGTTCGACATGGAGCTGTGGCACTCGAATGAACACTGCAAGGTGACCATGGCCGTCATCGCGTACTGGTACGCGATGGCGGGTGCGACGGACGCCTTCAAGCCGATCCGGCCGTCGGACCTGAAGCTGGACATCCTGCCGCCGTGGACGGCCCACAAGGTGCAGGGCGCCCTGGAAGGCGAGGAGATGCGGGTCGTCGCGAAGACGGCAACCGTCGGCCCGCAGGACATCGACGGGTGCAGCGACGGGCGCCACATATGGTGGCGCGACGGGCAGCGGCCCGGCGACAAGCTCGTGCTGGCGTTCCGGTGGAAGCGCGCGGCCGGGAATTATCGCGTGACCGCGCGGTTCGTGAAGGCCGTCGACTACGGCATCGTGCAGCTCTCCATCAACGGCACGAAGGCCGCCGCGACGATCGACCTCTACAACGACGGCGTGATCGTCTCGCCGGAGATGGACCTTGGCACGTTCCCGATCAAACAGGGGGACAACCAGCTCGAGGTCGAGGTCGTCGGGGCGAACGAGAAGGCCCTGAAGGAGTACATGTTCGGGCTGGATTACATCCTCCTGAAGTCCGCAGATTGATCGCCGGCCCTGCGCACGACGGCACGGGAAGGCGAAAAAGTCGCTCCGGATGACCGAAATCCGCAGAGGATCACGGCGGCGGAGGCGCACATCCCGCACCGGTGGTCCTTTTTCGGTTTTGCGCTCTCTTGCTTTCCCTTCGTTGCGTACCGCAACGACGGAGTGGTCTTGCGGTCGGACGGCGGCGGCCCGCAGACTACCGGGGCTCCTTCTGTCGGCGATCTTCCGGATGCGGCGGCAAGCCGAGTCGCTGGCGAAGGAAACGGCCGGTGTAGCTGTCCGGGTTGCGGGCGAGCGCCTCGGGCGTGCCCTCGGCGACGATCCGGCCGCCGGCGTCCCCGCCCTCGGGGCCGAGGTCGATGATCCAGTCGGCTTGCTTGATGACGTCGAGGTTGTGCTCGATCACGAGGACCGTGTTGCCCATGTCCGCCAGGCGGTTGAGGACGGCCAGGAGCCCCTCGATGTCGGCAAAGTGCAGGCCGGTGGTCGGTTCGTCGAGGATGTAGAGCGTGTGGCCGGTCGAGGGCTTTCCAAGCTCGCCGGCGAGCTTGACTCGCTGGGCCTCGCCCCCGGAAAGCGTGGTGGAGGACTGCCCCAGGGTGATGTAGGAGAGGCCGACGTCGGCGACGGCCTGGAGGAGCTGGCGAATCTGCGAGAAGCTCTCGAAGAAGGCGAGGGCCTCCTCGACGCGGAGGTCAAGGACATCGGCGATGGACTTGCCGCGGTAACGCACCTCGAGCGTTTCGCGGTTGTACCGCGTGCCCTTGCAGACGTCGCACGGGACGAACACGTCGGGCAGGAAGTGCATCTCGATCCGCTTGGTGCCCTGGCCCTGGCAGGCCTCGCACCGGCCGCCCTTGACGTTGAAGCTGAACCGGCCCGCCGTATAGCCGCGAATCTTCGCCTCCTTCGTCCGGGCGAAGAGTTGCCGGATCAAGTCGAACACGCCGGTATACGTGGCGGGGTTGCTCCGCGGCGTGCGGCCGATCGGCGACTGGTCGATCTCGACGACCTTGTCCACACGCGACGCGCCGATGAGACGCTCATGCCGCCCCGGCTTCTCGCGGGAGCCGTACAGGCGCCGCCGCATCGCCCGCAGGAGGATCTGCGTGACGAGCGTGCTCTTGCCGCTCCCGGAAACGCCCGTGACGCAGACGAAGCAGCCGAGCGGAAAGCGAACGTTCAGGTGCTTGAGGTTGTTCTCGTGGGCATCCCGGACCTCGATCGCGTTGGCGGCGACCACCTTGCGGCGCCGCTCGGGCAGGGGGATCCGGCGGCGGCCGGTGAGGAACTGCGCCGTCAGCGAGTCGGGACACTCCAGCACGGTCTCCAGGGGCCCCTCGGCGACGATCCGGCCGCCGTGTTCGCCCGCGCCGGGGCCCATGTCGATCACGTGGTCCGCGGCGCGGATCGTGTCCTCGTCGTGCTCGACCACGATGACCGTGTTGCCGATGTCGGCGAGGCGCCGCAGCGTGGCGACGAGACGGCCGCTGTCGCGCTGGTGCAGGCCGATGGTCGGCTCGTCCAGGACGTAGCACACGCCGACCAGCCCGCTGCCGACCTGCGTCGCGAGGCGGATGCGCTGCGCCTCGCCGCCGGAGAGGGTCGCGCTGACGCGATCGAGCGAGAGGTAGCCCACGCCGACGTCGATCATGAAGGCCAGCCGATGCCGAATCTCGCGAAGCACCCGCTCGGCGACGATCCGCCGCTCGCCGTCGAGCGCGAGGCCCGCGAAGAACTCCTGGGCCTCGGCGACGGTCATTCGGGTGACATCCCGGATGCTCCGGCCGCCGACGCGGACGGCCAGCGACTCGGGACGGAGCCGTCCGCCGCCGCACGCCTCGCACGGCTTCTCGCTGAGGTAGGCATGGAGACGCTGCTTGACGAACTCGCTCTCGGTGGACTGCCACCGCCGCTGGAGGTTGGGGATGACGCCCTCGAACCGCCGGCCGAACCGCTGCTCATCGTCGGGCCCCGTGCCGTACAGGAGGATGCGGCGGACCGGCTCGGGCAGGTTGCGAAAGGGCACGTCGGGCGAGACGTCGAAGTCGTGACAGAAGTCGCGGAGCAGCCGGGCGTAGAGGACGTTCATCCGCTTGCCGCCGTGGCGCCAGGCGTCGATGGCGCCGGCGGCGAGCGTCCGGTCGGGATCGGGCACGATCAGCTCCGGGTCGTACTCGAGGACGGTGCCGAGCCCGCTGCAGGCGGTGCAGGCCCCGTACGGCGAATTGAAGCTGAACATGCGGGGGGCGAGCTCCGCCAGAGCGGCCTCAGGGTGCCGCGGGCAGGCGAACTTCGCGCTGTACAGGCGGTCCGTCCACTTGCCGTCGGAGGTCTCCTGCGAAACGATGACGATCGAGTCGCCGACGCCGACGGCCACCTCGACGCTGTCGGCGAGCCGCGACCGCAGCTCGGGCCGGACGGCGAGCCGATCGACGACGACGTCGATGGTGTGCTTCCGGGCGCCGTCCAGGTCCGGCGGGGCCTTGACGTCGTAGATCTCGCCGTCCACGCGGATGCGGACGAACCCCTCTCGCTGCACCTGGCGAATGATGTCGCGATGCTGGCCCTTCTGGCCGCGAACCAGCGGCGCGAGCAGGAGGACGCGCGTGCCGGGCGCCATCGCCAGGATGGCGTCGACGATCTGCGAGGTCGACTGCCGCTCGATGGGCCGGTCGCAGATCCAGCAGTGCGGCTCGCCGACGCGGGCGAAGAGCAGGCGGAGGTAGTCATAGATCTCCGTCGTGGTGGCGACGGTGGACCGCGGGCTTCCCCCGCCGCTCCGCTGCTCGATCGCGATGGTCGGCGGGAGCCCCTCGATGTGCTCGACCTCGGGCTTGGCCATCTGCTCGAGGAACTGGCGGGCGTAGGCCGAGAGCGACTCGACATACTTCCGTTGGCCCTCGGCGTAGATCGTGTCGAAGGCGAGGCTGCTCTTGCCGGAGCCGCTCAGGCCCGTGATGACGACCAGGCGGTCGCGCGGGATGTCGACGTTGATCCCCTTGAGGTTGTGCTGGCGCGCCCCGCGGATGCTGATGCACTTCGTTTCGGCCAACTCCGCCACCTCGGGTGGTTTCCCCGGTGCCTGCAGGCCCCGGGCAGGATTTCGACTATGCACCAATCTTGCAGTGTACCATTCGGACGGACGGGAACCAAGCGCCGCAACGGCCCGGACGCGCATCGAGACGGCACGCGGGCAAGGCGGGAAACGAACGATTTCTCAAACCGCAGACGGGATCAGTCGCGATAGATCTCGTACACGCGGGCGTCGCGGCGAGCGGGGCGGCGCAGCTCGACCGTGATGACGCCGTCGGAATCGCAGCGGTAGACCTCGCACACGGGGTCGCGCGCGAAGCGATCGGTGGCGGCGATCTCCGCGCGGGAGAGCGTCGCCGTCAGCGGCGTCGCCGGGTCGTACGGAAACAGGATGTCGGACCAGGCGCGGACGTCGCCGGCGGGCAGCCCGTTCGGCCCGATCGACGTGCATTCGAGGTAGCGCAGGTGGCCCACGTTGTGCCGCGGGTGATACCAGGCGACCTTTTCGAGCGGGGGCTCGCCGCGCCGCGGGATGGGCGTGCCGGCGGGGAAGATCGTGTCGAACGTCTCGGCCCGGCCGTGGTCCCGGAGGCGGATCAGCCCGAAGTGCCGTGCGAAGACGTCCTGGTAGCTGACGCGCTCGGTGGCGCTGATGGCCGCGCCCATCGCCACGGATGTGAACGGCTTGTCCGTCAGCACGACACGGTTCTCGGGAAAGGCCTCGGAAACCATGGCGGCGACAAGCGGCAGCTTGGACGATCCGCCGACGAGATAGAGCGTCAGCGGCGAGCCGCCGGCCACGCGGGGCTCCTTCGCCGCCGCCGACTCGATGACGCGGCGGAGCAGCTCGACCGCCGGGGCGAGCAGCGGCCGGATGCGGTCGTAGAGCGCCTCGACCGGGATCGAGACCGGCCGGCCCGAGAGGCCGAAGTCCGGGGGATTGAGGAAAAGGCTGCGGACCACACCGGCGGAGATGGTCTCCTTCTGCGACCGCGCCTGCCGCAGCAGGGCATGGCGCGTCAGGCCGCCGACCGATTCCGGCGGGACCTGGAGCTTCTGGAGGAACATGTCAAGCAGGAGGTTGTCGAAGTCGTCGCCGCCGAGATCGCCGATGCCGGCCGAGGCCAGCACGCGAAAGTCGTTGCCGTCGATCCAGACGACCGACGCGTCGAACGTCCCGCCGCCGAGGTCGAAGACGGCGACGGCGGACGGTTCGCGCCGCCGTGCGCCCCCCCGGCCGGCGGTGAGGCAGTCGGCGAGTTCAATCGCCGAGGCGGTCGGTTCGTTGAGCGTGCCGAGCACGACAAAACCGGCCTCGCGGAAGCACCGGCGGGTGATGTGGCGCTGGGCGCCGTTGGCATTCGCCGGCCAGGTGATGACGGCCTCCAGCGGCTCGGCGCGGTCGATCCTCTGCGATTCGCGGACCGACTCGGCCAGGGCCTTCAGGAAGCCGGTGAGCAGCTCGGCCACGTCGAGGGACGTGCCGCCCGCGCCCGCCAGGCCGCGCCCCTCGGAGTATCCGCGCAGGTGCCGCTTGAGCGACGGAATGAACACGTGGTCGCCGTCCGGCCCCCACTGGCCGAAGCGGCGGTCCGCCTCGATGCCGTACCAGCGCTTCCCGGACGCCTTTTCGATCAGGATGGCGGAAGGAAACACCTCCTGCACGATCGTGCCCGCCTTGCTGCGGGCGGCGTGCAGGACGACGGAGAACATGCCGCGGTCGTGAACCATCGCGACCGTATTGGTCGTGCCGAAATCAATCCCCAGCCGGGCCATGGCCTCACCTCCGATTGACCTTGACCCGGGCCGGCACCAGCACCTTGCCCCTCCCGGAGCGGAAGCCGGGCTGGAGGACCTCGGCCACGGCGCCCTCGGCCAGGTCGGCGCGGCTCATTTCGCCGACGGCGAGGTGAATCAGCGGGTCGAAACCCTCGCCAACCCGTGCTTCGTAGCGTCGAACGTCGGCGGCGGCCAGCACCTGATCGAGCACGGCCACGCCCCGCCGACAGAACTCGGCACCGTCCTCGCCGGCATCGTCGCCGCCGGCACGCTGATCCATCTCGTTGCGCAGACCGATCAGCGGGGGCAGCATCTCGCCGAGCTTGTCGTCCACCACCTCGGCGACGAGCCGTTGAAACGTCGCCGTCGCGCGGTCCAGCGGTGCGGTCCGCACGACCGCCTCGCCGCGCCCGCGCTGGGCAACGGCCAGCTCGGTGAGGGTGGCCAGGGCGCTGCTCATCTGCTTGTTGAGCGACTCGACGGCGGCGGCGATGTCGGCCTCGGCCCGGGCCAGGACGTCGGACGCCGGGGTCTTCGTCTCCTCGCGAGTTTTTTGGGGTGACGGCTCGACCGCGGCCCCGCGCACGGGCCTGGCGATCGATGCACGCTTGGCCTTCTCAGCCGTTGTCGAAGTCGGCCTGGATTCCACCCGGCCCGCGCGCCGAGCCGGCTCCGAAGCCTTGCGGCCTGACGAGGAGATCCTCCTTGACATCGGTACAGCCCTTCCTTTGCCGTTGGCCGCCGCACGGCCGGTCCCCGCCGACGGCGCGAGAATCGATCCGCGCGGCTCAAGAACCAGCGGCCCTATTATACCTCGTCGGTGCAGAACGCAACGCGCGGAAGGCCGGAAAGCGGAAAAACGGGGCAGCGCGCGAACGGCCCCTCGGGCGGATCCCGGCGGGTGGGCACCCGCGAGGCGATCCGGGGGACTGCTGCGGCGCCCTCTTCTTCCGCTTTTTGGCTCCCTGACGGACGGCACGAAAACCGGGGCCGACGGGTCGCGCCGCTCCACCGCCGGTCACTTCGCCGGCGGGGCGGGGCTTTCCCACTGCTCCAGCGGGGCCGGATCAGATATCGATCCTCCAGCACCTTGCCGCCGTTTCGCAGGAGGATCAGATATCGATCCTCCAGCACCTTGCCGCCGTTTCGCAGGATAATCCGCTCGGTCAGCTTGCGACAGGCTTCCAGCAGCTCGTGATAGTTGTACCGCGTGAACTCGAACCGGGTGTTCGCGATCTTGTCCAGCCCGGCGTACGCCTCTTTCGGGATGCCCGACAGCCCGCGCATGCAGCCCCACACGCCGGCGGCCGACGACGGGTTGCAGTCGGAGTCCTGCCCGCAACGCGTCGCGACCTCGCACACCTTCCAGAAATCGTCGCCGCCGTACAGCAGGCCCATCGTCACGTACGCGCCGTTCAGGTGCGCATCGATGTTGAACGGCCTGCCCGGCTCGCAGTCGCGGTCGTCCTGGTACTTCGCCTCGATGAGCCTCCAGACGGCGCGCCAGTCGGTCGGGTGCTGCCGGTGCCACGCCAGGACGTCGCGGATGCAGCGGGCGTAGAGGCTCTCGGCCGGAATGCAGCCGAGGCCGGCCTCGATGACCTTGAGCGTATCGCGGCCCTCGAAGTAGGCGGCGCAGTACATGCCCTGCATGTACAGCCCGCCGTAGACGCCGTCGCCGTAGTTCATGATGTGGCCGAAGATGTCGCCGAGGCGGTTGGCCTCCCGCGGCATGCCCGGGCAAATGATGCCGATGGCGTCGGCCTCGATCTGGTAGTCGATGTCGTTGGCGTGGGGGTTGCGATCGGGGTGGCCGCTGAGCGGAGGCAGGATGCCCTTGCGGACGTTCTCGCGGCCCTTTCGGTTGGCGTGCCAGAGGGGAAACTCCGTCTTGGCGAAGGCCTGGCCGGCCTGCGCGGGCGTGACGTCCAGGCCGTGGTCCTCCAGGCACATCAGCCACGTCATCTCGACGTACAGATCGTCCTGCTTGATCGTGTTCTCGATGTACTCGGGCTTCCACGGGCGAAGCTGGCTCTCGTTGATGGCCGCGCAGTACCGGAACTCGGTCGGGGCACCGTACGACACGCCCACCATCTGACCGACCCACGCGCCTTGCATCTTATCCATGTAGACGTCCTTCGGAAGCGGCCGCGTCGCGGTGCACCCCGCGCAAAACGCCAGACCGCCGAGGACTCCGATCGCCGGGAAGACCTGTCTCATGACTCAAACCTCCTGCCTGTTGTTTCGACATCCGTGGCCGATTGGCGGATTGTAGCCCGGCCGGCGAGACGCGAAAAGCCTGCGCTGCGTGCGGCGACTGCCGCCGCTCGGCCCGGTGACACCCTGCCCGGACCGGCCGCACCGACGACACCTCTGATGATATCCCCGATTCCCCCAAAGCGGCCCACGCCGCAACCAACAGATGCGCGCATCTTGCGCGCATGTTTCGGTGCAAGGCACTACTCCACCGAAGCGCTCTTCCGAAGACGTTCCGGCCGCGCTCGGGCGCTTCCGACGATCCGCTTCGTGCGGTGCGTCGCCCGTCGGCGCCTGTGGACTGCGGTGGCAACGCCACCGCTTTGGCTTGGACGGCCTGCCGCGCGCCGGCGCGTCCCGGCACGCCTCAGGGAAAGCGGCGGCCGAGCCGCCGCAGTCCAAAACGCGCGGGCCGCGTCGTCCAGGACGGGTGGGGCGCCTTCTGCCCCGGCCGAGGTCGGGGCAGGCGCTTTCAGGACAATCGCAAAGGGGGACGGGCGCGTCTCGGGATTGCGACCCAAGGCCGCGCTCGGCGTTGTCGTTCTTTCGCTTTCCGGCATTGCCGTATGCACCGCCGGCGTCATTATAATTGCCGGCCGAGGGTGCCGGTCGGATCGCCGGCGCCGATGCCCGGACTCGATCGCGACCGAGGAGGCAGAATGAGCATCGCGCACCGGACGCTTATGAACCACCGGCCCAACGCCCGTGCGCACGGGCTCTACAGGAGCCGGCCGGCCTGCCGATCGCCGAATCCGGGCCGGCGATCGGATCCACATTACGACGCCGAGCCCGCGGGCTGCCGGCGATTTCAAGGATCTTTCAACGGCTCGAATCGGGCGCCCGCATGCCCCGGACCGGAACGATGATCGAGACGGTCTGCGGCGACTGCATTCTGCTCCGGTTTCCCGGCCTGGCCGGGTTCGACGGCCTCGCGCACGCGTTCGCCGCGAAGCCGGGGAACTTCGCCCCGCACCGCGGGCCGGGTCGGGAGCACGCGGTGGACCACAGGCGAGCGATCTGCCGGACGCTGGGCGTCGATTTTGATCGGCTCACCTCGCCCCAGCAGGTCCACGGGGCCGAGATCCTCTCCGTCGAGGACGCCGACGTCGGCGCGGGGCGATTCGGCCGGTCCGGGGCGGTACCGTTCGTCGACGGCCTGATGACCGACCGGCCCGGCGTGCCGCTGATCCTGCTCTCGGCCGACTGCCCGCTGGTGCTCGTCTACGACCCGCGAAGGCCGGCGATCGGAATCGTCCACGCGAGCTGGCTTGGCACCGTGGCCGGCATCACCGCCCGCCTGGTCGAGCGGATGGGAGTCGAGTACGGCAGCAACCCCGCAACGCTTTGGGCGGCCGTCGCGCCGAGCGCCGGCGCCTGCTGCTATGAGGTCGGCGGCGAGGTACGCCGGATCTTCCGCACGCGCTTTGCGGACGCCGATCGGTTCTTCCGCCCGCGCGGCGACCGCTATGTGCTGGACCTGTGGGCCGCAAACGAGGCACAGCTCGTCGAACGCGGCGTGCCGCGGAACCAAATCGAGCGCGCCGATATGTGCACCATCTGCGACGGCCGCTTCTGGAGTCACCGCCGCGACGGCGCCGATGCCGGGCGAAACGCGCTCTTTGCGGCGATCCGGACGGCCGGCGCGTGACGGGAGCGGACACCGACGATGAAACCCCGGCATGTCCGGCGTTGCGTACCGCAGCGCCGGAAAGCGATAAAACGAGAAATGTCCCGTGGTGTGTCGAACTCACCACCGCACCGCGGGTGAACGCCGAATGCGGCCCACCGAATGAGCTTTTCGCTTTTCCGGTTTTCCGCTTTCTCGCTTTCCCGTCCTTGCGTTGCGCAACGACGGCGTCATCCGTCGTCCGTCATGTCGCATTCGTCGCCGGCGGCGCGCACATAGCGCACGTCGCAGTCGGGCAGCGAGGCGAGGAAACGCCGTCCGTACGCCTTTCGCTCGATCCGCGGATCCAGAACGACGACGATGCCGCGATCGTTCCGATGGCGGATGAGCCGGCCGAATCCCTGCTTGAACCGGAGGATCGCCTCCGGGAGCTGGTAGTCGTTGAAGGGGTTGCCGCCGGCGGCGCGGATCTGCTCCATTCTCGCCTCGACGATCGGGCGTTCAGGCACGGCGAACGGCAGTTTGACGATGATGACGCAGGAGAGGGCGTCGCCCGGCACGTCGATCCCCTGCCAAAACGTATCCGCGCCGAAGATCACCGAGCCCACCTCGCTGCGAAACCTCGCGACCATCTGCGAACGGGGGAGCCCCTCGCCCTGCACGAGGAGGCGCAGCCCCTCGGCCTCGAGCCGCGGCCGAAGCCGCTCGGCCGCCTGCTGGATCATCTTGAAGCTCGTGAAGAGCACGAACGACCGGCCGCGCATCCGCAGGACGTACCGCTCGATCGCCTCGCACGCGGCCGGCAGGAACTGCTCGTCGTTCGGATCGGGCATGTACGACTCAATGTACAGCCGGACCTGGCGCTTGTAGTCGAACGGTGAACCGAGTCGAACGCCCCGCGCCTTGGCCAGCCCGAGTCGGCCCTGGATGTACGAGAAGTCGTCGCGCCCGCCGGTGCAGAGCGTCGCGCTGGTGAGGATGACGCTCCTGGCCGTCTGGAACAGCGTGGCCTGCAGGGCCTCGGCAACGCGGATCGGCGAGCGATGGATCGAGTAGCGAGGAAAGCGCCGCTCGGCCGTCTCGACCCAGTAGACGCTGTCGCGATCGGCGACGGCCAGGACCTCGTCCAGCGACGCGGCGAACTCCATGCAGCGATCCATCAGGGAGAGCAGTTCCACGCGCTCCTCGGGCTTTTCGGTTTGCCCGGCGAGGCGGCTCAACTGCGCGTGAACGGAGCGCAGGGCCCGGCTCAGGTCGTTCGGCACGGGCACCGCCTCGGTCAGGCGGCCGTTCTTTCTGCCGTGCGTCGCGTGCCAGTCCATCAGCGCCGCCCAGAAGTCCTCGGCAGCCTGCTCCGCCGACCGCACGATGTCGATCGCGTCGCGTTCGCGAAAGCCGGTCAGAAAGCCGCGGCCCGTCCGCTCGTTGTACAGCGCGTGCAGCAGGTAACGAATCTGCGTGCTTGAGACCTCGGTGCCGAAGTGCTCGGCGGCGACGGTTTCGAGCGTGTGCGCCTCGTCGATCACGACCAGGTCGTATTCCGGCAGTATCCGCGCATTGCCGGCCCTCATCGCGAGGTCGGTCATGAGCAGCGCGTGGTTGACCACCAGGATCTGCGCGCCCCAGACCCGCCGCCGGGCGCCCTGATAGAAGCACGCCTTGTACTGGGGGCATTGGCGGCCCAGGCAGTTGCCGTGCTCGCTCTGCACCCGTTCCCAGACGGCGGGGTGCGGCTCCGGCGAGAGGTCGGCCAGCGAGCCGTCCTTCGTCTCCCGCGCCCACTCGCGGATGCGGTTCAGCTCGGCCAGCTCGTCCCCGAAGAAGAGGCCCTGCTGCCGGCGGAGAGCCTGCTCGAGCCGCCGGAGGCTCAGGTAGTTCGACCGGCCCTTGACCAGCACGGCGGTGAACGGTTTCGGCCAGATCGACTGTAGGAACGGGATATCGCGCTCGACGATCTGCTCCTGAAGGGCGATCGTGTGCGTGCTGACGACGACACGCCGGTTGTTCTCGACGGCCTGGCGGATGGCGGGGACCAGGTAGGCAAAGCTTTTCCCCACGCCGGTGCCCGCCTCCACGAGCAGGTGGTGCGGGGCCGCAAAGGCCGCCTCGACGGCGGCGGCCATCTCGAGCTGCTGGGGCCGGGGCTCGAAGGACGGCAGCCGACCGGCGACGAGCCCGTCCGGCCCGAGGACCGCAGCGACGTCGCAGGCGGTGTCGGCCATGAACTCACCCGCCCGCCCTGCTCAGCTCGGTGATGAAGCGGACGACGAACGTGACGGTGAAAGCCGCGGCCAGGAGGAGGATGATGGTCGCGCAGACCGCCACGAACGTCGAGCCCTGCATCAGACTTCCCTCCTTCATCGTGGCGATGATGTGCGGGCGGCTGAGGATCAGGAGGGCGACGAGCACGGCGGCCTCGGTCGGCCAGATCGTGATCGAATGCGCATAGCTGTAGAACCAGATCCAGGCCGGGACGCGGGCGGACTGGCCCTCGGGACCGTGGATGAAGTGGCCGGCAACATAGTATTCGCGCTCGCCGCCGGGACCGACGCGGATGAAACCGTTGCTGGCGTCGCCGCCGATCTGCGCGTAGACGATCGTGTAGGCGACCAGGTTCAGCAGCCCCAGGAAGATCACCCAGATGCAGATTCGGTTGCGCGTTCGCCGATCCATGCGTCCACTCGCGGCGGGGGCGCGGCCCCGGCCGACGGGCCTCACCGCCCGACTGGATGATACGGCAGCGAACGCCGAAACGGTAGGGTCGGATTCCGGCCCAGCGCCCTCAGGCCGGCCGCCGACGGGCGTCGGCCTCGGCCTTGCGCTCGTCCGCGTGGTGGTCCGCCCCGGTGCAGAGATTGATCCAACTGCACGTGCCCTTGAGCCGGCGGTCCTTCGGCGGCACCAGCCGGTCGCGCAGGATCGCCAAGTTGCCCGCGCTCTTGGCCCGCTTGTAGATCTCGACCCACGCGCACTCGCGGTCGGGATAGGCCTCGCAGCGCCCGCCGCCCTGCCCGCCGCACGGCCCGTTCGTCAGGTGCTTGGCGCACTTGTTCTCGATGCAGACGTACTCGGTGTCGGGCAGGCTGCACGAGCCGCAGCCCTGGCAGCCGACCAGCGGCACCTTGAAGACTTTTTCGATCGCGTAGCCCACCGGCTGCATCCCCGGCACGCGAGCGATGCCGCGGACGATCCGTTCGCCGATGCCGCCCGGCCGCAACCCCTTGTCGAAGAACACGCTGTGGATTGCCCGCAGCAGCGCATGCCGCGGCGAGGAATAACCGTCGACCTGCGGCGGAGCGTACTCGAGCGAGTTGAGCCCCCGGCCGTCCGGCTCGAACAGGTAGAAGCCGTCCGGCTGGCCGAGCTGCGCCTGGTGCCCGTCGTTAAACCGCAGGTGGCCGCAGAACTTCGACCACAGGTGGGCCGTCGTGTTCGATTCGTCGTCGAACTCGGCCGCCCGCGCCAGGATCCGGGCGATCGACTCGGGCTTCTTCAGCCCGCCGATGTGCACGCCGCGATAGCCGAACCGGCGGCACAGCGCGATGTGCAGGGCCATCATCTCGGTGCGTCGGCCCTCGCCCTTGTCGGGTTCCCGGCAGATCTCCTCGATCCGGCGGCAGAAGCTCTCGGTGAAGATCACGCCGGGCACGTTGCCGGCCAGGGCGAACTTCGCGAAGCCCGGCGCCAGCCAGTACAGCGCGGCCATCGCCGGGACAAGCCCGCCGGAACGGCCGTTGCCTTCGGGCATCGCCTCGACCATCAGCCCCGCGTGGCGGATGTACCAGGTCAGCTCCTGCGTCTTGCGGAGGTCGTAGCCGACCTGGTTGAAGATGAGCCGGGCGCCGCAGGCCGCCTTCTTGTGCATCTTGATGTACTGGTTCATCAGCTCCGGCTCGGTGTACTTGAA
>CAZTVU010000032.1:21231-30553 GCA_964617025.1 uncultured Planctomycetales bacterium | reverse complement strand
CTGCGGGTTGAAGGTTCGATTCCTTCTCGGCGCATTACTCACCTTGTGGCATTTCGGCATCGTGCTCGTCAGACGCGTCGGGGCGCGGGCTTCGTCGCGAGGACGCGGTTCGCTTGAACCTGTTTCACGATCACGTGAAGGCCCGGCTCCGATAATCCGTTCGGGCCGGGTCGGGCAGCAGTCTGCGTTTGGTTCGAGCCGATTCCTCTGCTATCATGTAGTGTGTTATCCAGCCGTTCGAGGGTTTCGGCGGTTCAGAAGCGAATACAGGAGGCGGAAGGTATGCAGTCCATGCATCGGGAAGCGGAGCGGTCGGGGCCGTGGCGAAGCAGGTGGCCTGCCGCGTCGCCGGCTTTTCGGTGCGTCGGGTGCAGGCTCGTGTCGATCGGGCTCGCCGTGGTGTGGAGCATGGCGGCGCAAACACCCGTCGGCCGAGGCGACCCTCGCCGCGACGATGCAGTCGCCCCCGCCGGCCCCGTTGTCGGGGCGGACTTTGCACGGCTTGCGGACGCCGTTGGGTACCTCGCTGCCGGCGGGGCCGGGGACGTGGAGGCGGTGCTTCCCCCGGGCACCACGCTGGATCGATGGGCGTGGGTCGAGCAGCGGGCGAACATCGACATGACGTTGCCGGCCGGTTCGGACATTGGTCTGCTGACAGCCTTGAACGTTGAGCACGTGTATGACGTCCTCGCTGCCGTGGTGGATCCGCAGCGACTCACCGGCGGCCTGGTCATCCGCGCGCGGATCGGCCCGGAGGGCGAATACATCCCGCTCGAGGCGTTTGCCGCGCCCGAACACTCCGCCTTCGCACGCGCTGCGGAGGCACGAGAGCAATCCGCGCCTGCGCCGCCGATGCCGGCGCCGGCCGACGGGCGGACGACCGAGTCGCTCGCCGGCCCCGTCGCGGGCGCGGGAACGCAGCCTGCGGGCGCCCTCAGCGGCGTCATCGTGTACTGCTCGGCCGGGCACGGCTGGACGGCCGGCTCATCGTACTGGTACCTTCAGCGGGGTCTGCTGCTCGACATGGTCGAGGACTACGGGAACATCGACCAGCTCAACTACTTCGTGCATTACCTGTTCAACGCCGGCGCCACGGTGGTCCCGTTCCGGCCCGTGGGCTATCGGCACACCGAGATCGTCCTCGACAACGACGACACCGGCGTGACGTATACCGGCGTCTGGAACAACAGCACGGCGACGACCGAATACTACGAGAACCGAGCGACGCTCAGCGGCGTCCCCTATCGCTGGGCGAATGCTGCGGCGTCGGAGTCGGCCACGGCGCGCTACACGCCGACAATCCCCGAGACGGGATTCTGGCCTGTCTACTGCTGGACGCGCGACGGCACCGACCGCGTGCGGCAGACCTACCGCATACGCCACAGCGGCGGCGTGTCGTCGGTCGTGATTGATCATCGGATGGTCGGCAAGGGGTGGATCTGGCTGGGCAATTACCACCTCACGGCCGGTACCGGCAACTACGCGGAAATCACGAACGTCTCGCCGGACGCGGGGGTCGTGATCGCCGATGCGATCCGATTCGGCAACGGCATGGGCGACGTTGTCCGCCCCGGGCCCGGAACGGCAAGCGGATACCCGCGCGACGAAGAATGCTCCCGGTACTGGGCCGAGAGCGAACTGGGCAACAACGCGGTGGGCTTCAGCTCGACCATCTGGGACGGCAGCGGCGACGACGGGAGCGACAACGTCGGCACGGCGGCCCGCTGGGCGGCCGCGATGAACCGGGAAACGTACAACGACGATCGCTGGCGAAGCATCTACATCGAGTTTCACACCAATGCCGCGGGGTGCTCCCCGGCTCCGTGCAGCGCCAAGGGCACGATCTGTCTGGTCAGCAGTTCGGCCCCGACGACGTATCAGACGGAGTACGCCACGATCCTTGGCGACAAGGTCGAGGCGGACATGCGGCTGATCCAAAGCCAGTTCGAGTATCCGTGGGGGCTGCGGTCGAATCCGTACGCCGGCGGCTACGGCGCGATCTCCACGTACAACAACGACAACGAGTTCGACGCCACGATCATCGAGGTCGCCTTTCACGACAACGTCGAGGATGCGGCAAACCTGCTGAACCCGAAGGTCCGCAACGCCGTCGCGCGATCCACCCTCCAGGGGATGATCAAGTTCCTCAACAGCCTGCCGGGCAGCACCGTGCCGTTGGCGTATCCGCCGGAGGCCCCGGAGAATGTTCGCGCCGTCCACAACGGCGCCGGCGGCGTGATCGTGTCCTGGAACGCGCCGCCCAGCGGCGGGGCCAACGGCCATGCCGCCACCGGCTACCGGATCTACCGCTCGTCGAACGGTTACGGGTTCGACGCCGGCACGCCCGTGGGCAACGTGCTCAGCGCGACGCTGACGGACATCCCCGCGGGCACGACGACGTACCTGCGCGTCGCGGCGACCAACGCCGGCGGCGAATCGATGCCGTCCGAGACGCTGGCCGTTCGCCTTCCCGCCGGCGGGCCGACAGAGGTGCTGATCGTCAACGGCTTCGATCGCGTCGACCGCGCCGGCTGCCCCACGCAGACCATCCCCGCCGGGACAATGAAGCGGCCCATCGTGTGGCGGATGAATACGTTCGACTACTTGGTTCAGCACGGCGAGGCGATCGCGGCGGCGGGACGGTCCTTCGACACGGCCTCAAACGAGGCGATCGCCAACGGCAGCGTCGCCCTGAGCGGCTACAAGGCCGTCGTCTGGATCTGCGGCGAGGAGTCGACGGCCGATTCGACGTTCACCTCGACCGAGCAGTCGATCGTCACGACGTACCTCAACGGCGGCGGAAGCCTTTTCGTCTCCGGGTCGGAGATCGCGTGGGAGCTGGACAATCAGAACCGCGGCCGGTCGTTCTACCGGGACGTCCTGCGGGCGGTCTATGCAGCGGACGACGCCAACACGTATCAGGCGACCGGTGCGACCGGCGGTATTCTGGCCGACGTGTCGGTATTCTCCTTCGATCCGGCCGGCGGCGCCCCGTATGCGGCCGACGCGCCGGACGCCCTGACCGCGGGGACGGGCGCGGCGATCGCGCTCGACTACGTCGGCGGCGCCGGGACCGGGGCCGCCGTGCAATACGATTCGGGCGTTTACAAAACGGTCGTCTTCGGGTTTCCGTTCGAATGCATCACCTCCTCCGCCGTGCGCAGTGCAATCATGACCCGCGTGCTCGACTTCCTCATCGTCCCGCCGCCTGAGGCGTGCGCGACGCGAATGGTCGCCGACTTCGAGGGATTCGCCGACGGGGCCACCGGTGTGCTCTTCCGAAATCCGCGATACAGCGGCTCGACGCTGGAGCACCTGGCGAGCACGCCTGACGTCGGCCAGGTCACATCGGAGGTTTCCGCCTATGACGGGAGCAAGAGCTTCAAGGTCCAGTGGAGCTTCGTCGATGCGGATCCCCGGCGATGGCTGCGCCTGACGACGAGCGATGTTGCCCAATCGCCCAACCCGACGATCTGGCTCGACCAGCGGCTTCGCGTGCGGCTGCGATTCGAGGCGCCCGCCGGGGCGTCGCTTCGGGTTGCACTGGGCGTGCGGGAGACGAACACGTACGCGCCGATCGGCACGGACGGCGGGACCGCCGGCACCATCGAGTGGGTCGGCGCCGACTCGGTCGTCAGCGGTGCGCCGCAGGGCGTTGTCCTTTCCGCGCAGCCGGGGGTCTGGCAGCGGATCGTCTTTCGCCCGAAGACGATGCCGGTCACCGCGATGACGGGCGACGGCGTCCTCACCGGCAGGTACGGCAAGGGCGTGCTCGAACACCTGGCCTTTGCCTCGACGGGTTCGACGGGGCCGTTCACGGTCTACATCGACAGCGTGGAACAGCTCTGCGGCGTGGCCCCCGGCGACTTCGACGAGGACGGCGATGTCGATCTCGCGGACTTCAGCGTATTCCGGATGTGTTTTGGCGGGCCGAACCAGCCGCTACCCTATCCCGAGTGCGGCCCGGTCGATCTCGACGGCGACGCGGACGCGGACCTGACCGACTTCGCCCTGTTCCAAAGCTGCTTCAACGGGCCGAATCGGACGGCGACGTGCGAGTGAGGGAGGTCCGCTCCCGGCGAGGGGGCCCGAGTGGGAGGCCCGCCCGTGCGTGGTCGATGAGCATTCGCCTCACGGCGTCGATCGCCGTCCAGGCGTCCGCGAGGACGTCTGCGGCACGCGCTTGAGTGAGCGCAGCCTCGCCGACGGTGCAGGCGACGGGAGCGACTGCGAGCAGGGTCGTCATTCGGCGAAGGAGGGGGCTGTCTCCTGCATTCGGTACCGTTCGATGCGGCGGCCACTCAACGACTCGCGGCCTGACTCGTCGGCGCGGGCGAACCCCGCAGCCGTGCATAGATCGCCTCGGTGTCGTACGTCCGCCCCATGCCCTCGAACGGGCAATGAAAGTAGCCGCGGCCGGCCGCGTACACGGGCAGCGGGTTGGGCAGGTCGTGCAGTGCCGCCTCGAGGTGGAGCAGCACGAGCGGTGTGGGCGTGTCGAACCGGCAGAAGAGGTGGTCCTTGTCGGCGACGAAGAAGCCCTTGTGAAACTCCTTTCGGACAACGTTGTTGCCGACCGTTGCCGCCAGGGCGAGGTAGTCGTTCCGCCGAGTGGCCTTGTGCAGTTCGAGCAGGCCGAGGATGACGTCGGCCTCGGCATTCGACGTCCGCTGGTTCAGGCTCGACGCATCGCCCGGCGCCGGCCCCAGGTCGCCCAGGTCGAGGCCGCGCCCGATATTCCGCGCCATCTGCCACATGAAGGTGTCGCCGGTCAGGCGATACGCCAGCGCGTACGCCCAGAAGTGGATGCCGACGGCGGGGCGCTTCTCCAGCCATCGGACCGTCACGTAGCCGTCCCGCTTGCGGTCGGCGGGCGTCAGCCGGGTGCCGTCGATGAGGGTGGCCCAGAAGCGGTTGTCCGCGGGGTCGTACGCGTGCCGGCCGTACGCCGTCAGGTCCTCGTGGGCCCACCGCAGGAACTCCGCGCCCGCCGGCCCCAGCCGCTCGCCGAGCTTGAGCTGGCAGATGGCCGACCGGTTGTACCGGTTGCCGTAGAGGCTCGTGACGGTGGCCTCGGTAAAGCGGTCGCCGAACTCGGCGCCGAACTGCCGGGTCATTCGCTCGTCCTTCAGCACGCTGTAGTTGTCGGCGCCGAGGCCCGTCCGCGGGTGGCGGACGTCGGCGTAGCGGGCGCCCATCCGCTTCGCCCAGACGAGGGGACGCTCGTCGCCGGTCAGGTGGTAGAGCATCGCCCCGGCGTAGAAGAGATCGCTGCCGGTCAGCATGAACGTCAGCCCGTCGCCGGCGAACGGGACGGGTCCGCCGACGTAGTCGTGTTCCCACGGTCGCTCCGGCAGCGGCCGATAGTCGCCGTGGCGGTTCATGTCGAGGATGTCCCAGCGGAGGATGTGGTTCGCCCAGAAGGCCTCGATGAATCGTCGAGTGGCCGTTCGGTCGATCTCCCACATCAGCTCGTAGAAGGGGTAGCTGCTCTTGAGCTCGTGCTTGCCGGCCACGCCCTGCGTGCGGCCCTCGCCGACGGGCTGGTCCGTGACGAGGTCCCAGGCGGCATGCCCGCCCCAGAACAGCAGACCGCTCTCGTGCCGCAGGTGGTCGAAGGCGTAGCGCATCGCCTCGATCGCCGCCCGTTTGTACCGTGCGTCGCCGGTCAGCTCGGTCAGGGCCACAAGCACCCGGAACAGGTTCTGCTGGCTCGCCAGGTTCGAGGGGATCCATTCCCGGGGCATGCGCCATGTTTCGGCATTCTTCTTCGGGAGCAGCCAGACGGCCGGTTCGTGCGTGTCGACGTTCAGCCCGTCGACAAACAACGGCGTCTGCTTCGGGCCGTAGGTGTCGCGGCCGTAACGGAGCACGTTGTCGGCGAACGTCCGAACCGCCGGGAGATACGTTGCGGCCCTTGCCGCGGGATCGGCTTCCGCGACGGCGACGGTCACGAGCATGAGCATCGGTAGGATCGCGGTGGCGGCTTGGCCGCCGGCGTAGCGTTGTCGCTTGGACATAACGCTTCTGTACCCGACCGGACCCGAGAGTTCAATTGCCCGCGGCATCATGCGGCGCGGCGGCACGCAATCGGCCGCGGATGCAGGAGCACGAGTTCTCGGATGCGCTCGTCCTTCCCAGGCGGCGCGGCTCGGGGCGATGGGTTCCGACACCGGCGTGGGGCCGTGCGGCAGCGCCACGCCGACCCTTGCAATGCGCCCGTAGCCGCGGTAAGCGTAATGCTGTTTTCGGCCGGGGGCGTCGGCCCCGTCGAGCTCCCGAAAGGACGACGCCCGGCGGCTCGGGTCCTGCCACGTGAGACAACGATCATGATCGAGCGGACGGAATCGATGGCGGCGGGGGGGCGGCGGCGAACGGCGCGTAGTCGTTATCTTGCGGCGGGCGAGACCTCGCAGAAGACGATGCTCATCCTGGCGGCGGTGGGCCTCGCGGCCGCGATCGGCATCACCGTCTACAGCATCACGCGCCAGGGAAAGACCGACCAGTTCTACAATGACGTCCATCTGAAGTGCACGGCGTGCGGAGACGAATTCGTAATGACCGCCGCCGAGGTGGCCAGGGTCCGCGGCGCGGCCGGCGATCCCACCAAGAAGATGGCCTGTCCCAAGTGCAAGAAGGAGACCGGCGAGGAGATGACCCCGTGCGAGAAGTGCGGCAAGTGGTTCCTCCCCGGGGCGATGGGCAAGGACACGCCCATGCAATGCCCGCACTGCAAGTTCAACCCCGACGCCGGCTGAGCGTCGGAGGATTCCCGATCTTGCGAGAGGCCCCGAACGCATCTGCCCGGCGACGTCTCATTGTGGGGCGCTCGGGCGGTAGGCTTCGCCGCCGAGCTGATTCCGGTTCTCCGACGCACAGGGCCGTCAAGCGAACGCCGGGACGACGGGCACTCCCTGTACGCGTGCGTGCTCCTGATGTCCGGCCCTCACACCGAAACATGCGCGCAGGACGCGAGCGTCTGTTGGTTGCGGTCGTGAGCCGCTTTGGGATATCTTTCGGTCGCGGGCCGCTGGCTTAGCGAAGCCTCCCATCGGTGCGGCCTCCGGCTGGCGGTTCTGCTCGCGTTGGGTGGGCCAAGTCCTCAAGACGTCATCAGACGGAGGGGTTGCATCATGACCCCTTCCGTAACGAGACCTGCCAAGGTGTTTGTCCTGTTGCCCGGCCTGATCGCCGCCGCAACGCTCCATATGCCGCCGTGGCCCGCGCGGGTCCGGCGCCGCGTTGCCGGCCGGTTGAGGTGCGGTGATAATCGGCGCTGCGACGCAGGGCGATGCGGTCCCGCCAGGCGCGCGGCGCTCGACGGGGGCTCGTTTCCGGTCGTCGTGAGATCAACCGAACCACTCAACACCCCGGCGGGAGGTATCATGGCCGGTATCCAGGGCTTCTGCGGCATCGATTCTTGCGTGTGCAGCGCCTTCTGCGCAGCGGCCCGCGGCGTGCAGGCCTGCGCCTGCCGTGCGGACCATTCGTGCGATACGCTCCGGGGGTTCTTCGTCTTCGCGCCGGTGTGCGAGGACAAGCTGGAGGCGATCCGAAGGCGGACCGGGAGGTGGTGAGGCCGTCGTGTGCGTCTTCCGCGGCGGCAGTCCCCGCAAGACTCGGGAGGAACGCGCAATGACCGTCATGAACCGCCTGTTCGCGGCGGCCCGCACGCTGTCGGGGAGGGGCGGCCGCGCCCAATTGATGCGATGGCTTTGCATCGTTGTGCTGGCGATGGCGCCGGCCGCGCTGCACGCCGCAGACATCCCCCGACGGCCGAACATCGTGTTCATCCTGGCCGACGACCTCGGCTACACCGATCTGGGCTGCTACGGCAGCCGCTACTACGAGACGCCGAACATCGACCGGCTCGCCGCACAGGGGATCCGATTCACGTCGGGGTACACGTGCGGCCCGAATTGCGCCCCGACGCGGGCGGCGCTGATGAGCGGCCAGTACGGCCCGCGGACCGGCGTCTACACGGTCGGTAGCATCGACCGGTTCGACTGGCGGAGCCGCCCGCTGCGGCCGGTGGACAACGTGACAAACCTTCCGCTCGACAAGATCATCATCGCGAAGGCCCTCAAGGACGCCGGCTATGCGACGGGAATGTTCGGCAAGTGGCATCTCGGCAACGAGGGGCCGCACTTCCCGTCGCGGCGCGGCTTCGACGAGGCGATCGTGTCGGACGGCGCTCACTTCAACTTCAACACCAGACCGAAGGTGGACTATCCAAAGGGCCAATACCTCGCCGACTTCCTGACGGACAGGGCCTGCGACTTCATCCGGCGGCACCGGAAGGGGCCGTTCTTCCTCTACCTGCCGCACTTCGCCGTTCATTCGCCGCACGACGCCAAGCCCACGTGGATCGACCGGTTCAAGCCGAAGTCTCCGGCGGGCGGGCACCGCAACCCGGTCTACGCGGCCATGATCGCCAGCGTGGACGAGAGCGTCGGCCGGATCACGGCCCTGCTCGATGAACTGAGTATCGCGGACAACACGCTCGTGATCTTCTCAAGCGACAACGGCGGCGTGGGCGGCTACGTTCGTGAGGGGATCAAGGAGGCCGGCGACGTCACCGACAACGCTCCTCTCCGCCGCGGCAAGGGCATGCTGTATGAGGGCGGCATCCGCGTGCCATACGTTTTCCGCTTCGCGGGGCGGATCCCCGGCGGCCGGACATGCGATGTGCCGATCAACAGCGTCGATCTCTATCCGACGCTGCTGGAGCTGGCGGGCGTCAGGCCGCCGGCGGGCTACCCGCTCGACGGGGTCAGCTACTGGCCGCTGCTGGTCGCCGGCGGGGCTGACCAGCCGGGGCGCGGCGCCATCTACTGGCACTTTCCCGGTTACCTCGGCGCGGGCAAGGGTCGTTGGCGAACAACGCCCGTGGGCGCGGTGCGCAGCGGCGACTGGAAGCTGATCGAGTTCTTTGAGGACGGCCGCACGGAGCTGTACAACCTGCGCGACGACATCGGCGAGCGAAACGACCTCGCCTCGAAGATGCCGGAGAAGACGCGGGAGCTGGTATCGGACTTGCGCCGGTGGCGCGAGGCAGTCGGGGCCAGGATGCCGACACCCAACGACGCGACGACGACGCAGCCGCGCCGACTGGGCCGGCAGCGCATGAACCGGGCCGTCCCGACCGAGACGGCGCCTCGCGCGCGTTCGTAGCGCGCGGGCCGCCATGCCGCGGCGCACGGCTTTGTCGGACCGGTGGCCGGGGTTGGCTCGGTGTCCATGCGAACCGGGCCTGCGGTTTGCGGCGGGCGGCGTTATGACGTCGGAGTCGAGGGTATTGCTGCTCTAACTGGTTGTTCTG
>CAZTVU010000032.1:10085-21202 GCA_964617025.1 uncultured Planctomycetales bacterium | reverse complement strand
TCAGTGTGGATTGCCTGCGGAGGCGTGCCCGCCATGTTGGACGTTTGTCGTTGTGATCGATCGTTGTCGCGGCAGCGAGCCCTTCGCCCTACGAGTCTGACCGCACTGGCGGGGCTCTGGGGCGTGGTCGTCATGGCCGGGTGTTACTCCCAGCAGCAATACGATCAGGTCTTGCAGCGCAGCGCCGATCTCCAGGCCCAGCTTGAGCAGACCCGCGCGGCACTGGTGGCTCGCGAAGACGAGCTTCGGGCCGTGCAGGATCGTGCGGAGCAGCTGGCAAAGAAACTCGACGCCGCCCGCCGCGAAGCCGTCGGGTTGGCCGACGAGCGCGACCAGCTTCGCAAAACGTTGGACGCTGCGCGGAAGGAGCTGGCGGGTGCGTCAAGTTCCCTGTCTCGTGAACGCGCGGAGCTCGAGAAGACGCTCGCAGGCCAGAAGGAGGCCCGCAGCCGTATGGAACAGGAAATCGCGGATCGGGACCGCCAGATCGATATGCTCAAGAGCCGGGTCCGCCGGCTGGAGCAGGAAATCGATAGACTTGGTCGGGCCTCGCCCTCCCCGACAACAAAGCAGGCGCCACCGGACCGGTGACGCCTGCTTCGCGTCCTGTCGGCATTCTGGGAAGCACGCGGGCGTACGCCCCGCCGTCTTACAGCCCCGCGAGCAACTCGCAGATCTGTCTGCCCAAGGCGCCGCTGATGCGTGCCAGGGCCCAGATCGAGGCGGCATTCTTGCCGAGCTCCACCTGCGAAAGCTGCGACGTGGTGAGCTCGGCACGATCCGAGAGCTGGCGCAGGGTAAGGCCTTGTTTGAGCCGCTCTTGGCGGATGCGCTGCCCGATCAGGCGGTTCAGGTCGTTTTCGTTGGTGTAGATCAGCCCCATGTCGTGGGCGAGGCGGTCGGCTGCTTCCAGGAGCTGCTCCTCGCGGAACGGCTTGCTGATGTAGTCGCGCGCACCCAGCCGCATCGCCTCCGCCGCCGAGTCGACGTCCGGGTAGGCGGTCATGATGATGATCCCGATATGGTCGTCCTCCTCGCGGATCTTCCGGATGAGTTCGGTGCCGTCCATGTCGGGCATCTTGAGGTCGATCAGGGACATGTCGTACGCCTGCCTTCGGGAGGCCAACAGCGCCTCCCGGGCCTGCGTGTACGCATCCACATGATAGCCGTGATCCTTCAGGATGAGCCCGACCGTCTTGCAGACGTTCGGATCATCATCCACCACCAGGACCTTGATGTGATGTCGAATCGCCATTTCGATTTCCTTATACGATCGGTCTTGGGGTAACCGCCGCAGGTTACCGGTATCACTAAAGCTGGGCAGAACCGTTCATGCTTTACCGCCGGAAGCGGACGATTCCCTACCGCGTCCGCGCTCACGATGCATGATAGTTAAGCGTGACCGCATCAATCACCGTAGGTTCATCGCGTCGGTTAAAATAGTTTAGCGTCACGCCTACGTACTGTGGCATTGTAGACGAGCGTTCATCCTCTTGTCAACAGGTCATCCAACGTCCCACGCGATTTGCCGGCGGAATCGCGCTTCCGGGCTGCGACCTCATTTCGGTCCCTCGGGAGGCATACGCCGCAGTATATGCGGTGATGCCTCTCTCGAAAACCGAGTTGCATCGCGTCCCTGCTCGCCGATAATCCGCCTCAAGCAAGGAGATATACGGTTGACGACCGACGAATCGCAACGGCCCTGGTTCATTTTCGCCGGCGGCGGCACCGGCGGACACCTTTGCCCGGCCCTGGCCGTTCTCCACGAGATCAAAGCGATCCGCCCCGACGTCGATGCCCTCTTCCTATGCACCGACCGCCCGATTGACCGAAAGATCCTCGGCGAAGCGGGGGTCGAGGCGGTCCCTCAGGACGTACGGCCCTTTTCGTCCAGGCCCTGGCGGTGGCCGGGTTTCTATCGTGCCTGGCGTGGGGCGCTGCGTCGATGCCATGATCTTTTTCGGCAGCGAAGACCGGGGGCTGTGCTCGGTGGCGGCGGCTACGCCTCGGGACCGGCCGTGCGGGCCGCCGTCGATCTGGGAATCCCGTCGGCGATTCTGAACCCGGACTGTGTCCCCGGCCGAGCCAACCGTTGGCTGGGCCGACGGGTCGATCGGGTTTTTGCCCAGTGGGCGCGCTCCAACCGCTACTTTCGAAACGCCAACGGGTTCCGGGCATGGGGCTGCCCCGTTCGGGCGGGTTTTCTGATGCCGCGCGAGGCGCTTCGCGCGGCCGGCTGCCGGCACTTCGGCCTTCAGGCCGATCGGCAGACGTTGCTTGTGACGGGGGCATCCCAAGGCGCCCGGACCGTCAATGATGCCATGCTGGCGCTTGCCGCCGAACTGGCGGCGATGGAGGGTTGGCAGATTCTTCACCTGGCCGGCTCGCTGGATGCGGATCGCGTTCGACACGCTTACGAGGCCGCCGGCGTGTCGGCCGCCGTAGTGGCCTTTACGGATCGGATGCCGGAGGCGATGGCGGCGGCGGACCTGGTGGTATCGCGGGCTGGGGCGTCGACCCTCGCGGAGATCACGGCGGTCGGGTTGCCCTCGGTGCTCCTGCCCTACCCGTTCCATCGAGATGAACATCAACGGCACAACGCGGAGGCCCTCGTTGAGGCGGGCGCGGCGATGGTCCTGCGCGATCGGATCGACGCCCGCGAGAACGCCCATGCCCTTCGAGTCACGCTCCTTCGGCTGATGCGGGATCCTCCGCGACTGGCCGCCATGGCGGAGGCGGCGCGTCGGCTGGGCCGGCCCGAGGCGGCACGTCAGATTGCAATGGAGCTGCTGCGTCTGGCCGGGCACGGTCCGACGAGCCCTCCTCGCGGCGGCTGAAAACGGCGGCGCGGTCCGTCGCATCGCATGCCGCGGCAACGGGCTCAAGGATTCCCGCGGCAAACCCCGATATCCATATTGAGGCGCGAATCGAGCGAGGGCTGCGCGCGCTTGAAAAGCGCGCGCGGTTCGCTATTATTGCCGGATCAAGCGAGGGGCAATGCCGCCGTAAGCCGCGTTGCCGGAAAGGGCCAACAGACATGTCGCAAGGCGCAGGGACGCGTCTCAATCCGCACGCGAGCGGTGTTTCTCGCCAGCATGGTGTTCTCGATGCCGCCGCGCCTGGATCGCGGGATTTTCTTGGACGGCACGTGCATCTGATCGGCATTGGCGGGTGCGGGATGCGCGGGGCCGCACTCGTGCTACTGCGACGTGGCGCGAGCGTCAGCGGGTCGGACGTGGCCGCCTCCGGCGAGACCAACCGGCTGGCGAAGGCGGGGGCGCGGATCGCCATCGGGCAACGCCGGGAGAACGTGCCCGATAACGCGGACCTCGTTGTGTTTTCGGCCGCCATCAAGCCGGACAATCCTGAGATGATCGAGGCGCGCCGGCGCGGGGTTGAGACGATCAAGTACTCGGATCTGCTCGGTCGCCTCATGCGGGGCCGCGACGGCATCGCGATTGCCGGCACGCACGGCAAGAGCACCACGACGGGCATGACGGCGTACGTCCTCCGCCAAGCAGGTTGTGATCCGTCATTCGTAGTCGGGGCGATCGTCGACCAACTGGGCGGCGGTAGCGGGGTTGGGGATGGTCCGCACTTCGTCGTGGAGGCGTGCGAATACGACCGCTCGTTCCTGCACCTCGCCCCGCGCCTGGCCGCGATCCTCAATGTTGAGGAAGACCACCTCGATTACTACAAGGACTTTACGGATATTATCGGAGCCTTTGGGGACTTCGCGGCCCTGTTGCCGCATGACGGGGCCCTGATCGTAAACGGGGAGTGCCGTGCGGCCCTGACGGCCGCCCGGCACGCGCGTGCGCCGGTGGAGACATTCGGCTTCGGGCCGGAGGCGGTGTGGCGAGCAATCGATCCCCGGCCGGAACGGGGGTGCTTCCGTTTCGAGATCGCGCGCGGGGGGGAGGTGCTGGCCGAGACTCGGCTCAGGATCCCGGGGCGGCATCACGTGGCAAACGCCCTGGCCTCTGCCGCCCTGTGCTGGCACGCGGGCGTACCCATTGACCGGATCGCCCGCATCCTGCCGGACTACGCCGGTGCGCAGCGGCGCTTGACGTTGCGGGGCGACGTCGGCGGCGTCGTCGTGCTGGATGACTATGCCCACCATCCGACGGAGATCCAGGTGACATTGCGGGCCGCCCGTGAGCGATACGAGCCGCATCGTTTGTGGGTGGTATTCCAGCCGCATCAGCACTCCCGGACACGCTTCCTGCTGGCGGACTTCGCCCGCAGCCTGGCCGCGGCCGACGTGGTCGTCGTGCCGGATATTTACTTCGTGCGAGACAGCGAGTCCGAACGCAACCAGGTGACGGCGCTCGACCTGGTGAATCGCATCCACATGAACGGCGGCGATGCCCGCTACGAGCCGGACTTTGACTGCATCGTGAGGCAGCTCGCAAGCTCCGTCGAACCGGGCGACGTGGTTCTGACGATGGGGGCGGGCGACGTGTGGCGCGTGGCGGACAGTCTGATCGCCGAGCTGCGATCCGCGGCAGCGGCCGCCGCGCGCGGGCCGGCGCCGGGCGCACCGGGCGTGATCAAGCTCGGCGAATTGCGGGATGTGGGATGATGTGGGCCGACCTGGCACCGGTATGCGAGGCGAACGCGCCGCTGGCCCCGTTGACGTGGTACGGGCTGGGCGGCTGCGCGCGAGTTCTGGCGACGGTCGATTCGAGGGAGAGTCTGGGCGGGGTGCTGTCTCGTGCCCGGGAGGCGGGCCTGCCGGTCTATGTCCTCGGAGCCGGCGCGAACGTGCTGGTGAGCGACGACGGCGTTGACGGCGTGGTGATACGTTTGAAGGGGGGGGCTTTCAGCCGCATCGAGTGGACGTCGTTCGGCGTGGTCGCCGGGGCCGGGGTCGACATGGCGAAACTCACCTTCGCCGCCGTTCGTCGCGGGCTCTGGGGCCTGGAGTGCATGGCGGGGATTCCCGGCACCGTTGGCGGGTGCATTCGGATGAATGCCGGGGGGCGATTCGGTCAGATCTCCGATGTCGTTCGGCGCGTGTGGACCGTCGATCGGTCCGGCTGCCGCCGCGAGTGGAAGAAGGAGGAGATCGGCTTTGCCTACCGGCATTGCGGGCTGGGGGAGGAGATCATCGAGCGGGCCGAGCTTGCGCTGACTCCCTGCGATGCCGACGTCGTGCGGGCGCGGTACCGGGAGGTGTGGGACTACAAGCGGAGGACGCAGCCGCTGGCGGCGGACAGTGCCGGCTGCGTCTTCAAGAACCCGCCGGGTGCGTCGGCCGGCGCGTTGATCGAGCAGGCCGGCCTGAAGGGGGCCTCGTGCGGCGGGGCGGCGGTGTCGCACGAGCACGCGAATTTCATCGTCGCCACGAAGGGGGCGTCCGCGCGAGACGTCCTTCGGTTGATCGGTCTGGTGCGGCGTCGCGTTGCCGAACACTCGGGCGTGGAGCTCGAGCTCGAAGTGCAGGTGTGGGGGCGGAAAGCGGAGGAATGACGATCATGGCAAGGATGCCGGTGAAAGAGTCAAGCGTTGCGTCCGTGCGGCCCGGTCTCGGCCGGCCGCTTCGTATCACCGTGTTGCGCGGCGGACCGGGGTCCGAACGCGAGGTCAGCCTCAAGAGCGGGCGAGCCGTCGCCGCCGCATTGCGTCTGCGCGGGCACGAGGTCTTCGAGGCCGACATCTCTCCGGACGATCTGAGCGCGCTCGATCGCCCGGCGGACGTCGTCTTCATCGCCCTGCACGGGACCTTCGGTGAGGACGGCCGCATTCAGGAAATCCTCGAAGAACGGCGCATGACCTACTGCGGGTCCGGCCCGGCGGCGTCGGCGCTGGCGATGGACAAGAGGCGGACCAAGGGTCGTTGCATTGATCTGGACATCCCGACGCCGCGATTCCATATCGCCCGCCCCTCGTGCTGGCGACATGCCTGTGCCAACTGGACCCCGCCGGTCGTCGTCAAGCCGGTCTGCGAGGGCAGCAGCGTCGACTGCCAGCTCATCCGGGACGCTACGGCGTTCATCCCGGCGGTGCGGAACCTCGTCCGGAAGTACGGGGAGTGCCTCATCGAGCAGTACATCGCCGGTCTCGAGCTCACCGTCGGCGTGCTCGACGATCAGACCCTGCCGCCCATCTGGATTCGCACGCCGCGGGGCTTCTACGACTACAAGGCGAAATACGACGACAAGAACACCGAATACCACTTCGAGATCCCGTTGCCGGCGACTGCGCTCGATCGCGTTCGGGAGCTGAGCCTGAAGGCGTTTCACGCGCTCGGATGCCGGGACTTCGCGCGGGTCGACTGGATTGCCGACGCGGAGTCGGGTGAGCCGTATCTGCTGGAGATCAACACGATTCCCGGCTTCACGGATCACTCGCTTCTTCCCAAGGCGGCGGCCCAGGCGGGCATCGGGTTCGACGAGTTGTGCGAGCGGATCGTCCTGCTGGCCGTGAACCGGGCCGCCGGGGCCGGGCGTGCGGCAGGCTGAGCGGCGGTTCGCTATCGGGGATGCATCGGACACGGCATGGCACGGCGAGGAAGACAGACGCACGACGACGGAGAGCCGGGGACAATCCGCCGGGCGTTCGGCCGGGCCTGGACGCTCGCCGCGCATCTCAGCCGGAAGCAGTGGCTGACGATCGTCGGGGTGATCGCGGTTCTCGCCGGGGCGCGGTGGGGCCTCGGCCGGATGGAGATGACCGCGCGCGGACTGCCGCAATGCAACCCGACGCCCCGTCTGCAGATCGTCGACATGCCGGACTGGGCGATGAAGGAGGGCTGGACGCCTCGCCTGGCCTCAGCGGTGTCGCTGGATCCGGCCGACAACTGGCTCGACGACCGCCTGGCCGAGCGGATTGCCGAGCGGTTTCGGCAGAGCGGGTGGGTCAAGGATGTCTGCTGGGTGCGCAAGTACGCGGACGGCTCCATCCGCGTGAAGTGCGATTTTCGCCGGCCCCTCGGGATGGTGAAAGCAAAGGAGGGCTACATCCCCGTGGATGTGGAGGGGTATCGGCTGCCGGAGGTCTATGACCGTCTCAGCCCCGGTTGGATCGTGATCGAAGGGGTGAACGCAGCGCCGCCGGCGGTGGGGCAGAAGTGGGAAGGCGGCGACCTCCGCGCAGGGATTCGCCTCACGGCGATGCTCTTCGATCAGCCCTGGGCGAACCGCATCAGCGCCATCGACGTATCCAACTATCAGGGACGGCGCGACCGCGCTCGCCACCACATCGTGCTCGCCACGCAGCAGGGCACGAGGATCCGTTGGGGCTCGGCGCCCGGCGAGGAGATCGAGGAGCCGACTCCGGCCGAGAAGATCCGAAACATCGAACAGCAGTTGCGTATCGACATCGGCCGGGCGTGGATCGACGTGAGCGTGTACGAAAAGAAGGTGATCCTTCCGGACGGGGCGAACGGCGCGGTCGTCTCCGTTCCGCGGGTTGCCGGCGGCGCTGCCGATCGTTGAGCCGGAGAGATGCTCGATTGGATTACCCAGATCGAGGGCATTGTCCGGTATCACCTCCCCAGTGATGCGACCTCGTTTTTCTGGGCGGCCGCGGGAGTGGCCGTCGCGGGTCTGATCTTGGCGATGTTCGGGGCGCGGCTCATCCGCAGCCTGGTGGTCGCGGCCTTTCTGGCCGGCGGCGCTCTGGCGGCGTCCGACGCCGCCGGGCGGTTCGGGATCCCTGCCATGGCAGCCATTATTGTCGGCGCGGTCGTCGGCGCGATTCTCGGCTACCTGATGTTCCGCCTGTGGCTGGCCGCGTTGACCGGGGCCGTGGCGGCCGCGGTTGTGGCAGGCGTGCTGATCGGTCCGTCGTTGCCCGGGATGTTGCAGGAGTTTGAAGATGCCCGGCTGTCCGGCGGTGCGAGCGGCGGGGGTTTTGCGCTGCCCACGCCCGCGCAGCAGCAGGCGGCCCGCGACCAGACGCTCTGGGGGTATCTCCGGGCGTTCGGAGAGCATGTCGTGGCCAGGTATCCGGGCGACACTCGGAAAGGGGCCGCGCTGCTGGCCGTTGCGTTTCTGGTCGGCGCGGCCATGGGCCTCCTCGCGCATCGATGGACGCTCGTGCTGGGGACCGTCACCGTGGGGACGGCGCTGATTCTCCTGGGCGTGGTTCCGCTTCTGCGTCAGTATTGGCCGGCTGCGATTGAACGCTGCGAGGGTCATCCACGGGAGACGGCAGTGGGGTTGGGTGTGTGGTTCCTGCTTGCCGTGGCCGCGCAGCGTCGGCGTCTGCGGCCGGTCCTTGTCGTCGCGCCGCCCCCCGTGCCGCCGCCGATCCAGTCCTCGAAGTGATCGCCGCTGTGGGCCTCCGGCGTGCGGAGTTCCACCCAGTCGCCGAGCTCGTGTTCCTCCGCCGGCGTGACCGTGGGTGCAAGATCGCCGGGGATCGGCGTCCCGGCGCAACGACCGACAAACCAGTCGATCGTGTCGCCGTCGGCCCCGGGGGATGCGCTGAGGCTCGTCGGTGCGCCGGCGCAGACGGCGGAGGGATCGGCCTTCGCGTTGTCTCGCCGGGGCGCGGCGCCGCACACGGCGATGGGGGGGCGTCGCCCGCGGCAAGCGCCGTTCGGCAGACCTGCCTCGCGGTCCGCGCTATTTGCGCCAGGGCCAGCGGCGCTTCGCCGACGGATTCGGTTCCTGCGCCGCCGGCACAGCGGCCATCGCACGCAGTTGGGCGAGCAGCTCGGCGTCGGTCTTCTTCGGTCCGGCCAGCCGCCGCAGCATGCGGAACCGCTCACGCATTTCCGGATCGAGGGTGTTCAGGTCAACCGTCTCCTGCGCTGCGGGCGACGGGGACGCGGGCTCCGGGGACCCGGCGGGGTACTGCGTTGAAGCGTCGGAGTCCTTTGCATCGCCGCGATTCGCCGCGTCGCCGGGGGTCCGCGCCGCAGAAGCCTGAGCCTGCGCCGTCGCCTCGACATTCGGCGCGGGTTCGTCGTCGCGGGCGGTGGGCGTCGTCGCGGCCTGGACCTGGGACGCGGTTTCCGACTCGCCCGTCTCGCGGGCGGCGCTCAACTCCTCAAAGACGGCCACGACGCGGGTCAGCGCGGCCCGGAAGTCCGCCATGGCGCTCTCTCGCGTCGCAAGGCGCTCTTCCTGCAATTGCAGTTGCAGGCTATGCTCGTCAAGCTGCTTTTGCCGTTCGGTCAGTGCGGCGTCCATCTGGGCGAGCTCATCGAACTGCGCCTGCATCTGCTGCGATTGCTCCTCCACTTGTTTGCGGAGTTCCGCTACGGCCGCCGTTTCGGCGTCCAGTTGTTCCTGTCGGGCGGCGAGCGCCTTGGCGTCGGCCTCCAGGGCTTCGCGGGCCGCCTGCACTTCCTGCTGCTGTTGTGCCAGGGCCTCCAGCCGGGCGGCAAGCTCCGCGGACCGCTGCTCGAGGTTCCGCGAGAGCGCATCCGCCTCGCTGCGGCGCTGGTCGAGTTGCCGGTTTTCGTCGGCCAGTTTTGCCTGCTGCGCCTCGATCTGCTGCCGCCGCGCCTCGAGGTCCTTCTCCTTCTGCGCCAGCTCCTGCGCCTTGAGGTCCACCCGTGCCTGATACTGATGAACCTGCTGGTAGGACGATGCGATCTCTCCCTGTAACGCCGCGAGCTTGGCCTCGAGCGCGGACAGGGCCGTCTCCGGCCCTTCGCCGCCGAGTTGCTCCGTAATCACGTCGGTCGATCGACCTCCTGCGAGCCGGCGGGACACTCGATCGTCGGCCCCGCGTCTCGCCTTGCCGCCCCCTGGGACTGATTCGCCGGCACAGACGCATCCAGGGCCGGCGGCGCTGCTCCATCCAGTTCGACCCGAAACACCTTCCGGTTGAACGCCAGCCGGTCCCCGGGCCGGAGGACCGCCGACAGTACCCGCCGGCCGTTCACCTGTGTTCGCGGCTCGTCGTCGTGGGCCAGGTCATACACCGCCCAGCCCCGCCGCCATGCCAGCAGGATCGCGAGGGCGGGCGTGCCCGTGTCCGACTCGACGAGCAGGTCCGCGCCCTCCCGCGAGCCGACGGTCGCGGCCCCCTCGCGCACGGCCAGTGCCACCTGTCCGCTCTCGTCGATCAGCCGAAGTTCCGGGCCCGGCTGGATCGCCTGAAACTGCCCGCTCTCGAAGTTCCGTCCGCGCGAGCCCGGCAGCGGCTTCGTGTGGACCCGGATGTCGTACGGACCGATTCGAAGCGAGTCGCCCTCGTGCAGGCCCGCCCAGCGAATTCGCCGGCCGCCCAGGTGCGTTCCATTGCGGCTGACCAGATCGCATACGATCGGCTCCGTGCCGTCACAAACGATCGCGGCGTGGGCCTTGCTCACCTCATCGTGCCGGATCAGGATGTGCGCGCCCGGCCGCGAACCGATGATCGTGACGGCCCGCCGAATGAGCCACGTCTTCTGTTGCGGCGTGCCGGGGCGGCACGTCAGCTCCAGCATGGGCACAAGCGGCGGCCAGCCTGCCTCGTGAAGGTCACGCGGCAGTTTCGAGGATGTTTCGACGCCTTCGGTCGGCCGGGCCACGCTGTGCCTCGTCTTCCCCGGTCGCCGTCGCAGCCGCGGGCAGAGGCAGGCCGATGGACGTCCGCCCTCGAACTGAGGGACGGCGACACCCGATTCCGGCGATGAGCTGTGGGCAACCTGGTCAAGGGAAAGAATACGATTCAGACGTTGCTCGGGCAAATGATGTGCCATAATCCCGCCGGACGGCCTATAATCTCCGCGTTTCACCCGGCAACGCGGGAAAGCGCAAAAACGAGAAAGCGAGAAAACGAAAAAGTCTGATCATGTGGCGAACTCACTACCGCATCACGGGGATACTCCCGATACGACCCTTCGAGAGCGTTTTTTCCGCTTTTCCGGTTTTTCGCTTTGCCGTCGTTCCGTTACGCAATGACGGAGCAATGTCCGCGATGAGGCGGGGTGACTCGACACCATGCGTTGTGTGATCACCAACGACGACGGATTCGCCGCCGAGGGGCTTCGGGCGCTCTTTCGAGCGTTGCGCGGCCTCGCGGATGTCACGGTGGTCGCGCCCGCCGCGGAGTGGAGCGGGGCGGGACATGCCGCGCCGACGCACGAACCGATCTCGGTCGAGCGGCGAGAGGATGATGTATTCGGCGAGGTGTTCGTCGTTCACTCGCATCCGGCGGACTGCGTTCGT
>CAZTVU010000032.1:2024-10075 GCA_964617025.1 uncultured Planctomycetales bacterium | reverse complement strand
GCCCTGACGGAACTGGTCCATCCACGTCCGGAATGGGTGGTGGCAGGCATCAACCGGGGCGGAAACGTCGGCGTGGACGCGTACTACTCGGGTACCGTGGCCGCGGCTCGCGAGGCCGCCATCCTCGGCTGCCCCGCCATTGCGGTCTCGCAGCTCATTCGCCGAGAGCTGCCCGAGGACTGGGGCGTCACGGCGTCGCGGGCTCGAGTGGTGCTCGAGGCCATGCTGACGCGGCCGCTGCGGGGCGGCGACGCGCCGCTGTGGAACGTGAACCTGCCGCACCTGCCGCCCGGCGAGGAGCCGCGGGGCATTCGCCATGTGCCGCCGGCCACCTCGCCGCTACAGATGTCGTTTGAGCGGCAGAGCCTCGGCGACGGCCGCGCCGCCTACCGATACACGGGTCGTTACCTCGAGCGTCCAAAGCCGTCCGGCACGGATGTCGAGTCGCTCTTCGCGGGTTGGGTCACGATCAGCGAATTGACGCCGGGTTTGTTCGCGGCGCGGTGAGCGCGCGCTTGTTGCCGGACGGCCGCGTCGCGGATGCCCCGAAGCATGCCGTCGAACACCAATTGATGGATCGGGTAGAGCGCGTACCAGTAGAGCAGGCCGAAGAGGCCCTTGGGGTCAAACAGTGCGGTCTGGCGGATGGTCGCGCCGCCGGCGTGATCGACGACCTCGAACTGCAACCACGCCCGCCCGGGGAGTCGCATCTCGGCGGCCAGGCGGAGCAGCCGGTCCGGCTCGACGGCCTCGACGCGCCAGAAATCGACCGTATCGCCCGGGACCAGCCGTTCCGGGTCGCGGCGCCCCCGGCGCGAGCCCGGGCCGCCCACCAGCAGGTCGAGAAAGCCGCGCAGGCGCCAGAGCCCGTTCGCGTAGTACCAGCCCGTGTCCCCGCCGATCCGCCGGATGGGGGCAAAGGCCTCCGCGGCGGGCACGTCCACGTTCACCGTCCGCGAATCGACGATTCGCGAGCCGAACCGCTCGCCGCCCCAGCTTCGCGAGGGCCCGGACGATGACAAGGCATCCGACCACCGCGTGACGGCGAACTGTTCGTCTTCGTTGACGATGGCGCGGGCGATCGCCTCCCGAACGCCGCGGGGCCGGATCCCGGGAAACGCCCGCAGGGCCTCATCGTTCGAGACCACCGTCTCGTTGCGGATGCTCTCGATGAGTTGCCGTCCGACCCGCGCGTAGACGGGTGTGACCAACCCCAGCCACAGGCTCGACAGCCACGGCGTCAGCACCGGCACGCGGATGATCAGTCGCCGCAGCCCCCGCTGCTCCGCATATTCCCGCATGATGCCGAGGTAGGACACCCGGTCCGCGCCGCCGATCTCGAACACCGCGTTCTCGGCACCGCCGAGATCCAGCGCGGCCGTCAAGTAGGCGATCACGTCCTCGATGGCGATCGGCTGTGCGAGGACCGAGGCCCACTTGGGCGTGATCATGACCGGCAGCTTGTGAACCAGCGCCCGGATCATCTCGAACGAGAGGCTGCCCGAACCGATGATGATCGACGCCCGGAACTCGATCGTGGGCACGCCCGACTCGCGGAGGCACTGTCCGACCTCCTGTCGGCTGGCGAGGTGCCGCGACAGGCTGTGGCCGCCGCCCAGCCCGCCAAGATAGATGATCCGTCGAACGCCCGCCTCCCGGGCCGCGCGGCCGAAGGTCCGCGCGGCGAGCCGGTCCTGTTCCTCGAACGCCGCCCCCGACCCCATCGAGTGGACCAGGTAGTAGGCCGTGTCAACACCGGTCATGGCCGTCCGCACGGTTGACGGATCAAGCACATCGCCCGGCATGATCTCGGTGTCCGCGCCCGCCTTCGGGCGGAGGAACTCGGGGCGGCGGGCCAGGCACCGCACGCGGTGGCCGGCGGCCTCCAGCGCCTTCAGCAGGCGGCCGCCGACGTACCCCGTCGCGCCGGTAAGGAGAATCCGGCGGGGCGGTTGCGGGGCTGGGTTTGCGCCTGGTTGCTGCATGTCAGTCGGATTGTAGCCGCTTGGCACGACTTGTCTTCACGCGTTCCGGCCTCGCATCGGCTACCCGTCGACGACGGGTTCGCCGCACGGGTGTCTGCGGCGGATTGCCTGTCGGGCCAAACCGCCTTATCCTACCGCGCACCGGCCCGCGTAGGCGGGTCAGGCACGCGCGCGAATGCGCGCGTCGGACCATCCGTTGCAGGTGGCGGATGCCGGCGTCCGAAATACGGAGTCTACGATATGGCCGACAAACCCGGCGAAGAACCGCGGATCCACATCGACTCGGACTGGAAGGCGGAGGCGCAGCGCGAGAAGGAACGCCTCGCCCAGGAGGCGGAGACCGGCGGTCACGGCGGTCCGCTGCCGGATGCCTCGCTCGCCGAACTGATCAACATGTTGTTCATGCAGGCCATGATCGGCCTCGGGGGCATGCAGACGCCCGACGGTCGAACCCTGCCGCCCGACCCGGAGGTGGCCAAGCACTACATCGACCTTCTGGGGGTCCTTGAGGGGAAGACCAGGGGCAACCTGACCGACGACGAGGATCGGTTCCTCAAGGCGGCGCTGTATGAGGCGCGGATGCGCTTCGTGCAGGCCCTCACGCCCCCGCCGGGTGGAGCGGCGCCGGCCGCGAAGTGAGTTGACGTCAACCGGCACGCCGGCCGCGTGCTCGGCACCTCGGCGCTGGAAACCGCGGTGCCGCGAACGCCCGGGCGGCGGAGTCGTTTGCAGGGAGGGGCCGGGGCCGTCCTGGAATGTTTTTCCCCATACGAACCGACAGCCCGATTCGCCGAACCCCCTGGGTCAATTACGCCCTCATCGCGGCGAACATCCTGATCTTCCTCGCCAGCTATGACCTCGTCGGCGGGGGGCGGTCGCAGCCCGGCGGACATACGGATCGTCTCGCCCCCTGGGTGCGCGAGTATCTGCTGGACGGTGCGGAACCGCGACTCTACCAGTTCTTCACGTATCAGTTCCTGCACGGCGGCCCGGCCCACATCATCGGCAACATGCTGTTCCTCTGGGTCTTCGGCGGCAGCGTCAATTCCAAGATGGGCCACCTGACCTACCTCCTGTTCTACCTGGCCGGCGGGGTCTCGGCGGCCGCGGGCTATCTCCTGTTCTCCGACCACGCCATGCTCGGCGCCTCCGGTGCGATCGCCGCCGTCACCACGGCCTATCTGGCCCTGTTCCCCCGCAGCAACATCGAGTTCGTATACTGGTTGTTCATCCTCATTGGCACAATCGAGTTGCCCAGCATGTTCATGATCGTCGTGAAGATGATCCTCTGGGACAACATCATTGCCCCCTCGCTGGCCGATCCGGAGGGACCGACACAGATCGCCTACAGCGCCCACCTGGCCGGCTACCTGTTCGGGTTCGTCGTCGCCGTCGTCATGCTCTGGATCCACGCGCTGCCGCGGGACCAGTTCGACATCGTGGCCCTGTGGCGGCGGTGGTACCACCGCCGCAGCGTGGCCACGGCGCTGCGCGATCCGAATGCGCGGGCCGTGGCGGAACTGGGGCGGGTGGCCCGTCCCGTGTCTCGCGACGGTCCGCCGCCGGTTCCCGCGGCGTTCGACCGCGTGGCGGACATTCGGATGCGCATCGCGCGGGCGCTGGCCGATCGCGATCGCGTGGCCGCCGCCGAACTCTATCAGGAGCTGCTGCAGCTCGATCCGACGCAGACGCTTTCCCGCGATCATCAGCTTGAGATCGCACACGAGCTGTTGACCATGCAGCGGATGCCCCAAGCGGCGGCGGCGTATGAGCGGTATGTGCAGACCTACCCGACGGCGGCGGATGTGGACCAGGTGCGGCTGCTGCTGGGCATCCTTTTCGCGCGCGACCTGGGCCAGCTCGAACGCGCCCGCCAGTATCTGACGCAGGCCCTCGAAAGGCTCACGGACTCCCGTCGCCGCCAGCAGTGCCAGCAGTGGCTTGACGCCACAAACAAGGCCCTGGAGCAGCAACGCTCCGGCTGATCGGCCTCGACGTGCAGAGTGGGGCCGGCGTTGGAGTAGGGCCGGCGCCCCGCCGGCCTTGGGTACCTCGCGGATTGGGGCTGGTTTCTTTTCGAGCCGACGAGGGCGTCGGCGCTACTGTGCTTTCGAAACTGCCGACGAGGCGTCGGCGCTACGGTGGGGCCGGCGCCTCGCCGGCCTTTTCCCCCGTCCGCCCCTCTGGCGCTCCGCCCTTTTGTCGCTGCCACCTCCGTTCATCGTTCCGCGTTCGTCGTTTCCTACGGGCATGCCGGCGGCCGGTTCGGCCCGTTGAAACACGTCTGGAACTGGGCGAAATCCTGCAGGTCCACGTCGCCGTCGCCGTCGAGATCCATGCACCCGCCGAACTCCGGATCGGCGTACGGCCGGTTCGGACCGTTGAACGAGCTCTGGAAGATGGCGAAGTCGGCCAGATCGACGTCGGCGTCACAATCGCAGTCGCCAGGGGCCCGGCCCATCGCCGGCACCATCGAGTGCGTTGTGCCGTCCGGATGAACGGCGACCCGCAGCCAATCCGGCTGCGCGTAGAAGTTCGGGCCGCTGCCCTCGATCCGGCGGGGAGGCGGTGCGTACTGCCACGGGCCGAGCGCCGGCGTCTGCATGAGCTGCGGGGGCACTTCCGACAGCGTTCGCGTCGTCCCGGTGCCCACCTCGACGAAGTGGATCTGCGGCACGTACTGGATCTGCATGCCAAACTGGCCGCCTTCGTGTGAATCGCGCTGCACGAACATCATGCCAAACCCCGGCATGAACGGCTGCACCTCCACGTGGACGTCGTAGAGGCGGGGCGGTTGCGACCCGAACGGCACAATGATCGGGTTGACGCTGACGAGGCTCATCTGAACGAGTTCGATCGGGATCGTGCCGGCCATTCCGTCGAACGGCAGATCGAGCGGAGCGCGGCGGACGATGATCGTGTCCGCGTTTCCGAGGCACAGGTCCAGCGGCCGGCCCTGTAGAAGCACGTCGCCCGTGAACGGCAGCGATCCCGGGTCGAAGAAGTCGGGCGGAATCGGGGGGATACTTCCGCCGAACAGGATGCTCGTGATCTGCGTGGTCTCCCAGTAGTCGCTGCCCTCGGCCAGGTCCAGCTCGATATCGTCGACCGGGTGGTCGCCGAACGTCAGCACCGAATCATCCTCTTCGGCCACCGCCAGCCCGGCCTCGGCCGGCAAGGGCGCGGGCCGCACGGAATACTTGAGGTAAATATGGCCGCCGACGTACGTGCCCGTCGTCTCCATGTCGAAACACCATACGCTCATCGGGGCGATGACGACGGGCGGCTCACCGTTGTCGTTCTGGATCGGGTCGATCGCCGACCAGTTGATCAGGCTGATGTTGGGATAATACGTCATCGACGCCAGCAGCTTGAGCTCCTCCAGCAGGATCGGAACCGTGTCATCGTTCTCGATGCAGATGCGGTGGACGTACTTGCCCGTGCCGCCGCTGCCCTCCTGGGCGCCCTTCCCGCCGCCTCCCGGCGTGTGGTTGCCGCCGCCGCCCCCGGGCGTCGGCCGATTGACGCGAAAGCCGTGATTCGGCGATCCGCCGCCGAGGTCGTTCCCGTCGTGCGTCCATTTGACGTCCTTGATCTTGACGTTATTCCGCTCGTTCATGCAGAGCGTCAGGTCGACCTTGATCGACCCGCCGGGCGGCACGCTGCCGCCGGACATGTCCACATCCGCCCCATGGTTGCCCGGCGGCGGGGGCGGCGGTTGGCCATTATCGGTCCCCGGCGTGACGCCGACCGTTCCAAACGCGCTGCAACTCGCCTTCGCTCCGGTGACGAATACGTGCGGCTTGTCATTCTGATACATGTACAGGTGGAAGTCGTTGGCCGTCTGGCCGGTGTTGTTTGTGAACGTCACCGACGCCCGCACCGGCACGGTCGGAGGATCGCAGTTCCCCGCCGAACCCTCGCCCGCCTGCAGCGTCGCCGCCGCCAGCACGCTCAGCCACGCCATCATTACGGCCGTCTGCTCGAACGCATTCTTCCCGCGAGTCATGATAGTTCCCTTCTGTTCGAACGCCTGCGAGACACGCACGCGGCCGGGTTGAGTCGACGTCGATCTCGTGCCCGACGGCTGAGAGAAGGATCTGACCGTGAACGCCCGGCAACCGTTGCCGTTGCCTTCAGCGACGGGCTACGTGCCGCGCGAAGTCGGGTCGCAGCGCCGCTACCTGCATTAGTAGCGTCGACGCGTGGGCGCGGCAACGAAAAAGCCGCTTTTGAACGGGTTGTATTTTCCAAGGTTGCTCGCCGGTCAGTTCGTGCCGTTGGTCGGGCCCTCGCACGACGTTGCCAGGCGCACGAGTTCCACGATCGACTCCACCTGCATCTTCTGGAGTATGTTCTTGCGGTGGGCGTCGATCGCCTGCGTGCTGACGCCGAGTTCGGCCGCGATCTGTTTGGTTGTCCGTCCGGCGATCAGCCGATCCATCACCTCGCGGTCGCGGGGCGTCAGGGACGCCCGGCGACTGGCGAACGCCTGCCGCACACAGGATGCCCGTCGCGTCTCCGCGTCGCGCGCAATGGCCTGCTCGATGCGGTCCAGAAGCGTCTGGTCGCCGTACGGCTTCTCGATGAAGTCGATGGCCCCCGCCTTCATCGCCCGTACGGCGGACCAGATCTCGCCGTGCGCCGTGACCATGATGACGGGGATCGTGGCTCCGCGGGCGGACAGGGCCTCCTGCAGCTCGATCCCGCTCATGCCCGGCATTCGCAGGTCGAGCACGACGCAGCCCGGGCGCGATGGGTTGAACGCCTCCAGAAACTCGCGGGCGGACCCGAACGTCTCGACCACGCGCCCGGCCGACCGAATGAGGACCTGCAACGCGGCGCGGACGGCGGGGTCGTCGTCTACGACGAACACCGTGGGGGCCGGCGGTGTGGGCGCGTCAGGCATCGTCGCACCTCACGTCGGGTGGGCCGGCGTCGGTCGGCAGCGTGAATTGAAACGTCACGCCGCCCTCGGGGACGGGCGTGGCCCACAGCCGCCCCCCGTGGGACTCGACAATGGACCGGCTGATGGCCAGCCCGAGGCCCAGCCCGTTCGCCTTCGTGGTGAAGAACGGGTCGAAGACTCGTTCGATCGTCTCGGGAGCGAGCCCCGGTCCGTTGTCCTGCACGCCGACCACCACGGCGCCCCCCTCGCCGACGGCGGCGCGGAGCGTGATCACGCGGCCGTCCGCGGCGGACCCGCTCATCGCCTCCATGCTGTTGCGGAGCAGGTTGAGCACCACCTGCTCGATCTGCACCGCATCCGCGCGGATCGGCGGCAGGTCGTCCGCCACGTCCAGCCGGACGGCGATCCGCCTCTCCCGGGCCTCTCGATGGAAAAGGCCGATCGTGTCCCGAAGCAGGCGGCCGAGGTTGACCTCCGTCCGGTCGGGCTGCCGGCGCTGCACGAGCCGGCGAATTCGGTGGAGGATGGCCCCCGCCCGCTTGGCCTGCCCGGCGGCGATCTCCATCGCCTCGATCAGCACCTCGCGGTTCGTTGCGCCGGATCGCAGCATTCGCAGGCAGCCCTCGGTCGCACTGACGATCGCGAACAGCGGCTGGTTCAACTCGTGGGCCAGGCCGGCGGCCATCTCACCGACGAGGTTCAGGCGAGAGACCTGCGCGAGCATCGCCTGATGCTGGCGGGCCTGCTCCTCGGCCCGCTTGCGCGCCGTGATGTCGTGGAACAGCTCGATCTTCGAGACCCGGCCGTCCGGGTTCCGGAGCGGGGCCTCGAAGACGTCGAAGTATCGGTCGTGCGCCGCCGAGTACCACTCCCAGCGCACCGTCTCCCCTCGAAACACCTGCTCGTTGTGGCACCACGGGCAGGGTTCGCACCTTCCCGGCGCGTACTCATAGCACCGCCGGCCGCGCAACGGACCGAACGTCCGCTCCATGGCGGCGTTCACGTATTCGATCACGTGGTCGGTGCTGACGATGCAGACGCCGTCCTCCATGACCGACAGGAGGTTCATCAGTCGGTCGCGCTCGAACTGCACCGCCTCGCCCAGCTTCCTGTATTCCGTCATGTCTCGGGCGGCGGCGTACACCAGCCCTTCGGCG
>CAZTVU010000032.1:0-1999 GCA_964617025.1 uncultured Planctomycetales bacterium | reverse complement strand
TCCACGAGATCCACCGATACGTCCCGTCCTTGCATCGATACCGGTTCTCGAAATGGATCGTCGGCCGTCCGGTCGAGAGGCGATCGAGCTCCGCGAGCGTCCGCTCCCGGTCATCGGGGTGGACGAATTCGATGAACGGCCGGGACAGGAACTCCTCCACGGAGAACCCCAGCGTTCGCTCGAACGAGGGACTGACGCGCCGGAAGAAACCGTCGAGGCCGGCGATGCAAAGCATATCGATCGAGAGGCTGAAGATGCGATTCAACTCATCGTGGGCATGTCCCGCGGCGTCACCGACCGGGGCGGCGCAGGCCCGGTCTGTGCTCGGGGCGTACGCCTGCTGAATCGGATTGCCGTCCGCGTTCCCGATCATGGCCATATCCCGAGTCGAAGAGTTGGGGCCCATCACCCGAACGACTCTAGTGCCGGAGATAGCGAATGTCCATTTGCGGGCGAGGGTTCGTCTTATGTGCGGGAGGGGTCCGGGCGTGCCGCACCGTGCCGGGGCGGCGCGTTCAGGCCGTGGAGTCGCGAAACGATTGCCTTCGGGACGCGCGGCGGCCTCGCGGCCGGGGCCGCTTTCGGTTCAAGAGTCTCGTTCGCTCCCCGCCCCGTCGGAGCGATCGGAAGCAGCTCAGGGCGTCCGAGCGTGCAGAGGTGCGCAGGGGCGAGAGAGCCATCGCGGCGCTGCACGCCGCACGGGAAGCCGTCCTGCCGATAAATGCACCCGAGCCGGGCCGTCCCTCGGTTCCCCGGGTGATCGTCACCCGCCGATCCGTGCTCGAGGCAGCCAGAATCGAAATGTCGACCCCTTGCCCGGTTCGGTGGTGACGGCGATCGCCCCGCCGTGACTCTTGAGCGTGCCCCAGGCGGCGGCCAGACCGAGCCCGTATCCCGTGGCCTTCGTTGTGAAGAAGGGCTCGAAGACGCGCTGAGCGGTCTCCGCGTCCATGCCGCTTCCCGTGTCTTCCACCTCGACGCACACGTAGTCGCCCGCCGGCAGCGGCGGGTGCGAGTCCGCCATCGGCGCGTTCAGCGACGCCTTCATCGCCCGCACCGTCAGGCGTCCGCCGTTCTCCATCGCATCCACGGCGTTGCGGCAGAGATTCGCGATCACCTGTTCGATCTGCGTCGTATCGCACTCGACGTGTCCGAGGTCGCTCGCGACCTGCTGCTCGAACCGCACATTGCGGGGCACGAGCGGCCGGAACGCCTCGACGGCGCGGTCCACCACTTCGTTGAATCGGACGAGTCGCGGCCGGATCTTCCCGCCCTTGGCGTAGAGAAGCAGTTGGTGGGCCAGGCGGCCGGCGGTGTCGGCCGCGTTCTCGATCCGCGCCAGGAAATCGTAGTCCGGGTGGTCGGGGCGCCGGCGGCCCTTCAGATGCGATGCGCAGCCCAGCACGGTGGCCATCAGGTTGTTGAAGTCGTGGGCGATGCCGCCGGCCAGCGTCCCGATGGCCTCCATCCGCCGTGCCTCCGCCAGTTGCTGCTGCAACCGCACCTGGTCGGTGATGTCGATGATGTTCGCGATCACGCCCCGGTAGACGCCCTCCGGGCTGTAGACCGGCGAGAAGCGAAAGATCAGCTCGCGATCTCGGAAGGGACGCCGGATGGTGATGGTCTCCGTCGGCCTCTGTCGTCGGAAGGCCTGGAGCATTTCCGCGATTCGCGGCCGAAGGGCCTCGGAGTGCACGTCGAGCAGCATTCGGCCGAGGAGGGCCTCCCGCGGCGCCCCCATCAGCGCGCAGGCGCAGGCGTTGATGTGACAGATGCGGTCTTCGGCGTCAACGAAGATCACGGCTTCCTGCATCTCGTCGAGGATGGTGCGGTGGCGCATCTCGGACTCGCGAAGCTCCTCCTTCGCGCGGACCCGGTCGGTCATGTCGAGGATCGTCCCGATGATGGCCGGTCGCCCCATGTACTCGATACGGCGGCCGAGGAGTAACCGTTCACGGTCCGGAGGGCAGCAGAGGCGGAACGGGGTGATTGTGGAGGG
>CAZTVU010000031.1:29250-31740 GCA_964617025.1 uncultured Planctomycetales bacterium | reverse complement strand
TGTGCCTCAACGGCGCCGGCGTGGCCCCCGGCGGCGGCGCGGCCGCGACCCGGATGATCGTCACAAACTGCATCTTCCACCGGATGGGCTTCAACTCGCCGCCGGCGGTCGATAACGCCGGCGTGATGGCCGGGAGTCTGGCCGGAAGCGACGACCTGGTCGGCGGCCTCTACGCAGCGTGGAGCTTCGGGCTGGTGAACTTCGGAACCGAGGGCGGCGGGGCGTCGAACATCTGGACCGCGGTGTTCAACAACTTCAAGTCGGGCGAGTCCGATGCGCCCTACATCTCCATCAACAACTGCCTGGTGGGCGACGTTGCCAGCGAGGACTCTCGCGACTGGGCTACCGTCGTCGCGGGCGGCCTTTCCGAGAAGTCGAACGTGCTCGGTTCGCGCCTCTCCTGCGGCTATGTCGGCGACACCAAGGGCATTCGGGGCCTCGAGAGCGTGGCGCGCGGCACGCCGGTGTTCGTCAACACCGACCCGTGGGCGCCCGCTCCGTATGCCCTCGCGGCGGGCTCGCCGGGCCAGGGGCTTGGGGCAACGATCCTGTGGGCCTGGGGTTGCGCCGTGCCGATGGATTTCGACAGCGACAACGACATCGACCTCATGGACTTCCAGGTGTTCCAGGCGTGTTTCAACGGTCCCAATCGGCCGCCGGCATGCGAATAGCCGACGTCTGAGTTGCGCAGTCGGACCGTGGACACACGGGCCGCACGATCCGGTCATTCCGCCGGGCCGTGCGGCCCTGCTCATTTGCATGCCGCGATCACCGGGCCCTCGGCGCGAGGGACGGCGGCGACGAACGGCGTATAAGGATTCTCTGCGGCTCGCGGCCAACCCCCGGCGTGTGCCGCCGGCCGGGGCCGCCGCACGGGATGTCAAACCCGCGGCAGGTCGAACCCGCCCTTCGTCGGCAGGTTCGTATAGCCCATGAGGTGCTGGTCCACGCAGCGGGCGGCCTCGCGGCCCTCGCTGATGGCCCAGACCACCAGCGACTGGCCCCGCCGCATGTCGCCGGCGGCGAAGACGTTCGGCACCGGCGTCGCGTAGTTCTCATCGGTCTGCACGTTGCCCCGCTCATCGAGCGGCACGCCGAGCTGCGCCAGGAGGCCGTCCGGCTCCGGGCCGACGAACCCCATCGCCAGCAGCACCAGGTCCGCCGGCCACTCGCGCTCGCTGCCGGCAATCTCCACCATCTGCGGCCGGCCGCCGCCCGGCGGCGTGCGGAACGCCACCTGCACCGTGCGAAGCCGCGTCACGCGACCGGCCTCGCCGAGGAACTCCTTGGTCAGGATGCTCCAATGGCGGTCGCAGCCCTCCTCGTGCGATGTGCTTGTGCGGAGCTTCATCGGCCAGTAGGGCCACGGCTGATGCGGGGGGCGGTCCTCCGGCGGTGCGGGCAGCAGCTCGAACTGCGTGACCGACTTGGCCCCGTGGCGATTGGATGTCCCCACGCAGTCGGAGCCCGTGTCGCCGCCGCCGATCACGACAACGTGCTTGCCGGCGGCATCGATCGGCCGTATGCCGAGGGCCGGCAGGTCGTCGCCGGCGACGCGCCGGTTCTGCTGCGTCAGGAAGTCCATTGCGAAGTGAATGCCGTCCAGCTCTCGGCCGGGGATCGGCAGATCGCGAGGTTTCATCGCTCCGCCGCAGAGCACGATCGCGTCGAAGCACGCGAGGTTCTCCACGGCGTAGTTCCGGCCGACGTCCGTGCCGGTCTGGAAGAGGATGCCCTCGTCCATCATCAGCTCGATGCGGCGATCCACGATGCGTTTTTCGAGCTTGAAGTCCGGAATGCCGTACCGCAGCAGGCCGCCGATCCGATCGGCCCGCTCGAAGACGGTCACCCAGTGGCCGGCGCGGTTGAGCTGCTGGGCGCAGGCCAGGCCCGCCGGCCCCGACCCGATCACGGCGACCATCTTGCCGGTCCGCCGCTCCGGCGGCTCCGCCTTCACCCAGCCGGCGGCGAAGGCGTGCTCGATGATCGCGTACTCGATCCGCTCGATGGTGACCGGCGGCTCGTTGATCCCGAGAACACAGGCCTCCTCGCAGGGTGCCGGGCAGATGCGCCCGGTGAACTCGGGGAAGTTGTTCGTGCTGAGCAGCTCGTGAAGGGCCCGCTCCCACAGGTCGCGATACACCAGGTCGTTGAAGTCCGGAATCACGTTGCCCAGCGGACAGCCGGCGTGGCAGAACGGCACCCCGCAGTCCATGCAGCGCGCGGCCTGCCGTCGCAGCCGCTCCTCGGGGAAGGGCTTATAGAGTTCGAGCGAGTCCCGGAGGCGCTCCTCAACGGGGCGCTTCTCCGGCAGCTCGCGCGGGTATTCGCGGAATCCGGTCGGCTTGCCCACGCTACACCTTCTCCATCGCGCGACCGGTCGCGGCCGCCGCCGGCTCCGCGGCATCCATCTCGGCCGCGCGCTCCGCGGCCAGCCGCTGGAGCGCCCGCTTGTAGTCGACCGGCATGACCTTGACGAACTTCGAAAGG
>CAZTVU010000031.1:28980-29240 GCA_964617025.1 uncultured Planctomycetales bacterium | reverse complement strand
TCGTCCCAGCGATCGAGGATCGCGCGGGCCCGCGTGCTGTTCGTGTAGCGGTAGTGGTCCTCGATCAGCTCACGAAGCTCCGCCGCATCGTCCGGATCGGACATGTCTTCGAGCTCGACCATCTCCCGGTTGCACCGGTATCGGCCGAAATCGCCGGCCTCGTCCCACACATAGGCGATGCCGCCGCTCATGCCCGCGGCGAAGTTCCGCCCGGTGGTGCCGAGCACCGCCACCCGGCCGCCCGTCATGTACTCGCAGCC
>CAZTVU010000031.1:17757-28970 GCA_964617025.1 uncultured Planctomycetales bacterium | reverse complement strand
ATCGCCGACGCCCTCGACGACCGCTCTCGCCCCGCTGTTGCGGACGCAGAATCGCTCGCCCGCGACGCCGCGGACGTACGCCTCGCCGCTCGTCGCCCCGTACAGGGCGACGTTGCCGATCAGGATGTTCTCCTCCGGCACGAACGTCGCCCGGTCCGGCGGCACGATCACCAGCGTCGCCCCGGATAGACCCTTGCCGAAGTAATCGTTCGCATCACCCTCCACCCGGACGAACAGCCCCCGCGCGGCAAAGGCGCAGAAGCTCTGCCCGGCCGAGCCGGTGCAGAAAATGCGGATGGTCCCGTCGGGCAGGCCCTCCTCGCCGTACCGGCGAGAGATCTCGCTGCTGAGCATCGTGCCGACCGTGCGATGGACGTTGCGAATCGCCAGCCGGATCTCGACCGGCTCGCCGCGCTCCAGTGCGGGGCGGGCCTGCTCGATCAGGACGTGGTCGAGGGCGGCCTCCAGGCCGTGCTCCTGCTGCGTCATGCAGTGCTTGCCGACGTAGGGCGGGACGTCGGGGACCTCCAGGATCCTGGACAGGTCGAGCCCTTTCGCCTTCCAGTGGTCCACCGCCGGGCGGACGCGCAGCTTGTCGACGCGGCCGACCATCTCGGCGATCGTCCGGAAGCCGAGGCTCGCCATGATCTGCCGAAGCTCCTCGGCCACAAAGTGGAAATAGTTGATCACGTATTCCGGCTTGCCGCTGAACTTCTTGCGGAGCTCCGGGTCCTGCGTCGCCACGCCGACCGGGCAGGTGTTCAGGTGGCACTTGCGCATCATGATGCAGCCCGAGACGACCAGCGGAGCCGTCGCGAAGCCGAACTCCTCGGCGCCCAGGAGGCAGGCGATGGCCACGTCGCGCCCGGTCTTGAGCTGCCCGTCGCACTCGACGACGATGCGGCTGCGGAGGTCGTTGAGGACGAGCGTCTGATGCGTCTCCGCGATGCCCAGCTCCCACGGCAGGCCGGCGTGCTTGATCGACGACTGCGGCGAGGCCCCCGTGCCGCCGTCGTGCCCGCTGATCAGGACGACGTCCGCCTTGCCCTTCGACACGCCCGCGGCCACGACGCCGACGCCCACCTCGGCGACGAGCTTGACGCTGATTCGTGCGGAGGGGTTGGCGTTCTTCAGGTCGTGGATGAGCTGCGCGAGGTCCTCGATCGAATAGATGTCATGGTGCGGCGGCGGCGAGATGAGCTGGACGTACGGCGTCGAGTGGCGGACCCGGGCGATCCAGGGGTAGACCTTCTCGGCGGGGAGCTGGCCGCCCTCGCCCGGCTTGGCCCCCTGGGCCATCTTGATCTGGAGCTCGGAGGCGTTGACGAGGTAGTTGCTCGTCACGCCGAACCGGGCGGAGGCCACCTGCTTGATCGCGCTGTTCCGCCACGTGCCGTCCGGGTCGGGCTTGTAGCGGGCGGGATCCTCGCCGCCCTCGCCGCTGTTGCTCCGGCCGCCGATGCGGTTCATGGCGATGGCGAGCGTCTCGTGCGCCTCCTGGCTGATCGACCCGTACGACATCGCGCCGGTTTTGAACCGCTTGACGATCTCGGTCCACGGCTCGACCTCCTCCAGCGGGATGGGCTTCTCGAGCGGCTTGAATTCGAGCAGGCCGCGGAGCGTGCAGAGCCGCCGCGACTGGTTGTTGATGAGCTCGGCGTATTCGGCGTAGGTGGCGGGGTTCGCCTCGCGCGCCGCCTGCTGGAGCTTCGCGATCGTGAGCGGGTTGAACAGGTGCAGTTCGCCGTTGCGCCGCCACTGGTACTGCCCGCCGACGTCGAGGTCGAGCGTTTCGGGGATCCGCGCCCGCGGCCACGCCCGCTCGTGCCGCAGCCGCGCCTCCTGCTCGATGACGTCGAGGCCGATGCCGCCGATGCGCGACGGCGTCCACGGGAAGTACGTCCGGATGAGGACGTCGCTCAGCCCCACCGCCTCGAAGAGCTGCGCGCCGCGGTAGCTCTGAAGCGTCGAGACGCCCATCTTCGACATCGTCTTGAGCACGCCCTTGCATGCCGCCTTGACGTAGTTCTTCAGCGCCTTGTCGCGGTCGAGATCCGGCAGCTCGCCGTCCGCGATCATCCCCTCGATCGTCTCGAACGCCAGATACGGATTGACCGCCCCCGCCCCGAAACCGAACAGAAGGCAGAAATGGTGTACCTCGCGCGGCTCGCCCGATTCGATCACCAGGCCGCAGCGGGTCCGCTTGCCCGCGCGGATCAGGTGGTGATGCACGGCGGACGTCGCCAGCAGGGCCGGAATCGGGGCCAGCTCGTCGCTGACGTTCCGGTCCGACAGGATGAGAATCGCATAACCGTGGTCAACGGCCCACGACGCCGCGCCGCAGAGCTCCTCGAGCGCCCGCTCCATCGCCCCCGGGCCCGCCGTCGCCTCGAACAGCATCGGCAGCGTGATCGACGTGATCGGCCCGGTCTGCATCGCCCGGATCGTCGCCAGCTCTTCATTGGTGAGGACCGGCCGGTCGATTCGCAACTGGCGGCAGTGCTCGGGCGTTTCCTGGAACAGGTCCCGCTCGGCGCCGAGCGTCGTCACCAGCGAGGTGACGAGTTCCTCCCGGATCGCATCGAGCGGCGGATTCGTCACCTGGGCGAAGAGCTGCTTGAAGTAGTTGTACAGGAGCTGCGGCTTCTCCGAGAGCACCGCCAGCGGCGTATCGTTGCCCATCGACCCGACCGGCTCCTGTCCCTGCCGGGCCATCGGGCCGATCAGGATCCGCAGGTCCTCCAGCGTGTAGCCGAACGCCTGCTGCCGCTCGCGGAGTGTGCGGAGGTTGACGCCGGCCGCCGCCTCGCGCGGTCGCGGCACGGCGTCCAGGTGGACCAGGTTCTCCCGCAGCCACGCGCGGTAGGGCTTTCGCCGCGCGATCGTCTCCTTGACCTCCGCATCATCGACGATGCGGTGCTGCTCCGTGTCCACGAGGAACATGCGCCCCGGCTGAAGACGCCCCTTCTGGAGCACGTCGGCCGGATCGATGTCCAGCACGCCCGTCTCCGAGGCCATCACCACCAGACCGTCCTTGGTCACCGTGTAGCGGGACGGGCGCAGGCCGTTCCGGTCGAGCACCGCTCCGATGCATCGCCCGTCCGTGAACGGGATCGACGCGGGGCCGTCCCACGGTTCCATCAGGCAGGAATGGTACTCGTAGAACGCCTTCTTCTCGTCGCTCATCGTCTCGTGGTTCTGCCACGCCTCGGGGATGAGCATCATGATGCAGTGCGGCAGCGAGCGGCCGGTGTGGTAGAGCAGCTCGACGGCGTTGTCCAGGATGGCCGAGTCGCTCGCGCCCGGCGTCGCGATGGGGAAGAGCTTCTCGATGTCGGGGCCGAACAGCTCGGACTCGAACAGGAACTGCCGCGCGTGCATCCAGTTGATGTTGCCGCGGAGCGTGTTGATCTCACCGTTGTGGCAGAGAAAGCGGAACGGGTGCGCCAGGTCCCACGTCGGGAACGTATTCGTGCTGTACCGCTGGTGGACCAGCGCCAGGCCGCTGGCCATCCGCTCGTCCGCCAGGTCCGGAAAGTACGTCTCGATCTGGTCGGCGAGGAGCAGACCCTTGTACACCAGCGTATTGCACGAAAAGCTCGGGATGTAGAAGAACTTCCGCTCCGGCAGGCCCGACTCGCGAACCGCCCGCTCGAGCACCTTGCGAATGACGTAGAGCACACGCTCGAAGTGCGCGGCATCGCGCACGCCGGCCCCGCGGCCGACGAACACCTGCCGGATGAAGGGCTCGGTCCGCCGGGCGGTGGCGCCGATCGGCGAGTTGTCCGTCGGAACGTCCCGCCAGCCGAGCAGCTCCTGCCCCTCGCGCCGAACGACCTGCTCCACCAGATCCACGCAATACTGTCGCTGCGAGGCATCCCGCGGCAGGAAGACCATGCCGACGCCGTACTCCTGCGGATCGGGAAGACGGATCCCCAGTTCTCCGCACCGCTCGCGAAGAAACGCATGCGGGAGCTGCATGAGAATCCCGGCGCCGTCGCCGGTCTTCGGGTCGCAGCCGCACGCGCCGCGGTGGGTCAGGTTCACGAGGATCCGCAGCGCCTTGCAGATGATGTCGTGCGACTTCGCCCCGTCGAGCCGGCACACGAAACCGACGCCGCAGGCGTCCCGCTCGAACTGGGGGTCGTAAAGCCCTCGACTGGATGGCACGGCCGGATGAATCATGCGCGGCCGAAGGCGTGGGCCTTCGGCGACTCCTGTTCCTGGTCCCGCTTGCCGTTTCCCCCGGCCGCACCCGTGGGCGCGCTCACGCCCGCCGGCGGCCTTCCGTTGGTGCTCGTCAACCACTCGATGAAATCCGTCATGGCCGGCGTCAGCACGCGGTTTCGCCGATGGATCACGCACATCGGCCGCACAAGGCTCAGCCCTGCGGCGGGCACGACGGCGAGGGTGCCGGCCTCCACCTCGCGACGGACCGTCGGTTCGGGGAGGATCGACACGCCCGCCCCGATCTCCACGCCCCGCTTGATGGCCTCGATGTTGTCGAACTCCATCACGACATGCACATGCACCTTGCATTGCCGCAAGTACCGGTCCACGTGCCGGCGAATGGCCAGGTCCGAGTCGAAGGCGACGAAGTCCTCGCCATTGAGCTGCCCGATCGACACCCGACCCTGGCCGACAAACGGATGGCCCGGGCAACAGACCAGCACCATGGGCTCCTCCCGCCACGGGATCACCTGCACGTCCCGCGGGGATCGTGGACACGAGATCAGCCCAAGATCCGCCTCATCGTTGAGGACTCGCTCATACACCTTGGCCGGGTGAAGGTACTCCAGCCGGAGCGTCCCGTTCGGATGCAGCGACTGAAACTGCCGCACGTATTGGTGCATGTCATACAGTCCGACGGAGTAGATCGAGGCCACCGTGAGGCGGGACGACGCATCCCCGTGCATCGACAGGGTTCGCGCCTCGACCGCCAGATAGCGGTCGACCAGGTCGCGGCAACCCTCATAGTACACGCGCCCCTCCGGCGTCAGCGACAGCGGCCGCGTGGATCGGTCGATCAGCCGGACGCCCAGCCGTTTCTCGATCTGGAGAATCGCCTGGCTCGCCGCAGACTGCGAGACCCGGCTGAGCATCGCGCCTCGCGAGAAGCTGCGTTGCCGAACCACGTCGCAGAAGATCTTCAGGCCTTCGATCGTCATGGATCCCACGACGTATTATAATTAGTCGTCCTCAACTACACAACACCACAACATGAAAAGAACTGATAATACCGACCGGCGGCGTTTTACCGGATTCCTGAATCAACGCTTATCTAAGATCAATTTATGAAGGAGGTTATAGACGGATACGGCCGAAGGTACCTACACGGAACGCCATGATATCCACTCCCCTCGATGGCATCAGCCGGAAGCGAGCCGCCGAACGCGAATGTTGCGAAGGGCAGCGCTCGTGTCATACGTGGAGATGCCGAACGGCTTGCAGCGTTCCTGCTCCCACCAGACCGTGAACCGCTTCGACTCCCGCGCAAGATCCACCACCTTCTCCGTGCCGATCCACGCCTCGATCTTCGCCGCGGTCACCCGGAGTCGAACGGGATACCAGCGGCCTTCTTCGAACGTCATGGTCCGCGTCGTTTCGTTTTCGGCGGCGTGTTGGTCGTTTACGTTCGAGAGTCCGACGACCGTCCCGCCCCAGCCGCCGACGATGAGCGTACACGGGGCGGCCCCCACGGGAAACGTCATCCCGCAGAAGAAGTCCGAGCCCGCCGTCCGCATCGCCTCAAGTGCGACCTCGTAGTCCTCGCGCGGAAAGTCGCCCTTCCACGCCACGCCCGTCTGAAGCCGGCCGCGCTCCAATACGATCGACCCGTTCTCCACGGACACCCTGCCGTGGTTCTCGAACGGACCATCGGTCAGCACCTTCCACTCACCGAGCGACTTACCGTCGAACAGCTCGATCCAGCCGTCTCCGCGCACACCCGCCGCCGGCGATGGGCGGCTGTTCCAGGCGTCGATCCTCCTTCGGATCGCCTCGCGGTCGAAGTCCGCCGGGACGGCCTCGTCCTGATTTGCGAGCAAGTCGCCGACGGTCGGCGTCCTCGACGGCACGCCGTTTGGGGGGATCTCCGCCTTTGCGATCCAGGCGACGGCGTTGAGCACGAGCGTGCGGTAGTCGTCGTGGCCCCAGTTCCAATGCGCGTGCCCGCCCGTAAACCCGAAACCACGCCCGCCGTCAGGCCGCTCGAAGGCCCACGCGAGATGTTCCGGCTGACCCTTGCGCGACCGCACGTGCGGATTCCCGCTGTGGGGGCCGTCCGGCCGGTTTCTCGTCTCGTCCGGCGGCACGGCCGTCAGGATCGGCGTGATGCCTTTGCCGTCCTTTACGAATCGCATGTTGTAGTACCACTCGTCGTGAATCTCGAACGGCCGCACGCCTCGCGTGATCGGGTGCTCGGGCAGCTTGTCGAATCGCGCAACCCACGACGGGTTGACGGACCAGTCGACCTCGTAGGCCCCGCCGATCCACGTTTGAAGCAGGTCTCCCGGCCTGCCCTTGGGCAGCTCGAGCGCATAATGAATGCACGCCAGTCCGACGCCCCTCTTGGCCAAGGCATCGACCTCCTCGATGTGCGGCGCCATCGGCTGCCCGCCTCCGCCGTCGCTGAAGACCACGACCGCGTCGGCGTTGTCAAACGCCGTCGGGTCGGCCGGCCACCCGTTGCGATAGACGACCGCATGCACCCCGGCCGCGTGCTCGTTCAGGGCCTTCGCCAAAAGCAGGCATCCTGCGTTGTGCTCGTGCGCCCCAAAGCCGTGGCTGCCCGGTCCCGCGACGAAGACCGCTTTCCTGGCGCCCTCCATCGGCAGTCGCTTCAGTCGGATATTGCGGAACTGCACCTTCATCGGCGGCCCCACGTGCAACTGCAGCGCCAGGAGCCCGCCGCGCCGCCGCATCGTCTTGTCCTCGTCGACGACCTCGGCCATCACCTGACCATTGATCGTGAGGACGGAGCGATTGCCGCGCGCCACGACGTGGTACGCGTTCCAGTCCCCCTTGCGGATGGCCGAGCGCAACTGCTCGCGATCGCCGATCCGGCCGACCACCTTCGGCTTGTGGTCGTCGCCCAACACGGTCTTCTCGCCGCGGGCGGCCAGCACCCCGCGGTATCGCTCGCCGTACAACGTCCCTGTCCAGTCGTCGGCCGCGTCGATGTCCGCCTGATAGCCGCCCACCACCCACGCGCCCCACTCCGTGGGGTTCTCGAAGCTGCGGTACTGGATTCCGCTGTTGCCGCCGGCGATGCGGTACTCGAGCGTCAGCTCGAAGTCGTCCACCTCGCCCTGCCTCCAGATGCAGAACGAGTTGCTCTTGAGCGGCTTGTCCGCGGAGGTCTCGCCGGTGATCGCGCCATCCTCGATGCGCCACAAGGCCGGGTCGCCGTCCCACCCCGCCAGCGTCTTGCCGTCGAAGATCGGCCGAAAGCCGTCGTCACTGCCATACGCCGCGACGGTCAACCCCAGAATCGTCCACCAGGCCCCTGCTGCGATGCGAACGGCCATGAAACATGCTCCCGTGAAGAACGCCGAACCGTAAGACCCAGCCGTGACGGCGTTTAGTGCCCCTCGGCTCGGCGCGGTTCAGACCCCCGCGTCGGACCGCGCTGGATCATACCGCGTGATTGCGGTATCACCAACCCATCGGCGCTTGATTTGTCAGTCCGATGTTCCGAACCATATGGAGTCAGGGGAGGATCCATGAACCACAGATACTGGATAACGTCGGTCGCCATTCTCGCCTGCTCCGCGGCGCTGCACGGCGCTACGGTGACTTACGACCTCGTCCTCATCGGCAACGAGTCTGCGAGGGAGGTAACCGTGGCCCCTGGTGCGGGCGTGCCGGTCCGCCTGATCGCCACGCTGACGCCCTCGGGAAGCCCGGCCGACAGCGACGGCATCGTCAGCATCCTGTTGGACATGTACACGACGCTCAACACCGCCCAGGATCCGTTCACCTTTGACCCCACCTTCGACACTTACTTTCCCCAGCAGCCGCGGTCGCCCGGCACGCCCATGAACCAGAATAATCAGGATGTCATCCAGATCGGCGCGTCCCAGCGGCTCGGGGGGCCCTACACGCGAAACCTCGGCGTCGGAACACCGCTGGTCATCGGCACCAACACGCTCAAGACGCCGACCGTGGCGGGGTCGTACACCGTGACCCTCTCCCCGTCCGGAAACGCCGGCGTGCTCAAGGCCGGGACGCAGACCGACAGGCTCGTCGCCACGACGGCCGTGGGTACACCCATCACGATCAACGTCTCCGCGAACGGTGACACCGGAAACCGCGCTCCCACCGCCGTCGCCACGGCCACGCCGACCAGCGGCAGCGCCCCCCTCGCCGTGAGCTTCAACGGCTCCGGCTCCACCGATCCCGACGGCGACAGCCTGACCTACGCCTGGGCCTTCGGCGACGGAGGCACCGCCGCCGGAGAAACCGCCAGCCACACCTATGTCGCCGGCGGGACGTTCACGGCCACGCTCACCGTCAGCGACGGCAAGGGCGGTAGCAATACCAAGGCCCTGACGATCACCGTTCAGGGCAACGGCCCGCCCACGGCGGTCGTCTCCGCCACGCCGACGACGGGCATTGCGCCCTTCACGGTCAGCTTCGACGGCTCCGGCTCCACCGATCCCAACAACGATCCGCTCACCTACGCCTGGAACTTCGGCGACGGGCAGACCGCCACGGGCCCCATCGTGTTCCATGAGTACACACTGACCGGGACCTTTGTCGCCCGACTCACCGTCACGGACGGCCAGGGCGCCGCCAACAGCCAGACAACCATCATCACCGTCAATGAGAACACGCCGCCGACGGCTGTGCTGGCGGCCAACCCGACGAGCGGAAACGCACCGCTGACGGTGACGTTCAGCTCCGCCGGCTCCTCGGATGCCGACGGCGACAGCCTGACCTACGCCTGGGACTTCGGGGACTCGCTCAGCGCCCTCGGTGCCAGCGTCTCCCACACCTATCCGAACGCCGGCAGGTACACCGCGACGCTGATCGTGACCGACACGCACGGGGGGCAGGGCGCGAAGTCCGTGATCATCACCGTGGCCGAACCCGCCCCCTCCGGCGAGCCCGGCAACCGGGCCCCCACCGCCGAGGCCACCGCCACGCCGCAGTCCGGCAATGCACCGCTCAGCGTGGCCTTTGACGCGAGCGCCTCGACCGATCCGGACGGCGATGCCCTCGACTACACGTGGGACTTCGGCGACACGCAGCCCGGCACGGGGCGAACCGCGTCACACACCTACATCACGGCCGGCCGCTACACGGCCACGCTGATCGTCACCGACGGCAAGGGCGGCTCCAGCGCCAAGACCCTCGTCATCACCGTCAACGCCAACCCCAAGGCCGCCTTCACCGCAACGCCGACCAGCGGAAACGTCGGCACGACGGTCAACTTTGATGCCACCGCCTCAACCGATGCGGACGGTGACACCCTGGCTTATGCGTGGAAGTTCGGCGACGGGGGCGAAGGGGCCGGACGAACGACATCCCACACCTATGCCACAGCCGGCATCTTCACGGCGATTCTTACGATTACCGACGGAAAGGGCGGCTCCGGCGCGAAGGCCCTTCCGATCACCATCAACGATCCACCGAAGGCCGACGCCTCCGCCGATCCGCTGCGGGGAAATGTCCCGCTGACCGTGAACTTCAACGCCGCCGGTTCCTCGGACGCGGACGGGGATCCGTTGACCTACACGTGGACCTTCGGCGACGGGCAGACCGCCACCGGTCTGACCGCCTCCCACACCTATGCCGGCGGCGGCACGTTTACCGCGACGCTGACCGTGGCCGACGGCCGTGGCGGGCCGGCGACCAGGTCGTTCACGGTCGTCGCCAACACGCCCCCGACGGCGTCCATCTTTGTCAGCCCCCGAACGGGCACGGCCCCACTGAGCGTGAGCTGTGCAGCCCTTGGATCGTTCGACGCCGACGGCGACGCGCTCACGTATCTGTGGACCTTCGGCGATGGACAGACCAGTGCGAACGACAACGTCGTGCACACCTACGCGAACGCCGGCACCTTCGCGTTATCGCTCAAGGTCACCGATGGTCGCGGCGGCGAAGCCACCGCATCGGCCACGGTCACGGTCAACACCGCCCCGACCACGGACGGCGCCTCCGATGGCACCGACAACGGCACGGACACGCCGTCCGTAGTGCCGTTCTGCGGTGCCGGCATCGTCGAGGCGGCGGCGGCGTGCCTGTTGGCCCTGCGTCTGGCACCCGGGCGGTTCCACCGACGGCGGCGCGGCTAGCGGCTCGGCTCCGCGTGCATGCGATGGGGCCGGTCGGCAAATGCATTCGTCTCAAGCCGGTTGCCGCGCAGTTTTTTTACGTTTTTCGTTTGATTTCTGGACCCGAGGATCGTATAAGTGCTATGGAAGCTGTCGTGTCCCCTTTCAACGGTCCCGCGTCTCTCCCCCAGAGGCGCGGGATTATTAATAGGGGTCTTGCCGGAGGGGTTTCCGGCGGGTAGACTGCTGATCAAGGTCGCCGATGTAGCTCAGCGGTAGAGCACGGCTTTCGTAAAGCTGAGGTCGAGGGTTCGAATCCCTCCGTCGGCTGTCTCCCTCCGATTCAAGGTCACCTCTTTTGGTTTGGCGGCGCTGCGTGTCCGATTCGGCTGCGCGATCACAAACCTCGCTGTTCCCGCGGGTTGCAGACGTCCGATATACATGGGCGTGAGCAGACGCTCTTATCAGGAACCGCCGCGACCGGCTGGGTGTCCGGGACTATTTGCTCGGCCACACATTCGCCGGCGAGCTGCCAGGAGGCCCGGCGTGCGCGCGCTCGGATGCTCGGGCGCTGTCCTTTTCTCGCTGCCGTTCCTGCTCGGGGCCGCGACATCGCCGGCCGCAGAGCTCGTCGACTCCGGCGCCGACCCTGCCGATACGCAGCCCGCGACGAGTCAACCGGCGGAGAAACGCGAGACCCCCTTCAACTTCCTCGAGAACGAGCAACTCACCGGCGACTGGTGGGGGGCGCGCACATGGCTCAAGGACCGAGGCATCGAATTCGGCCTTGCGCTGACGGCCATCTACCAACACAACGTCCGTGGGGGGCGCCAGACCCGCAACGGCCACCGCATCACCGGCAGTGCCGACTACGAACTGACGCTCGACACCGAGGGGATGGGCCTCTGGAAAGGCGGTACCGTCTACGCCGGG
>CAZTVU010000031.1:16131-17747 GCA_964617025.1 uncultured Planctomycetales bacterium | reverse complement strand
AGCACCTGGGGCGACGACATCGGCGGCGACCTGGTCGGGAACAACTTCGGCGTCAACTTCGATGCCGCCGGCAATCAACCGATCGGCATGTATGAGCTCTGGTACGAGCAGCGGCTGTTCGACGACAAGCTGCGCATCCGTTTCGGCCGCATCGACATGACCGCGGAGTTCGACACGAACGCCTACGCCAACGACGAAACGGCCCAGTTCATCAACTTCGCACTGATCAACACGGTCAACATCCCGTTTCCCGACTACGGATTCGGCGCCCTGGTGCTGGTGCAGCCGTGGGACTGGCTGTATGCCGCCGCCGGCGTGGCCGACGCCCAGGCCGACGGCCAGACGCCGGGGATTCACACCGGGTTTCACGGTGAGGACTACGTCTTCAGCGACTTCGAGTTCGGCCTGCTCCCCGTCTGGAAAACCCCGTGGGGCAAGCTGCCGGGCGGCTACCGTTTCGGCCTCTGGTACGACCCGCAGCCGAAGGCGAAGTACTTCAATGATCTCGGCGGCCGTCGCCGGACGATCCCCACCAAAAGCGGCGACACCGGCTTCTACGTCAATCTGGACCAGTTGATCCTCAAGGAGAGGCCGGCGGACGACGCCGACTCGCAGGGGCTGGGCGTCTTCTTCCGATACGGCTATGCGCACCAGGACGTGAACCCGATCGAGCACATCTGGAGCATCGGCTGCCAGTATCGCGGGCTCATCCCCACACGCGACGACGACGTGCTTGCCTTCGGTGTTGCTCAGGGCGTCATCAGCGACGCCCTTCGGGCCTTCGGTGGCGGAGGTACGCACGAATCCATCTACGAACTCTACTACAACATCCGGTTGCTGCCCTGGTTGAACCTGACGCCCGACTTTCAGTACATCGACAACTCGGGCGGCGGGGGCGGGCGCGACGCTTTTGTGGCCGGTGTAAGGATCCAGGCGAGCTTCTAGAGGCTTGTTTGTCACTCGGGAGGTCTTTCGATCATGCGAAAACGGTCTTTGGCGACGACCCTGACGGCCGCGCTGGCGGCGGGATCGGTATTGCCCTCATGCTACACGGACTTTCGGGACGCCGCGGTCTCCGGCGCCATGGATGCGGTAACGGTCACGGTGTCGGATTCGATCACCGCGGCCATACCGCTCCCCGATCTCATCCGGGCCGTTCTCTTCGGACCGCCGCAGGATGAGGGCGATGCCTGATCCCGGGCCGATTCGGATTGATTCGCGCGGATGCGCTGCGTATAGTCTCAAGAGGGATCCGCGCCGGCGTGGAGGAGGAGACTCACTGATGAACCCTCGTGGCCCCATAACATGTCTGTGCGCCGTATTCGCGGCGGCGATGATGCTCGGGTGCGCCTCACCGCCCCGCGCGGCGTCCGAGTCGGCGACCGCCGAGATTCCGCGGGTAACCGCCCTGTATGAGAAGGCAACGCAGGTGCATGTTCACCGCTTCCGCAAGCCGCTGCGGGACGCGCAGGCCCGGGCGATGCGGAATCTCGCCGACGAATGCGACAAGCTCCTGGCCGACACGGACTCGTGGGACCGCTCCGCGCAGCTTACCGCCGCCGGCGAAGCCGAGCGGAACGCCGCGCGGGCCGATATCCACGCGCTGCGATCGTCGT
>CAZTVU010000031.1:0-16094 GCA_964617025.1 uncultured Planctomycetales bacterium | reverse complement strand
CTCGACACCGCCTACGCCGGTGCAGCCGCGGCGTACGCCCGCATCCGAGAAAAACTGGACACCCCCCGGCCGTAACCGCTGACGCACCGAGATCACGGGCGTGGTCCGGATATCGCACCGAAGCCGCTCTTCGGCTTCCGGGCTCTTTCGGCGCGGCATCACACCACGATAGCGATCCTTTCCCGGTTTGCCCGCCCGGTCGCCGTATCGTACGTCTCCCGTGTGGGGGCGGCCGTCGCAGAGGCTGCGCCCTCGCGGGCTCGCCGTGCATGCCGATCCGTGTTTGTCGGGGCAAACACACCGTGCGATACGTGATCGTTGCGGGGCTTATTCCCCTTGCGGCCGCCGGCTGCGCGGCACCCGTGCACGAGCGGGTCGACCCCGCCCAGCGGCAGTGGGACGAAACCTCCCGGCGATTCCGCAGCGAGGTGATGCTCGTGAGCGCGGCCGGCGGGTGGGACGGGCAGCGCGTCCGGCCGTGTCCCGATGCGGAGCGAGAGGGTCAGCGGGCCTGCCCGTGCCCGGATGCCGCGCGCGAATACACGTTCGCCATCCGCGTGCGACGCGGCCCGGCATCGGACGCCACCGCCGCCCGGAAGGCACCCGCCCATTGTTCTTCGACGTTCCCGGAGTTCTCGCCGGGCAGTGACGTCGGCGCCGCCCGCACACGCGGCACCGGCATCGCCATCGACGCCGGCGGCCTGATTCTGACCAACGAGCACGTTGTGCATGCGGCGCAAACCGTGGAGGTCCGCATCGCGGGCCGAGGCTGGATCCCCGCACGGGTGCTTCAGGTCGATCCGCAGAGCGACCTCGCGGTGATTCGCGTGGACGCCGCGCTGCCGCGCGTAGCCCGGTTCGCCGATCCGAACACGGCGGAGGTCGGCTCGCCTGTCACCGCGATCGGCTTTGCCGCCGGCCGCGAGTCGGAGGATGGGCCCGCCGCGTTCGCCGGCCGTCTGCTCGCCCGCAGCCGCTGCCTTCAGGGTGCCCTCGACCCCTCCGGCGGCTGCTTTTACGCCGACCTGCTCGAGACCGCGGCGGCCATCCTGCCCGGGTGTAGCGGCGGGCCGCTCGTCAATGGCGACGGACACGTCATCGGCATCAACACGGCCAGTGCCGTCTCGCCCGATACGGGACGCCGCTGCGGCTACGCCATCCCGCTGACCGGTCGCGTCCGCGCGATCGTGGACACTCTCGCCCGGGGCGAAGCGGTTCGGCACGGCTACCTCGGCCTGCTGATTCGCAGGGAACTCGAGAGCCGCCGGCCGGGCGGCGTCGAAATCGAACGGGTCGTGTGCGACAGCCCCGCCCAGCGTGCCGGGCTGCTCGCCGGCGACCGCGTCATCGGCCTCGACGGCGTGCCGATCGCGACGGCCGTCGATCTCGCCCACGCGATTCGCGGCGCGAAGGTCGGCAACCCGATTCGCGTCCAGATCCTCCGCAACGGCCGCTCTGAATCGCGGACGGCCATACCCGCCGCCCTTCCCCTGCGTGCCGGCGCCCCGTGAGCCGCGTCCGATGGCCCGCCGCCGGCGCCGGTTGCCGGTTTGCGAAGTCCGGGTCGCACGCCGGCGTTCCGCCGAGGCCGATCCGCCATCTTGCGGCCGCGATGATCGGCCTGTCGCTCGCTTGACAAAGTGCTGCCCGCGTCTTGTCGATGCGACACGCAGGGGAAAAGTCACAAAGGCCCGGGCCGGCATGGCCCGGCTCTGTTGTGAGACTGCGGATCAGATCGCGTAATCCTGGACGAAGACGCGCATGTTGCGGGGCGTCACATAGACGGTGTCGCCCGGGCGGAGGTCCAGCTCGCGGAAACGGGCCTTGGTCAGTTCGGCCTCGATCGGCTCGCCGGTGTCGTGCCGACGGAGCTCGAGGCGGACGGCGGGACCGAACGCCCGGACGTGGCAGACGCGGGCCTGGAACGACGGCACGCCGGTGTGGTACCGGTAGACGTCGATGTCGTGCGGGCGTACGTACCCGACGGCCGGGGCGTCGTGGACGTTCAGGTGGTCGGGCACGCTCACCGCCAGCTCGCCGATGCGGGCGGAGCCCTGCTGCACGCGGCCGTGGAAGAGGTTCACGTTGCCGAGGAAGTTGTACACGAAGGGGCTGGCCGGCTGTTCGTACACGTCCGCCGGCGAGCCGATCTGCTCGATGTGCCCCTGGTTCATTACGACGACGCGGTTGGCGAGCTCGAGCGCCTCCTCCTGGTCGTGCGTGACAAAGACGCTGGTCACGTGGATCTCGTCGTGGAGGCGCCGAAGCCAGCGCCGGAGCTCCTTGCGGACCTGGGCATCCAGCGCCCCGAAGGGCTCGTCCAGCAGCAGCACCTTCGGCTCGACCGCCAGGGCCCGCGCCAGGGCGACCCGCTGGCGCTGGCCGCCCGAGAGCTGGCCGGGATACCGGCCCGCCAGCCAGTCGAGCTGCACCAGTTCGAGGAGCTGCATGACCTTTCGCCGGATCTCCGCGTCGGACGGGCGGCGCGATCGCGGGCGGACGCGAAGGCCGAAGGCGACGTTCTCGAACACGGTCATGTGCCGGAAGAGGGCATAGTGCTGAAACACGAAGCCGACGCGGCGGTCGCGGACGCTGCGGTCGCGCGCATCCTCGCCGTGAAAGAGGATCGCGCCGCTGTCGGGCACCTCCAGCCCGGCGATGATCCGCAGGAGCGTCGTCTTTCCGCAGCCCGACGGACCGAGCAGGGCGACCAGCTCGCCCGTGCCCACGACCAGGCTGACGTTGTCGAGGGCCTTGAACCGGCCGAAGGTCTTGCTGACGTTTCGGACCTCGATGCTCACGACGGCACTCCTTCCGAATCCGGCGAATCCGGTGCGGGCAGTTCCCGCCGCGTCTTCCACTCGACAAGGGTCTTGGCCGCCAGCGTTACGAGCGCCAGCAGCGCCAGCAGCGAGGCGACGGCGAACGCCGCCACGAAGTTGTATTCGTTGTAGAGGACCTCGACGTGCAACGGCATGGTGTTCGTCAGGCCGCGGATGTGGCCCGAGACGACCGACACCGCCCCGAACTCCCCCATCGCCCTCGCGTTGCAGAGGATCACGCCGTACAGCAGGCTCCACTTGATGTTCGGCAGCGCCACGCGGAAGACTGTCTGCCCCCCGTCGGCGCCGCGGGAGCTCGCGGCCTCCTCGTCCTCGGCGCCCTGGGCCTGCATGAGCGGGATCAGCTCGCGGGCCACGAACGGAAACGTGACGAACACCGTCGCCAGGACGATGCCCGGCACCGCAAAGATGATCCGGATGTCGTGGGCGGCCAGCCACGGCCCGAGCCACCCCTGCAGGCCGAACAGCAGCACGTAAATCAGGCCCGAGATGACCGGGGACACCGCAAACGGCAAATCGATCAATGTGATCAGCAGGTTCTTGCCGACGAACTCGAACTTCGCGATGGCCCACGCCGCCGCCACGCCGAAGACCAGGTTAAGCGGCACGGCGACGGCCGCCGTGAAGAGCGTCAGCCGAATCGCCGCGAGCGCATCCGGCTCGCGGATGGATTCGAGGTACGCGCCGACGCCCTTCTCCAGCGCGTGCGCGAAGACGGCGATCAGCGGCACGAACAGGAACAGGCCGAGGAACCCGAGCGCCGCCGCGATCAGCGCCCACCGCACGAGGAACGGCTCGCTTGCGGCGCGCGGCCGGGCCGCGCACGCCTGCGGGATCCTCAATCCAACGGTCGCACTCACACGCTTGCTCCTTGCGGCTCAGCGCCGCTGATGCCGGCGGCTCCACCATTGCAGGACGTTGATGGTCAACAACAGCACGAACGACGCCGCCAGCAGCACCACCGCGATGGCGGTCGCGCCGGCGTAGTCGTATTGCTCGAGCTTCGTCACGATCAGCAGCGGCGCGATCTCGGTCCGCATGGGCATGTTCCCCGAGATGAACACCACGGAGCCGTATTCGCCCAGCGCGCGGGCGAACGCCATCGCGAAGCCCGTCAGCACCGCCGGCAGGATCGAGGGCAGGATCACGCGCCGAAAGGTCTGGAGCCGCGTCGCCCCGAGGCTCATCGCCGCCTCCTCGATCTGCGGATCGAGGTCCTCCAGCACCGGCTGCACCGTCCGCACCACGAACGGCAGCCCGATGAACGTCAGCGCCGTCACGACGCCCAGCGGCGTGAACGCGACCTGCACGCCGAGCGGCTCGAGCCATCGGCCGAGCCAGCCGCTCTCGGCGTAGACGGCCGTCAGCGAGATCCCGGCCACGGCCGTCGGCAGCGCGAACGGAAGATCGACCAGGGCGTCAATGATCCTCTTCCCCGGAAACGTGTACCGGACCAGCACCCACGCCACCAGCAGGCCGAAGAAGGCGTTCACCGCGGCGGCGGCGAACGAAGCGCCGAACGTCAGCCGGTACGACGCCAGCGCCCGCGGCGCGGTCACCGTCGACCAGAACTGCCCCGCCGTCAGCGACGCCGACCGCAGAAACAGCGTCGACAGCGGGATGAGCACGATCAGGCACAGGTACAGCAGCGTGAAGCCCATCGCCAGGCCGAAGCCCGGCAGGACCGTCCGCTGCTTGAGCGCAATGCCCGTCATGCCGCTCACCTGCCCGGCTGGTAGATACGGTCGAAGATTCCGCCGTCGTCAAAGTGCTTCTTCTGCGCGTTTGTCCAGCCGCCGAAGGCCTCGTCGTCGATCGTCAGGAGCCTCAGCTCGGGGAACTTCTTCGCGTACTTCTCCGCGACCGACTTGAGACGGGGCCGATAGTAGTGCCTCGCGGCGATCTCCTGCCCCTCCGGCGAGTAAAGATAGTTGACATACGCCTCAGCCACGGCCTGCGTGCCGTGCTTGTCGACGAACTTGTCGATGACCGCCACGGGCGGCTCGGCGACGATGCTGATCGCCGGCACGACAATCTCGAACTTGTCCCTGCCCAGCTCGTTGACGGCGAGAAAAGCCTCGTTCTCCCAGGCCAGCAGGACGTCGCCGATCCGTCGCTGGACGAATGTCGTCGTCGAGGCTCGGGCGCCTGAGTCGAGGACCGGAACGTTCCGATAGAGCTTCGTCACGAACTCCGTCGCCTTCGCCTCGTCGCCGCCGGGCTGCTTCATGGCGTAGCCCCACGCCGCCAGGTAGTTCCATCGCGCGCCGCCCGAGGTCTTCGGGTTCGGCGTGATGACGGCGACCCCGGGCCGCACCAGATCCTCCCAGCCCCGGATGCCCTTCGGGTTCCCCTTGCGGACGAGAAAGACGATCGTCGACGTGTACGGCGTGCTGTTGTTGGGGAGGCGCTTCTGCCAGTCGGCGGGGAGCAGCCCGGCCCGCCGCGAGATTTCGTCGATGTCATAGGCCAGCGCGAGCGTGACGATGTCCGCCTCGAGGCCGTCGATCACGGCCCGCGCCTGCTTGCCGGAGCCGCCGTGCGACTGGCGGATGGTCACCCGCTCGCCGGTCTTGCCCTGCCAGTGTTTGGCGAAGGCCGCGTTGAACTCCTGATACAGCTCGCGCGTAGGGTCGTAGGAGACGTTGAGGAGTACCGCGCCCCGCACGTCCGCCGGCGTGTAGAGGTTCGCCAGCACGCCCACGACCATCAGTAGCCGCGATGAGAGCCACGCCCCGAATGACGAATTTGCACTCGGGTACCGGGGGCGGCCTGCCTGTCCGCGTCTCGCCGGACCGGCCGCCAGGGGCATCCCACAAGATTCCCGATGCCGTTCAACGGGGCGACCTGCTGAGTTCGATGCTCGAAAAACCGGCCTTGTCTTCATTTCGTACCCCGCACGCTATTCAAACACCGTCCAAGTCGGTCGTATATTTCGCCAGAAAAAAACGGATCAGATCCCCGCGGCGTCCATGAACTCTTCGGCGAAGACCTCTCGCGAACTGACGGGCTTGCCCGCGTAGACCGCCGCGAGGGTCGTATTGTCCATCAACCGAGCGGTGGCGTTGCGAATCTCCAGCAATACCCGGCGGAATCGACAAAGCGGCTCCTGGCTGCATCGGACGTAGTTCTTCACCGAAACGCAGGCGATCGGGGCAAGGACGCCGTCGAAGAAGCGAACGACCTGCCCCATGGTGATCTTCTCCGGGCTGCGGCTGAGCTTGTAGCCGCCGTGCTTGCCCGGAACGCTCACCACCCACCCCTGCGCCTTCAGATCGAGCATGATATGCTCGAGAAACCGTTTCGGCACATCATTCCGACGAGCAAGCTCTCGAATTGGGATCGGCTGACGCCCGTAGTGCTCCACAAGCGTAAAGAGCGACCGCAGTGCATAATCCGTCCGCATCGACAGCTTCATGATTCAGCCAACCGTCCGGACAAATAACGATCAAACCAGTCGCACTATAGTATGGAACCGGCGGGCTGTCAAGCGGATCTCTGACGCGGCCGGAGAACCAACGTTATCGGATCCGCGTTGAAGTCAGGCGGCCTTCTCACAACGCGCGGGGACGGACTTGTGCGCGAACCGCCTCTTGTCGCATCCCGGCCGTCCCACGGAAGATGTCCGTACTGTCTCGCCGGCTCTCTCTGGCGATAAGAAATGAATGCCGGCCGCCAATCCGGCGTGGGCCGCGCAACCGCCGGCTTCCGCTCGGGGCTCGGGATTCGCGACTGGCGACTGTTGACGCGCAACTCCCTTCTTCCCGCCTCGACCGCGCATCACTCATCACCTCGTGTTCCTTGTTTCACTCGCATGCCGGCGGTCGGTTCGGGCCGTTGAAACAACTCTGGAAGAAGCCGAAGTCTGCCAGGTCTGCGTCGCTGTCCTTGTCGAGATCCACGCGGTCGCATCCCGGCTGTGCGTACGGTCGGTTCGGGCCGTTGAAACACACCTGGAAGGCCTGAAAGTCGGTCAGGTCCACGTCAGCGTCGCCGTCGAAGTCGCCGGGGGTGCAGCCGTCCGGGCGAACCGGTGCGCCGGACGGCGTATCGGGGCACAGGTCGCACGCATCGCCGACGCCGTCGCCGTCCCTGTCCTGCTGTATCGGGTTCGCCGCCGTCGGGCAGTTGTCACAAGCGTTGCCGACAGCGTCATCGTCGCCGTCTTCCTGGCCGGCGTTATGCACCGTCGGGCAGTTGTCGCTCGCGTCCGGCACGCCGTCACCGTCCGTATCGACCGGCCCCCCTTCGCCCGAGTCCCAGAGCCGCGCGGTGCCGTCCAGCCCGGCGGTCAGCACCCACGCTCCGTCGGCCGAGACAGCCAGACCGTTGACCGCGTACGTGTGCCCGCGGAACGTCCGCAGCGGGTATCCCGTGCCGGGGTCCCAGAGCGTGGCGAGCCAGTCCTGACCCCCTGTCAGCACCTTTCCGTCCGGCAGGAAAGCGACAGCGTAGATCGATCCGGATCCGGCGCTGAACGTCCGCAGCAGGTCACCCGTCCCAACGGCCCAGAGCCGGGCCGTTCGGTCGTCGCTGCCGGTGACGATCTTCGATCCGTCCGTCGTGACGGCGACCGAGTTCACCCAGTCCGTGTGCCCGCTGAACGTCCGCACGAGGGCGCCCGTGCTCACGTCCCACAGTCGAGCCGTCTTGTCCGCGCTGCCGGTGACGACGTGCGAGCCGTCCGTCATGATGGCGACCGAGTTCACCCAGTCCGTGTGCCCGCTGAACGTCCGCACGAGGGCGCCCGTGCTCACGTCCCAGAGTCGGGCCGTCTTGTCCGCACTACCGGTCAGGACCTTCGTCCCGTCCGGTGACCAGGCGACCGACGTTACGGCGTGCGCGTGGCCTGTGAACGTCCGCACCGGCGTTCCGGAGGCGGCGTCCCACGTCCTCGCGCTCCCGTCGTTGCTTCCCGTCAGCACCATTGCGCCGTCGGGCGAGAACGCCACGCTGCCGACAGTGTCCGTGTGCCCCTCGAACACCCCCAGGCCGACGCCCGTCGCGCGCGCCCACCGCCGTGCCGTGTTGTCGTAGCCCCCCGTCAGCACCTCAGCGCCGTTGGGCGACAGGGCGACGGCGGCAACGGCCGATGTATGGTCTTTGAGCGTGCGGACCACCGCGCCGGTGTCGGCATCCCAGATCCGGGCGGTCATGTCCCAGCTCCCGCTCAGGATCCGCGCGGCAATCGGCGAATACGCAACGGAGCGGACGTGATCGGCATGGCCGCTGAACGTCCGCAGCACCGTTCCCGCGGCCGCATCCCATACCCGTGCCGATGTCCCACAGCCGGGCCGTCCGGTCTACGCTGCCGGTCACGACCCGCGTCCCGCCGGCCGCGAAGGCCACGGACATCACTCCGCCCGAGTGGCCGCTGAACGTCCGCAGCACCGTTCCCGCGGCCGCATCCCATACCCGGGCCGTCTGGTCCACGCTGCCGGTCAGGACCTTCGTCCCATCCGGCGAGCAAGCGACCGACGTCACGGCCTGCGCGTGGCCGCTGAATGTCCGGAGGTCCGCTCCCGTGCCGACGTCCCACAGCTTCGCGGTCCGGTCGTAGCTTCCCGTCAGTACCGTCCCGCCGTCCGAGGAGAACGCAACGGCTCGTACCGCGTCCGCGTGTCCGGTGAACGTCCGGATCGGCGCGCCCGTGGCGGCGCTCCACAGCGTGCCCGTGCCGTCATCGCTGCCCGTCACGACCGTCGCGCCGTCGGGCGAAAACGCGACCGACGTCACCTCGCCCGCGTGCCCCGCGAGTGTCTGAAGAGCCGCTCCGGTGTTGGCATCCCATATCCGGGCGGTGGCGTCGGCGCTGCCGGTGATGACCTTCGCGCCGTCCGACGAGAAGGCGACGGCATTCACCCACCCCGAATGCCCGATGAACGTCCGAACGATGCCGCCGGTCGCGGCGTCGCGGATCTGCGCCGTCCCGCTCCAGCCGCCGATCACGACCTTCGACCCATCGGGTGAGAAGGCCGCTGCGTTGACCGACCCGGTGCCGTAGACCTGCACGGGGACGGCGACCTCATCGCCCCGAAGGGCCGCCGCCTCGAGTGCGATCAGTGTACCGGTTGCCGCAGACAGAACAAACAGGAAGTTTCGTGTTGAGTGCATCTCTACCACCTCGCAAAAGGGCAGGCGACGGGCAGCGGGTCAGGCGCGAGATTCCCTGCGTGCCTCGAAGCCCACGAACCGCGCAGCGGTGACATGCCGCCGAACGATATTATAGGACACGCCCCGACCAAACTCGAACACGTCTGCGCGTCCAGCCGCCGCGAGGCCGGTGCCGACGGAATGAGATGGGTGCGCCGTACAAGCACGCGCCCGCCACGCCCCCGGCTGCCGTTCTCACTCGCACGCCGGCGGACGGTTCGGGCCGTTGAAACAAGTCTGGAACACAAGGAAGTCGAGCAGGTCGACGTCGGCGTCTGCGTCGAAGTCCGCGTCGGCGCAGCCCGCGCCGGCCGGGGCGCGGTTCGGGCCGTTGAAACACGCCTGGAACACCATGAAGTCGTTGAGGTCCACGTCGCCGTCCCCGTCCAGATCGGGCCCCGAGACGATCTTCACCGTCACGTTGTCGGCACCGTATACGACGGCAATTTGCCGGCTGCCGATGCGGGTGCCGGTCACCGCCGCGAACTGCCCCACTCGCAAACCGCAGCTCAGGATGACAAAGCTGTCACCATGGATCGGCACGTAGCCGTCGAGCAGGCTGAACGCGAGCGTTCCGCCGAGCGAAGCCGTCCCCGCGATGCTGAGCCGGTCGGACTGGCCCGCTCCCGGACCGCCGAGCTCGATGCTGAGCGTACCGGAGGCGTCCTGCGAGTAATCCTTCTCGAGCCGGAGCGTGCCCACAGAAGCGCCCGGCGAGACGACACCACCCAGGACCGCGACGTCGCCCCCGACGGTGCCGCTGCCCGCGAGTGTGCCGCCGCCGTAGACCGCGATGGTGTTCGCGGCAGCCGGCAGGGCGCCCGTTCCGACGGTCATTCGTCCGCCGTCGAGCTTGACGGAGCCGCCGGGCCAGACCTTCAACCCGGTGCCGACCGTCGCGCACGCGCCGTCGTTGACATTCAACGTTCCCGTTCCTCCGGCCGCATCGATGAGGCCGCCGACGCTCAGCGTTCCGGAGATATCCCATTTCGAGCCGGCGTCGCGGACGGTCGCCGTACCGACGGAGCCGGGCATTCGCGCGAGGATGCCGGCGGCGCTCTCGACCCGTCCGGAATCCGCGACGTCGAGTGTGCCGTTTCCCGACCAGCCGACATTGAGGGCTCCGTCCTGGGTCCACCGCGAGCCGGGGTGAGTCACAACCACGGTGCCGACGCCCGTTTCGCGCCAGGCGATGATCCCGCTGGTGCCGGTGGGCGAGTTGGCCTTGTACGAGGCGAGCACGCCGCCTTGCGTGACCTGTACGAAGCCGGTTCCCTCATAACCGACCTGGATCTGGTGGTTGCTCGTGAGGTGTGCTCCGTCCGTGACGGTGACGTATCCCTCGATGCCGTCTGCGGCGCCCACTCGGGTGATGTCGGCGGCGGTGAAGGCGGAGTCGGCTCCAGTGACGGTCAGGTCTCCGTGCGCGCGCAGTCCGATGAAGGCCAGATTGGTTGCGACGGTGCCGCCATTGCGCACGATCGCCGTGCCGCAGGTATCCCGGCCGATTTCCAACGTAAAGGGCGCTTCCAGCAGCGAATCGTCGCCATCGACAAGCAAGCTTGCGTCGCAGACGAATCCGCCGGATCCCCCCGCGGCCACGCGCGGGCTCCAACCGCCGATCGTGCAGATGTACTGGACCGCCACGGAACCGCCGCTGAGGATCCTGAGTTCGCCCGATCCGCCGTTCTCCACGACGACCAGGCCGACGGAGTCCAGGGGATCACCCGCGCCGCGACCGTTGACGTCCAGAACGCCGTGATCGCTTACCTCAACAACGGCCTGGCCGCCCTCCTGAGCGATGACCAGGGGGCCGCCGGCGATCACCGTTGACGAAGACCGAATGTTGAGGCTGCCGTTGCTGCCGTTCATTCGAGCAACGGTCAAGCGTCCCATGCTGCTCTCGCTTCCTTCTTGGAGCGTCATCGTGCCTCGGCCCTCGCGGCCGACGACCATCTCCTGGTCAGGGCCGAGGTCCCACCGGCTCGCCCTCAGCACGAGCGTGCCCTCGCTGCCGGGGAAGAAGCCCAGCCACCCGTAACGGTGCGCGGCGACGCTTTGGTCCAGCGTTACCGTCCCACGGCCCGCGACGCCGATTGTGAAGAAGTGATCGGCGGCGTCCCATCGGATACCGTTCATCACCAGGGTGCCCTCGTTGTTCGCCCATCGTCCGACTTCCAGTTCGTGGGCCGTCACGCCGGCGTCGGCGCCGTCATACACGGTCAGCCCAGCGGTCACCGGATTGGCCGGATCGTCGGCGATCGCCACGGCCGGGGATTCGTCCCATTGGTGCTGGAGCGTATAGGTCTGATTGTTCAGATCGATGCTCACGTCGCCGCCGTTGACGAGGAGGCGATCGTGCACCACTCCGCCGCCGGCCGGCATGGCCACGGTATAGGCATCGGGCAGATTGAAGATGGCCCGCCCGAACACATCCGGCGGCCCGGTGGGGTCCCAGTGCTCTGGGATGACGAAATCGCCGCCCGTCGGGTTTGTCCACGTGTAATCGCCGCCGATCTTGAGAATGACAACGCCGTTGTCAAACGCCGCCACATAGGCATGGATGCCCGAAACGGCGACCCGCCTGGAGTATCCGACGATATCCTTTTGTGCGACCCGGATCGGATTCAGCGGATCGGCGACGTCGACGACCTGCAACCCCTGTCCACCCGCGGCCACGAAGGCATAGCGGCCTCTGACCACGACCCCCTGGCCGTCGCCGAATGCTGTGCATGCGCCGACGCCCGCCGGAACCGCGGGGTTTGCGACATCGACCACCTCCAGGCCCCCATTGGTGGTGGCGACGTAGGCGTGGTCGCCGCTGACGGCCACGTCGTTCGCGTGTCCGGTCGTGCTCCAGTGGCCGATCCGCGACGGGTGGTTCGGATCGGAGACGTCGATCACCTCCAGGCCCGCCGGGCCGTTGGCCAGGTAGACGTGATTGCCGGACTTCGTCACGCCCAGGGCATACCCGGGCGCCTGCGGATCCTGCCAGCTCCCGACGAGGCGAGGATTCGACGGCTCGGAGATGTCGATCACGAGGAGGCCCTGGTGATCGTCTGCGACGTAGGCGTAGGCTCCTTCGATCCAGGCGTCCCGCGAGGCGCAGCCGGTCTCGGCATTTCCCGCGCGCTGAGGGTTGGCCGGGTCGGTGATGTCGATCATCGCCGAGCCGGCGCATCCATCGGCGAGGTAGAGCGAGTTGCCCTCGACTTGCGAGAGCCCCCATGCATACTCGTGGCTGTCCGCATGCCCGATCTTCCGCGGATGCGCGGGATCCCCCACGGCAAGGACCTCCACGCCGCCGCCCGCCAATCCGTTCGACACATATAGGTTGTACGCCGCAACGGCGACGTCGCTCGTCTCGCCGCAGACGCCGCTGCGGTATTCCCCGACGAACGACAGCGTGGGCACCGCCGATCGATCGACGATCTGCAGGCCGTAAGCCTCCGCGGCGAGCCAGGCGTCGGCGGCCGAGAGCGTTACGCGCACCGACCAGCCGCCGACGACCAGGTTGCCGACCTTCGCGGGGTTGGACGGATCGGAGACGTCAATGACGGCCAGGCCGAGCCAGGCGTTGGCCACATACGCATGGTTGCCGTCCACGGCCACGTCCAGGGGCGCCCCGTCGGTGCCGCAGTGACCGACCTCGACCGGGTGCGCCGGGTCGGAGATGTCCACGACGCGCAGCCCGCCGTTGAAGGCGTCCGCGATAAAGGCGTACTGCCCCGCGACGGCAATACCGAAGGCCTCATCCGGCATACCCAGTGCGCCCGCCTGCAACGGGTTGGACGGGTCGGTGACATCCACGATCACCAGACCGCCGGGTCCGTCGGCCAGGTACGCATAATTGCCCTGCACGGCGACCGCCCGGGTATGGCCGGCCGTGTCCAACCCACCCAGCAGCGAGGGCGAGTACGGGTCGGTGATGTCGACGATCTTCAGCCCGCCGGGGCTGCCGTCATCGCCCGCGCCGTCCGCGATGTACGCGCGGGTGTCGGAGACGATGACGTTCTCGGCCTCGCCGCCGATCCACAGCGTGCTCAGCGGTTGGGGGGTCGCGGGGTTCGAAACGTCGAAGACCCACAGTTCTCCCCAGAATGTGACGTAGGCGTGGTCCCCGTCTACCGCGATGCCCGAGACCGGGCCGGGCAGCGTGTCGGTTTGACCGAGCAGGGCAGGATCGTTCGGGCTGCCGACGTCCAACACGACCAGCCGATGCCCGATGCCGATATAGGCGCGACCTGCCGCGACGGCCACCGCCCGCGTGGGGCCGCCCCACTGCGCGGTCAGCTCGATCGGGATGTCCGCCCGGGCCGCGATCGGGGCAACCGCCAGCAGCGTACCGAGACCGCAATACGTGAATACGAATCTGGGGATGCGAGACATGAAGGTGTCTCCTCTTTTCGGCTTTGACGACGGGTCCGTGCGACGTTCGGAGTACAAGCCGGGCGGAATCCGTACGATGCTGCCCGGCCCGCAGTGTGCGAACGCCCGAATGAATATCGTATCACACCGATCGAACGGAATGAAGGAAAAGTCGAGAAAACCCGCTCGTCGAGCACCGGCCGGGCGTTGCTCGCGATGTCGCCCTACCGCTTCACGAGGGGAGATCCGATAAGTGGCATTGCGATCCGTACCGCGAACAAGACCCCATCGGAAACGTTCCCGACCACGCATTCGGTTCGCGCGGCGGGCGCTGCCGGGCCTCATCCGGCTGAGTTCATCCGTCGGAGCAGTCAGTTGATGTCCGGCGGGTCGCGGTCGGTGCCGTCGCCGGAGAAGTAACGGTTGTGGCCCCGGCCGGTCAGCGGGACGGAGCCGTCGGCGTTTTCGACGTAGCCAAAGGCGGCGGGCCTTCGCTTCTCCACGTGGCCGTCGGCGAACGACGCCTCCGCACGGCCGCCGTGGCGACCCTCCATCGCCGAGCGGTACTTGCCCCGCAGCGTGTCGTCGCAGAAGTCGCCCGTGGGCGTCAGCCGTGGCGGGTCGAGCGACCAGGCATGGTTGCCGACGCTCTCGGGCCGGCCGGCGGCGCCGGTCGCATCATACGGCAGGCGCTGGGCCGTCGGCACGCTCGCCGAGGTGCCCAGGCAGTCTGCCGCCACGACGGTCTCGGCCGGGCGCAGGATGCGGCCGATCCGCACGGGCCAGTTGACGTAGCCGCTGCCGGAGAGGCGCGTCCGCGGATTGCCCAGGAACTGGAAGTTGTAGCCGTAGGTGTAGTTCCGCGTGTTGATCCGCTCCGGCGACGCGGGGTCGAGGAAGATGGGGCCGTCAACCGGCTGGGTGTTGTCCTGGGCGGGGTCCTCGCTGGGCTTGCGATAGGCGTACATGCCGACCTGTCGGCCGAGCATGGCAAACCAGCGGGCGCGGTATTTCCAGCCGTTGCCGACGAAGTAGAGGTTGGCCCGCGGGTGCGTGTTGGCGACTTTGGCGAAGCGGCCGGCGACGGCCGTGTCACCGTACTGTTGGGCGTAGAGGATCCATCCGCCGGTGAGCTGGCGAAGGTTGCTGCCGCAGATGGCCGCCCGCGCCTGCCCCCGCGCCGCCGCGACGGACGGCAGCAGCAGGGTGATGAGCGCGGCGATGATGGCCACCACGACGAGCAGTTCGATCAGCGTGAAGGCGCCCGCCGTCCGCGCGTTCGGCGCCGCCGTCCGCCGGGGAAACGGCCGGAGACCGGCCGATCGGAACGAGGGATCGAACCCCCCAGCCGCGATGACTTCTTTCCGAGCTACCATTTTGGTGATTCCTCCGGTTTCTTCGTCGACGCTCGCCCGCCGGCGTCCGCCGTTTGCCATCCCTGAGAATAACAGACGGCAGCGCCCGATTCCATCGCTCCCCCGCCGATCGCTGGCCAGCCGGACGCTCCGGCGCGACAGGCTTGGCCGCCTCCACGGCGGCTTTCGCACCGATCGTGCGGACGGATAGGGCATTCTTCACGGCCCGCAGTCGGGGCAGCCCATGTCGCCCCCGCATGAGAGTACGGTCCCGGTTTCCCGATAGGAGGTCCAACAGTATCGAAGATCCCGACCCCAGACGCCCCGATAGCTCAGGTACATCAGCCGCGGCTCGCTGAGCTTCTGACTGTAATGCTCAAACACGAGCCGGTTATCGGGATAGCTTGTGCACACCAGCATGGTGAACGGCAGGAACTCGCCGATCAACGAATGGTAATGCCACTGCTCGCTCGTGTAGCGGCGTGTGTCGAGATGGGTCACCTGGCCCGGCGCGTACAGTGCACCTCCTTCGATCACCTCGAAAATCCACCGAAACAGCGGGCCGAGGCCGATGGCCGCCTTGCCGTCACCGCACGGGGGCGGACCGGGTACTGGTAGTGCGTGAGCACGCCGAGCTTCAGGTCCCGGGTGATGTGCCAATGCTCCAGCATGAATTCGTCGTACTCATGCTTCCCGTCGCATCCGTCCCACGTGAGGAAAGACTGCCAGGCGGTCGGCAGCCCTAGCAGGTGGGTCCACGTCATTGTCAGATCGCCCTGCTTTTTCGTATAGTAGCAGGCGAGCGAGTCGCAGCGCCGCTGCCAGCCGTCGGCCTTCATTCTGCGAATGGACTTGTCGTTCGGTCCGGCGTCGCCGGGCAAGCCGCCCAGCGGGTCGTTCTCCTTGAACGAGTTGATCGTTGTGAGAAGCCGAAGGACCTCTTTCGCGTTGTCATCGTCGCGCGCTTCCAGTTCGACCGGAACGGGAATCGGCGGAAGATCGGTCATCAGGGGATGGACTTCCCGCCATGCGGCGAGCACCTCCTCGTCGGTCAAATCGTCCGTCCCGGTATCCCGGACCTCCGTTTCCTCCGGCGGGCATCCCGCTGCCAGGGCAAGCCCCGTTGCGACGACGTGCAAGACCCGTAGGGCCCCGACGTCCACGATTGGCGAGCGACATGGTCGGTCCTCCCACACGCCACGGCCCTCGCGAAGGGCGCGAATGGCCGCACCTCCGAAGAATGAGGCCAAAGGGAACCACCTGATCAAAGCTCAGCATAGCAACAATGTCGCTGCGGGTTCAAGCCCGGCTAATATTTGTCACTATTGATTCCTGTAAAAGTAATGTAATTGCGTTCCGGATGCCGACACATGTG
>CAZTVU010000030.1:20067-32249 GCA_964617025.1 uncultured Planctomycetales bacterium | reverse complement strand
CGGAAGGAAGTAGCCCATGGTTGTCTTCATCATCCGGTGCCGCTTGCGAGTTCGTGCCGCGGTCGGTTCGAGAGTCTCGTTCGTTCCCATCCCGGTGAGGGCGACCGACAGTAGGCCCGGGGCGTGAGCCTTGGCGCCCGGCCGTCCACAAACGCAAAACCCCAAAGGGGCCACAGAGCCGTCGCGGAGCCGGCAGGACGGCCTCCGGATACGCCCGTGCGAACCCGTTTTTTCCGCTTTGCCGCCTTTTTTCGCCTTCTCGCTCTTCCGTCGAAGCGTTACGCAACGACGGAGCTCCCTTCTGCTCCCTGCCCCCGCCGCTCGGCCCGAGCCAGTTGCTTGCGCGCCGCCTCGACGGTGTTGCGCAGGAGCATCGCGACCGTCAGAGGACCGACGCCCCCCGGCACCGGCGTGATCGCGCCCGCCACCTCGCACACCTCCTCAAACGCCACGTCGCCCACCGTCGCGATCGTTTTTCGCCCGTCGCCGCCATCGACCTCCACGCGGTTGACGCCCACGTCGATCACCACCGCGCCGGGCTTCACATGGTCGCGCGTGATCAGGTTCGGCTTGCCCACCGCCACGATCAGGATATCCGCCCGACGCGTGTGCGCCGCCAAGTCCCTTGTGGCGACGTGGCAACCGGTCACCGTCGCCATCTCGTGCAGCAGGAACGTCGTGATCGGCCGCCCTGTCACCGCCCCCTGCCCCACCACCACCACCTCGGCGCCACGGATGGTCGCGCCGCTGTGCCGCGCGAGTTCCACGGCCGCCAGCGCTGCGCACGGCGAGATGATCGGCCTTCCGTAAAAACACAGCCCGATGTTCGCCGGGCTGACGCCCTCCACATCCTTGTACGGGTCGATGCGGTGCTGCATCGTCGGGGCGTCGACCCCCGCCGGCAACGGCATCAGCAGAATGATCCCCGTGACGGCCGGGTCCTCGTTCAGGCAGCCGATCGTATCGCCGATCTCGCCGGGGCCGGCGTCCTCGCGCAAGTGGTACAGCTCGTACGCGATGCCGACCCGCTCGCACTGCGTCTGCTGCGACTTCGCGTAGAGCAACCCCGCGGCCGGCGACCCGACGATGACGGCGGCGAGCTTCAGACGCCGGCCGGCGGCAGCCAGCTCCGCCGCATCCGCGCGGACCTGCTCGCGTATCCGCCCGGCAAGCGTCGCCCCGTCAAGAATCCGTGCCCCCATCGTCAGGCTGCCTCCTCGCCATGCGCGATCAAGCACGCATTATAACGGCCCCCCGGCGACTTGAATACGCCCCGTCGTGTCGGCCTTGGCACCGACGGAGGGGCAGGGGTTGGAGTTTAGGGTTTGGGGTTTAGGGTTTGGGGGTTGGGGCTCGGGGCACGGGTTCCGGGTTTGTTGGGGGAAACGACGGAGCGGCCGCCAAGACGACCAACGCGGAACGGCAACTGGAGGAGAAAGCGACGGAACGAAGAGAAGGTTCTGATGACGTGGTGAAGTCACTGCCGTACCACAGATGCACTCCCGATACGGCCCACCGCGAACGTTCTTCGCTTTCTCGCTTTTCCGTCGTTGCGGTTTGCAGCGAGGGAGTCTACTTGTGCCGCACGCCGCCGGCGTCGGGCGGGGCGTTTAACAGCAGGCCGTAGGCCGGCGTCGAAACACTGGTGAACGACGTCCCGTAGTGGCCCGCGATCCAGCGGCCGCCCCGCGTCTTGACGCACAGCGACACGCCGCTGAAGTACTTGTCCGTCCCGAGTTTCTCCTCGGGGTCTCGTGCCGGCAGCCGGAGCCACGAGACGTGACCGTCGTGGAAGGCGATGTTGCCCGCCCCGCCTCGCCGCCGGCCCTTCTGATGCCGATCGGTCAGTCCGTCGGTCCCGAACCATCGCCCCCGGGCGATCTGCATGTACGTGTCGTCGCCCTTCAGCCAGACCTCGACGAGCATCGGCACGCCCTCGAACGGCTTGAACGACACCGCGGGGTTGGGGCGGTGATCCTTCCGATCCCACGGCATCGCGGTGTTCGGATAGAACCGGCCCGGATCGGGGTAGTGCGCCGACGCCAGCCACTCCGTCGGCGCGCCCGAGAGCAGCAGGTGGAACTTGTACGAAAGCTGCTTGATCCCCGTGCCCGCGAAGAAGACGCCCTGATAATTCTGCGTGGGGCAGTAGAAGATGTCGGTCGCCCTGCCGATGTATTTCTTGTACAACGTCCCGCCTTCCGGCGCCCGATAGCTTCCCGTCACATCCGGGTTGCCGCGCCCCCACCAGTCGGCCTGCGCGTCGTTATCCACGCCGGGCAAGCGGCCCTTGTTATCCACCGAGTATGTGATGAACGCCAAGGCGAGCGAGTGCGCGTTCATCCCGCACACCGTCATCTTGGCCTGCTCGCGGGCGCGAGACAGTGACGGGATGAGGATCGACAGCAGCAACGCGATGATCGCCACGACGACCAGCAACTCGATCAGCGTGAAGGCGTGCGACGACGCACATCCTTGGCGGCACGGGGATATGAATCGCGGACGGATGATCGGCTTGAAAGTCATGGGTGGATCTCCCGGGGCCTGCGGCCTTCGTCCAGGAACCTCAACCAGATCCATCATACAGAACGGCAACCTGGGCGCGAGACTAAACGAACCGGTCACAAAAATCAAGGCCATTGAAGCGTTTAAATTGCGCCTCCGGCCGCCGCCTGGTATCGCCCACCGCCCGGCCGAAGCCGGCATGCAGCCGAACAGGGCCCGGCACGCAACGCCGGACTTCCGCGGTACCGACGTTACTCCCACCAGGGCAGGCGCGGCCGAAAAACGCACCGTCGCACCGCCGCGACTCCTTGGCGCAAGTCCTTTTCAAAAAAGGAAATAGCTGCAGCCTGAACGACGGCAGCGCGCAGACCCCGCCTGCTCCCGGCATCCTGCCCGCCAACCAGGCGCACCCTCCCCCACAGCCTCACTTCCGGGAATCGGGACATGGCGGCACCCGCGCATGCGGCCGTTTACACCGCTCGGCCGTAACGCATCCGCAGGCACCCGTGCTACATCGCCGGCACGAAAACGCCGACGTCTGCGATCACACCAGGACCGTCGAGTTCTCCGTGCCGAACGTGTTCTGAACGCGTCCGTCGGCCTCGGGATCCACGAACCACTGGCCGTCCACGTAGAACTTGTACTCGTGGCGGCCCGGCGGCAGCGTCTCCTTACGGCGGAACGTGCCGTCCTTCTGCTTTCGCATGCGACCCTTTTCCGGGTCCCAGCCGTTGAACGTGCCGACCACGGACACCGTCTTCACATCGCCGTCGGGCGTATAGACAAACGTGATTTCCGATTTTCCTCGTTTGACGATCATCACAGAACCTCCCTGTCGGTCGTTCCGGCGCGGCATCTCGCCTGATCACACCCGAGCGCGATGATGCTCGTGTACCGCGCCAGCCGTTCCAAACGCTTATGTCCTCATATCGGCCTGTCCGTTGCGGCTCGATGAGCCCCGGGCTCCGTTCATTCGCTACCGGACCCGTCGTGACAGACAACCGATAAGGTAGTATAGTCCGTGGCATGAGTCCAGCCCGCACTATTAGGTCGCGGGACATTATAGGCCCTATCAGGGGAGATCCGCATGCTCACCGCGACGTTCCTCGGCGTCGGCTCGGCGTTCGCCAAACGCAATTTTCCGTCAAACGTCCTCGTTGAAGCCTGGTCCAAAGGACCCGACGACCAGGAACGGCCGGATGACACCCTGCTGATCGACTTCGGCGGCCTCGCTCCGCTGGCCCTGTACAACCTGATCGCGAAGCCGGGGTTCGAATACCTGTCGGTCGGCGGCTCGATCAACTACCCCGCGATCCGCCGCGTGTTCATCACGCACCAGCACTCCGACCACATCGGCGGGCTGGAAGAGATGGCGATGATGAACATGTTCGTCTGCCCGAGCCCCGACGGCGGCAAGCCGTTCAAGCCGCAGATCATCAGCTCGATCGCGATCCTGAACAACCTGTGGGACCAGTCGCTCAAGGGCGGGCTGAACACGCTCCAAGGGCGATACGCCCTGCTCCAGGACTACTTTTTCATCCTCGCCCTGCACCCCTTCGAGCCGACGAAGAGCCACTTCACGCTTCTGAAGCGGTACCGCGTCCGCCCCTTCCAGACGGATCACATTCAGATCGAGCGGAAGTACGACTGGCCGTCGTACGGGCTGTTCTTCGAGGACGAGACGAGCAACCAGGCGGCCTTTTTCTCGGGCGACACGCGATTCGACTGGCCGGCGTATGCCACCATGATGCAGCGCGCCCGCATCTGCTTTCACGACGTGCAGCTCACGCAGTATTCCAGCAACGTGCACGCCCTGATCAGCGAGCTTCGCACGATGCCCGCGGAGGTGAAGCGGAAGACGTGGCTGTATCACTTCGGCGACGAGTGGGACAGCGGACCGTTCGACTTCGTTCCGGAGGAGTTTGCCGGATTCGCCGTGCCCCAGCAGCGGATCCTTCTGCTACCGTAAGCCCCGCCCCGACCGAACGAGAATGCGTGACGGGCCCCGAGGCCGCTCCGGCCCGTGACAACTTCGACGGACCGACGGTAGACTTCGGCGCCATGAATCAGCGGATCGGACGGATCGCATTGGCGGCAGCGTCGATGATCGGCGCTGCGGCCTCGATCGGAGCGGAATCGGCGACGCGGCCCGGGCAACCGCGGCCCAACATCATCTTCATCCTTGCCGACGACCTCGGCTACGGCGACCTCCGCTGCTACGGCAGCCGCGAGATCCGGACGCCCCATCTGGATCGGCTCGCCGCCGAGGGGATGCGGTTTACGCAATGCTACGCGGGGAGCACGGTCTGCGCGCCGTCGCGTGCGTGTCTGATGACGGGCCTGCACACCGGCCACGTGCGGATCCGCGGGAACGGCGCGGTCCCCCTGGCGCCAGAGGACGTGACGGTCGGCGAGGTGCTCCGGCAGGCCGGCTATCGCACGGCGCTCATCGGCAAGTGGGGCCTGGGCGAGCACGGGACCACCGGCGTCCCGAACCGTCAGGGGTTCGACACGTTCTTCGGTTACCTCAACCAGGGGCACGCGCACAACTACTATCCGGCGTTTCTCTGGCGGGACGGCGAGCGGTACCCGCTGGAGGGCAACGTGGAAAAGGACGGCGTATCGAGCCGGCGAGCGCAGTACAGCCCCGACCTGTTCACACGCGAAGCGCTCGCGTTCATCGAGCGGAGCCGGTCCGTGCCCTTCTTCCTCTATCTGGCATACACGATCCCCCACGCCAACAACGAGCGTACGCGCGCGGAGGGAAACGGCATGGAGGTGCCGAGCGACGCGCCCTACTCGGACTGCCCGTGGCCGCAGCCCCAACGAAACCACGCGGCGATGATCACGCGGATGGACGGCGATATCGGCCGGCTCCTGGCCCGGCTCAAGGAGCTTGGACTCGACGAGAGGACGATCGTGTTCTTCAGCAGCGACAACGGGCCCCACAAGGAGGGCGGCGGAGACAGCACCCTGCTTCGCCATTCCGGGTCGCTCCGGGGGCTGAAGCGCGACCTGTACGAAGGGGGCATCCGCGTGCCGATGATCGCGCGCTGGCCGGGGCAAGTGCCCGGCGGGACCGTCAGCGAACAGGTGTGGGCGTTCTGGGACTTTCTGCCGACGGCCGCGGAGCTGGCCGGCGTGAAGCCGCCGGCCGGCATCGACGGCGTGTCGGTCGTGCCGACGTTGCTTGGGCCGGAAGCGGCCGGCCGCCGGCAGCGCACGCACGAGTTCCTGTACTGGGAGTTCCACGAGCGCGGCTTTCAGCAGGCTGTGCGCACTGGCGACTGGAAGGCCGTGCGTCTGAAACCGAAGCGGCCCCTGGAACTGTACAATCTGGCGAGCGACGTGAGCGAAAAGCGGGACGTCGCCGCCGAGCACCCGGACGTGGTCGCCCGCATCGAGGCGTACCTCAAGACCGCCCGGACCCCGTCAGAACACTGGCCGGGGTAGTAGGTTGCGCCGCCACCTCTGCGCAGGATGCGCAGAAGTCGTGGCTGCGGCCGGAGACGTCGCATGGGCCGCGGCTTCCGGGTTTCGGGGGCCGGGTTCCGGGTTTTGGATCCCGCTCGTTCATCCTTCATCGTCCCGCGTTGATCGTTGTTTCGGCTGCCCCCACAACCCCCGGCTCGCGCCAGGGGCTCTATACTCTTCCCTTCGTCGCGTGCCTGCCGGCAGGCAGGCTTCGTCGCTACGTCGCTACGTCGCTTCCTCCGAACCCGCCGGCGCCAAACGAACCCACGCAGAAAAACGCGAGACCACTTGACAGCCGATAATTCGCAAGGTTTATTGAATAGTGGAGGATTAGAAGGAGCGGCGTGATGAGAGAGTAGCCGCGGCGGAACGAAAAGGGCCAGGCGGGATGGGGTGGTTCGATGGCGGCATAGCGCGGGGCTGATCGGGATTCAGACCCGTTCACCCGTTCACCCGTTCACCCGTTCACCCGTTCACCCGTTCACCCGTTCACGCTGTTGCTTGCGCGGGGCGGGCACCGGCGGTGCGGAAAAGGGAGAGATTGTCGGATCATGCGTGCCACGCAGTTCTTACTTGTTGTGTGTCTGGCGACACCTGCCGTCGGTATTCGCGATGCGGCGGCCGAGGACAGGTCGGTGAAGGCGGCGGTGCTGCGATCGCAGGGGACACAGTTTCTCGGCATGACGATCTGGAACGAGCTGAACATCGGCTGGTCGCAGTTCGGCGATACCCCCGTCCAGATCGATTACCGGAGCCTCGCCGGTTACGGATGGACCGTCGATGACATCGCCGCAACCGGGGCCGACGTGTTGATCCTGAGCTGTCCCGGATATCTGGACTACTGGGCGGAGGAGGTCTCGGCAGTTCGCCACTATGTGCAGGACGGACACGGGCTCATCATCACATATGGTAGTTTTCTCAGCGCCGACCGCGCCCTTGCGCCGCTTGTCGGCTTGAGCGAGTCAATCCGACTGGGTACCGGCACGGTCAGGGATCCGGTTGAAATCGACCTCGTTGATCCTAGCCACCCATTGTTCGCCCAGATTCAGGCGCCGTACCTGACCGGGTCCCGATTCTCCGCGCTACCCCTGCCGGACCGAATCTGGCGATACAACGGTGGGGTGATGGTGGGACGGCTGTTCCCCTGGTTCGCACCCGCGCAGGCCGGCATCGTCGCGCTCGACACCCCGGATCACCGTGGGCTCTACTTCTCCTACTACATCGAGAACAAGGCCGGCGGCGACGGTGGGTCGGGCAGCAACGAGCAGGACATGCAGGTCTTCTACAACAGCCTGCTGTGGGCCGCCGCCCCGGAGCCTGCAACGTTGTTGATGGCGTTCGCCGGCGGCGTTTGGCTACTCGCGCGACGAAGGCGGTGATGCCTATGAATGCGTAATCGCTGCCGGCGCGGCGGGGAACGACGCGATAACTCTCGGCATTCCGACTCTGTAGCCGTTCGACGAATTCCATCGGTACATATGAAGAAAGGACATGAACATGTTCCTGCGCTCTCCGTCTGCCACAATTGCGATGCTGCCGTGCCTGCTGTTGGTCCGCGCTGCCCTGGCGGATCCGTACGCCCGCGACAATTGCGCCGACGCTCAGGCCATCCCCGCCTCCCTCGTCGAGGATATCGACACGAGCACCGCGACCAGCGAGACCGGCGACCCGGACCTCAGCGAGTGTACCTTCGGCGCCGGCTATGGCCACAGCTTCTGGTACGCGTTCACGGCCCCGGCGGGGCAACCGGGGCAAATCCACGCGACCGCGTCGACAGCCGAGCAGTATGTGTTGCTGGCCATCCTCAGCGGCAACTGCGGCTCACTCAATAGCCTGGCATGTGATTGGAACGTGACCAGCCCCGCCGAGGCCACGCTATGCCTGTCCGGCGGACAGCGCGTGCTCATCCTCGTTGCGGCCTTCGATGGCGAAGACGGCGGCGCGACGCACTTCACGTTCTCGTTCACGGCGGGCACGACGAACGACGTCTGCACGGCGGCGAAGCCGATTGCGACCGCCACATTCCAGGATTCGGTCAGCACCCTTTGCGGGGGCCCTTGGCTCGGGCCGACCTGCGGCTACGCCGGACCGACCCGCGCCGTGTGGTACGCCTACACGCCGGCCGAGGACGGCGCCGTCAGCATCGACACGTGCGGCAGCAGCTACGGCACCATCGTCAGCGTCTTCACGGGGACGTGCAACGCTCTTCAGCAAGTGGCGTGCGAGGGGTCCACCTCCTGCTCTCAGGGATAAGGCACGACGCTGTCGTGCGTTCGTGTGTACACGGGCGTGCCGATACTGATCGAGGTTGGTGACGCCTCCGGCGGCGCCGGCGGGGGGTTGGAGTTCCAGTTCAGTTTCCAGGCCATCCTGAACGACAACTGCGGCGCCCCCACGGTGATACCGGCCGACGCCATGTCCTTCCACGAGGTGATCAGCACCTGCGCCGCGACCCCCGATGCCGTGGAGCCCCAGGTATCCTGCGGCTATCCGAGCCGCTCGCACAGCGTTTGGTACACGTACACGCCGAGGTACTCCGGCAGCGTCACTATCAGTACAGCGGGTACGAACTACTCGACCGTCCTGGCCATCTTCACGGGGACGTGTGGTGCGCCCGTGGAGGTTGCCTGCGTGGCCGGGACGAGCATCTCGTGCCTGCCGCTCGACGCGGATGTGCCGATCTTGATCGAGGTCGCGGACCAAATCTCGCCGGGCACGGGCGGAGACCTCGTGTTCGACCTGGTCTTCGACCCCGTGCGCATCCATTGGAATGAGAACGCGGGCGAACTCCTGCAGAAGTTGGCCCCTGATCTTGCGTCCTGGCCCGGAGTTACCGACATGACCGCGACGCTCATCCCAAGCCCGAACGACATCGTGGAACCGGAAACGGTCGGGTGGTACGAGTCATTCCTATTGTCGGATCATACACTCGGCAGTGAACTCAGCCTGGAGATGCCGGATGGAGTCGTCTTCACGACAGGGCGGCTCCGGAGAACCTCTGGGGCGGAGATTACCTGCGCCAACGAGGAGACCGGCTTCTGCGGCGGTAAGGAGAACCCGTGCGGGGTAAGTGGCGACGCGGGGGACATGTTAGTGCAGCAGCAATATGCGGCGACGCAACCGCCGCTGGTGGTCGAAGATGGCGCAGGCCTTGAGCTTCAGTTCAAGACGGACTGCACGATCCGTTGGGTCCGCTTCAAGATGATCCTTGCCTCGGACGAGTTCCCCGAGTATGCCACTTCTCAACCGACACCGCCCGGCGGCAAGCCGGAATCTGGCGCCTACACGGACACATTCGGGGCGTTCCTCAACGGATACAACGTCGCCCTGCTCGATGCGGTAGATTTGCAGGGCAAGCCGATGAAGGCTTTGGTCAACGTCGCGAATCAGGTCATCAAGCTCAACAACAACACCTCGGGTATTCAGCAGAACAACAGCGAGAGCCTTTACGAAGGTGTGACGCTTGCCGACAACTACACGCAGGTGAAGTTCGCGATCGAGTACGACGGTTTCGCGGCGAGGGAGCCGACGGCGGGCAGCACCCAATGGCGCCCGCTGACGTTTCAGCGGGGCATCGATCCGCCGGAACCACCTCAGGAGTACCACTCGCTCCGCCTTGTCGTAACCGATCTGAAGGACGCGCTTCTTGACACAGCCGCCTTCGTCTCCTCGCTGGAGTTCGTCACCTGCCACTGCCCCCCGCAGGACGCCGACGGCGACGGCGACGTGGATCTCACGGACTTCGGCGAGTTCCAATCCTGTTTCAACGGGCCTAACCGGCCGTACGCCGACCTTTGGACCGTCTGCTTCTGCCTCGACGCAGACCGCGACGGCGACGTGGACCTGAACGATTTCTCCGAGTTCCAGGCGTGTTTCAACGGCCCCAACCGCCCGCCGGCATGTGGGGGATCCTCAAGCATGAATGGTCCAGAGAGCTTCGCCTTGGATCCGCTCAACCTCCTGGACGGCCTCGACAGCTTCGATGTCACGTTCGACCTCCTGAGCCCGCAGGCCGGCCAGACGATCACGGCCGGCGACGCGCTTGAATGGCACGTCGCCGTGAGCGTCGCGGGCGGCAACCAGGGCCTCGGCGGGTGCAACTACAGCCTGTTCCTCGGCCCGGACGACGGCCCGGGACCAGGACTGGATGGCGTCTGGGGGACCGATGACGACGAGAACCTCGTCGACATCGCGCTCGATACGGCGTGGTGGTCGGAGGTCTACGCCGTCGCCGGCGCGGGCGGCAAGCCGGAGGTCGGCGCCGAGGTCCGCGCGGGCGGCTCGGCCGGCGGGCCGGGGATGAACGTCCTGCCCAGCACCGGCTACAACAGCCGGCCCGGCACGCTGCTGCAGATCGGCACCGGCCACCTCGACTGGGACCCGTGGCGGTATGCGACGACGCCCCCGCCGGCGCGCTGGCGGGGCACGCACACGTGGGGCGTCGGCCTGGCCGACCGCAAGGACGAGTTGCTGCTGGACATCGACGGCGACTACGAGTTGAGCGTCGGCTGGATCGACACGACGAACCTCGCCCCCGGCCACTACGTCCTCGTGCTGGTCCCCGGCGAGACGGCGATGGTCCTGCGGCCGGACGTGGACCTGAGCGTCCCGCAGATCGGCAGCGTGGTGACGTACGCTGCCTCGGTCAGCGGGCCGGTGTCGACCGAGTTCGATGTGACGGCGCCGTGACGGCTTTGCGGCCGTCCGTTGCCTTGGAACACAAGAAGCACCAAAGCGACGGGCGGCCCGCCGGTCCGCTTCCGGTCGACAGGCCGCCCGCTGCGTGCAAGTGGACGTGCTCCCGGGCGTCATTCGGTGGAGGCACGTTCGGAGGCATCCGCGTCGTCAAGGACGTCCACGCTGATCGCGACGTTGAACGTCTGCACGATCTTGCCGAAACCCTTTCTCATCTCGGGATCCTCGGCGCCGGGGTCGGGCCCCAGGCTGATCTCGATCGTCATCCGCTGCGTCTGACGCAGTTGCACGACGTCGTTGGTCTGATAATCCCAGTACGCAAGCCCCTCGCCGCCGCTGGTTCGCAGATTGAACCGCATCCGATCAAAGATGCCCTTGGACGCCGGGACCGACGCAGGCCGCGCCGCGTCCGGGCCCTCTGGTGCCGGAGGGTCGTCCATGTGAAACGACTCCTTGATGCGAATCAGGGCGCAGGACCGGCCCCGAAACTGCTCGATGCCGACCAGCTCGTATTCCCCCTCGCCCTGGAAGGCCCCACGAAAGATGGGCAGCTTGACCTCCCACTTGTCGGTCCACTTGTCACCCACACGAACCGAGCTCCGCCGCGGCGTCATCCGGGAATAGGATTTCATCTGCTCCATCATGTTGTCGTCGTTGAACATGTTGGCGAAACCGTCCACCATCTTCTTCGCCGCGGCCCCCGCCGGGTCATCGCCCAGGGTGCCCACCATCTTCTCCATCATCTCGGCCAGGCCCGAGACCTTCGTCGGCCGCCCGTCCGGCCCGAGGGTCACGGAAAAGCGGCTCCCGACCATGCCGCGGAAGATCTTCTCGACGACGGGGAGGGCGGGATTGGCCGCCGGCCGGGTCGTGGGCACCCGCGAATCGAACTCGATGTTCATACCAAAGATACCCATCTTCATCGCGATGCGATCGATCGCGTGCTCAAACTCGGCCGATCCATCGGGATTGACCTTGCGGCAGATGGTCGTCATCTCCTCCTCGAAGGTCTGCGAGAACTTCTGGTCGGGCAGCAGACCGATGCTCATCGCGCCGACGGCCTTCTGCGCCATCCGCAGGCGGACGACGCGCCCCGGCTGATACGCGATCTTGAAATCGATCCGGTCCGGCCGGGCCGCGGGCTCAGCGCGAACACCGACCGCCGGCGCAGTCAGGCATACGGACAGGGCAATCGGCAATGGTTTCATGACGCATCTCCTGTGGCCGGTCTTTTCGTCCACTCAGTTTCGCGGCGACCGACCCGGTTCGACCGGCCCCGCCGCCTGCAACACGATCTCGCTGATCCGCTGCTGGTGACGGCGAACGAGCCGCCTCTGCATGTCGGTCAGTTTCACGGGCTTGCCGTTCACGCTGATCTGCAGGTCGCCGTCCGGCGACCCCTGCCGCATCCGAACCTCCACGCGCGCTCCCCCGGCGACCCGGACGGACCACTCCCCGCGAAGCTCGTCCGGCCGAGGCAGCGTATCCGCGCCGTCGCTGCCGCCCGG
>CAZTVU010000030.1:10731-20057 GCA_964617025.1 uncultured Planctomycetales bacterium | reverse complement strand
CAACGGGGCCCGCACCGTCCCCAAGATCCGGCTGCACTGCTCCAGCGAGACCCCCAGCTCCTCGACCATTTCGTCCAGGACGACAACCTGGCCGAGAAGCAGCCCCTTCTGCGGACAGGGCGAATCGGCCTCGCTCGCGGCACGCAACGCCGTCGCGGCCTCGGCCAACAGGGCCCTGGCACGCGACTGGAGCGCACGGCCCAGCCGCCAGAATGCCGCGAAGCGCGAATCATCTTTGGCCTGCGCGGCCTCGCGAAGCCGCGCAATCAGTTCGTCCGTCACCGGGCCCGACAGTTCCACATCCAGCAGCCTGGAGGCTATCCGCGGCGCAAGCTCCGGCCGCGCCGACAGGACGGCGTCGTACGCCGCGCGGGCCTCGTCCTCCCTGCCCAGTGCCGCAAGGCAGTCGCCGACCGCGACGGCCACGTAGCCGTCCTCGTCGAGGTCCGGACACGTCGCGAGCAGTTCCCGGAAGATCTCAAGGGCCTCGCGCGTCCTGCCGGCGTTGAACAATTCCGTGGCCTCGGCGGAGCGCTCAACGAACGACATGGAGCGCTCGACGGCATCGACCGTGCTGCCCGATTGCGGCCACGCGCTGCCCCCGTGGCTGAAAATGGCCGCCGCAGCAGTCACCAGCGCGGCTCGTCGGACGGCCGTCCTTCTTGTCGTGGCATCCATGGCAAACTCCTACAATCGCCAACTGGGCGAAAACACGGGCAAGTCCGGGATCGCGGCGTCCGGGACGGGCGCGGGCGACCGGCGGGTGGTCGTCCGCCGCGGCGTGCGCACGTCGCTCACCGCCACGTCGTCGACGCCCGCGAGAACCTCGATGGCAGCGGCGGATGCCGCCAATGCCACCGGGTTGGCCGCGCCCCGCATGGCATACGCCTGGGCAACACCGCTCAGCAACCACGGACTCAGCACAATCTCCGGTGCGTTCGCGGCGACGACCGGTGCCGCGTGCGGCTCGGGTCGGGCCGGAGTCATCCATCGCGAGGCGACCCAACCCATCACGAAGAACGTCACGCACGCCGCTACCGCGCCGCTCCACGGGCGCCACACCGGACCGAACCGCCCACGCGGCCGCGAGACGCCGGCCGTACGCAGACTCATGGCGCCGGCTTCGCGATTCGCCGATGCGCGGACCGCCGCCATGACCCGGTCACGCAGATCCGCGGGCGGCGCCAGATCGCCCGGGGCGCGAAACAGCGCCAACATCGCCGCAAACTTCAAATGACATCGTCCGCACGTCGCCAGGTGTTCCTCGACGGCCCGCGCGTCGTCCGCCGAGAGCTCGCGATCGAGCCAGGGATCCATCAGCCGTTCTGCGTCGCAACACTCCATGAGTCGTCCTCCCGGCACGCCCCGGCCGTCATGATCTCTCGCAACCGCCGGCGCCCGCGATGCAGATACGTTCGCACCGTATTGACCGGCACATCCAGAACCTCCGCGATGTCGGCGTACGGCATGTCGTGAAAGTGATAGAGCACGATCGCCGCCCGCTGCGACTCCTCCAGCCGGCCGAGCCACCGCTGCCAGTCCGCATGATCGGGAAGCGGATCCTTCGTCACGGGCTCTTCCGCCGGCTCCGAACGGCCCTCCGCCAGCCGAAGATGAAACACGCGCTCACGATGCCGCGATCGGAGGTAGTTCAGGGACTGGTTCGTTGCGATCTTCATGAGCCAGTTGCGGAAGGGATGGTTCATGTCGTAGAGATAAAGACGCTTGAACGCGCGAACGAACACGTCCTGCGCCACGTCCTCGGCGGCCGTCGCATCGCACAAGATGCGAACCGCGACCGAATACACGGCCTTGAGGTACCGATCGACAATCCGGCCATAGGCCTCGGTCTCTCCTCCGCAGACGGCCCGGACGAGGTCGGCGTCGCTCGGGTTTTCATCGCTGTTGGCCACCGCGGACCTCGTATCGAGTGTTCCCCCTTACTACATCGCCGCATTCCGAAAGTTTCAAACGCCCGCTCCGCCAAAGCCGCCCACCGCCGTGATCGTCGTCGTAATCAAGTCGGCACCGCGTGGATGAGGAACGCCAGCCGCCCAGGCTCCAGGCGCAATGTCTTGGATACCGTACCGTAAACACGATATATAAGATCTACAATTGCGTCATATATGCATAAACCGCGGATCCTTCACAATTACGACTAGTTAAATCTATTTACTTAATCATCGCTTGAGACGTTAGTTGCGGGCCTGCGCGAACTTCCCTTTCCGCGGGCAGCAAAGGTTTTACAAACTGCTCTTCTCAAGCCAACATCGTGGTTGACGGCCCACCGTCGGCTTGGTATAAGAAGGTGTTGGAGCGTGTTCTGGTTGGCGTCGCGGAAGGAAGTGTAGAGGCTCGGCCGGAGGGCGGACAGGCGAGGCTCACGTCGGGAGGTTCACGCCTGACGTGAGAAGCGGTACGGGGTTCTCGTCGCCCACGTAGTCCACCTGCGTAGCAACGCGCGGAAAGCGCGTCGTGTCAACGGCCACCCGAAGCAGCCTCTGTTTCCGTCGCCCGCCGCGGATGACGCACGAATGCGTCGAGTCAATCTCTTGTGAAGGAGGTCCGAGGATGCGAACGTTCCTGACGCTGGCGGCCGTACTGGCCTTCTGTCCGGTCGGTTTCGGCCAGGAGTACCTGGTCAATGGGAGCTTCGAGGATCCGCCTGTGGCCGATCCTGAATGCGAACACCCCGGCGGCTACGGTGGAGCCGTGACGGGGTGGTCTGGCAGCGGCGCCGGCAACCGAAACAACAGCTTCTATGGAGCAAGCTGTTACGACGGCGTCATGCACATGAGCATGACGGGCTGGGGAAACGAATCCCGGACGATCACGCAGACGGTGACGGGCCTGACGGGCGGCGTCCAGTACCAACTGACCGGCGTGTGGTGGCTCGGCCACATGGACTCGTTCGGCAACAACACGGCCCGGGCCGAGCTTCGGGACGGCCCGAATGACACGGACCCGCTGCTGGGCTTCGCGCAGAAGGTGCAGACGCAGGGATCCACCGGCGCGTGGCTTCCGTTCTCCGTGGTCGCCACGCTTCCGCCGGGCCACACGACCATCACGGTGGTCATCAAGACGACGAACGGCGGGTCGACGGGCTTCGCCACGCACGTCGATGCCGTCTCGCTCCATCCCAACCAGTGTGTGACGCCCGTGGATGTCGCCGACATCTCGCCCGGCTACGGCGCGCGGGATACGACGGTCACCGAAGTGACGATCAACGGCAGCGGCTTCATCGCGGGCCAGACGACCGTGAAGCTTCAGAAGAGCGGTGCCCCGGACATCGTTGCGACGAACGTCATCGTCGGCTCGGGCGGGACGAGCCTGAGCTGCGATTTCAACCTGGCCGGCGCGGCGCTGGGCCGCTGGAACGTCGTCGTCTCCAATGGCAACCCGTTTTGCCAGGCGGATGCGCTGCCGAACGCCTTCAACGTGGTCCTTCCGGCGTTCACGAACGGCAGTTTTGAGCTTCCCGCAGCGCCGAAACAGTGCCCGGTCCCACCGGGCGGTCTCGGCGGCGGCAGCGGGCCGAGCGTGACCGACTGGCAGGTCAAGGAGATCGCGCTCTACGGGTGGAACAACGTCCTCTATCGGGACGCCGACATCTTTACGCCGACTTGCAATCCGCTGCCGGATGGACTGGATCACTACGCCAGCACGACGTCGAATAATGACGGCGTAGCGGGCGCCGAGGCCTGGGTCTACCAGACCGTCATCGCCGAGGCGGGCAAGACATACACGTTCTCCGGCTATTTTGCCGGCGGCGGGGCCAACCGGGTCACGATCGAGCTCCGCGACGGCGACGAGTTGGCGCCGATGATCGGCGAGACGGTCGTGCACGACAGCGGCCCGGCCTATGACTGGTCCTTCGCAGCGGTCAGCGGAACCCCGACCGGCAACCTCCTTTCGGTGGTATGGCACATCGACCTCAACGGTCCGGGTCCGCACGCCGCCCACGCCGACGGGCTCACGCTGCTGGGCTGCAGCAATCCGATCAGCGCTTCCTCGGTCAACCCCACTTCGGTGGCCAACGTCGGCGTCCAGACGCTGACGATCGGCGGTTCGGGCTTCTCCGGCGGCGGTACGCCGGCCGTGACGCTGACCAAGGCCGGCGGCGGTTCAATCACGTGCACGAATGTCGTGGTGGTTAATGACGGCCAGTTGAAGTGCGATGCCAATCTCGTGGGCGCTGCGGCCGGACACTGGGACATCATCGTCGTCAAGGACGGCTGCGTTTCGCGCATCAGCGAGTACGGAGCGAGCCTTCTGGTGGTGGGAGCGTTTGTGAACGGGGAGTTCGAGGATCCGACGGCACCGCAGGACTGTGGTCCGCCGCCGGCGCAGGTGAACGGGGTTCCGGCGGGGTGGTCGGCGGACATGATGACAGGGGCCTTCGTGCGGGACAGCGCGGTGTACGTGGTGACGTGCCCGTGTCCGCTGTCGGCGGGGGGCCACTTCGGCTCGATGAGTTCGGGTTCGGCGGGGCTGATGTTCGCGTACCAGGTGGTGCGGGTGACGCCGGGGCAGAGCTACGTCTTCAGCGGGTACTTTGCCGGCGGCGGGATGAACGTCGTGCGGCTGGCGTTGATTGACGGGAGCGATCACCTGGCGATCCCGCTGAACGAGGTGATCGTCCGGCAGCACAGCGGCAGCGGGGACCCGTACGAGTCGTACGACTGGATCCCCGGGTCGGTGACGGCGACGGCGGCCAGCGACGTGATGACGAAGTAACGAACGACATGGGCGGCACGGTGCCGAGCACCTCGCACGCGGACGGGTTGTCGTTCGGGCCGCCCTGCGCGAACCCGCCGACGGTGGGGACGGTGGTTCCGGCGTCGGGGTCTCTGGGGTCGACGGTGTCGCTGACGATCACGGGGACGAATTTCGCGGCGGGTCAGACGTCGGTGAAGCTGACGAAGACGGGTCAGTCGCCGATTGTGGCGACGAACGTGGTCGTGGCGGGCGACGGGCTGAGCCTGACGGCGGACGTGAACCTGACGGGCGCGGCCGCAGGTCTGTGGGACGTGGTGGTGACGACGTGCGCGGATGCGCGGAAGGCGAACGGGTTTGAGGTGGTGTCCTGTTACGCCACACGGCAGGATGTGGACGGCGACACCGACGTGGACCTGACGGACTTCGGCATGTTCCAGGCGTGTTTCAACGGGCCGAACCGACCGTGGCCGCCGCCGCCGCTGGATCAGCAGAAGTGCCGCTGCCTGGACGCGGACACCGACGGCGACGTGGATCTCGCTGACTTCGGCGCCTTCCAGGCGTGTTTCAACGGGCCGAATCGGCCGCCGTCGTGCTCTTGACGGCCGGGCCGGGGCGTCGGCGGAGCCGGCGATAGGTTTGTGTGGATTTCACGGCCGCGCGATCCGCTTTCATGCGGGTCGCGCGGCCGTGTCCGTTCGGAGGAGCGCTTCGGCGCCGGCGGAACGGAGCCGCACCGTGTCGGCCCGGACCATTTTGCAGACGCATCAACGCCGTCGTTGCATAACGCAACGACGGAAAAGCGAGAAAGCGAAAAAGCGGAAACTCGAAAAACACGTTCGGAGGGCCGTATCGGGAATACACCTGCGGTGCGGTCGTGAGTGCACTCCATCACCAGACGTTTTTCGTTTTCTCGCTTTCTCGTTTTTTCGTTTTCCAGCGTTGGCGTATGCAACGCTGGGGTCAACTCACGGCGTTCTTGCAAAACGGGCCGGCTCGACACGAGCCGGCTCTGTTTGCGGGTGGCGAAGTCGCTCTTTGTGCCCGTTGCCCCGATGACAGCGAAGGCATATGCTGACGCAGCTATCCGGGCCACATGGCATGGGCAACGTTCGCGGCTCAGCCCGGGGTACTTGCTCAAGGACGGAATCACGCATGGCGCGGTCGGACAAGGCACCCGCAAAGTGGATCGCGGCCGGCGCCGGCGCCGTGGTTGTGACCGGGCTGATTCTCTGGCTCACACTCCGCAGGTCGGGAGTCGACCTGGATGAGCAGCAGGACGCGATTACGCTGGTGTGTGCCTCATGCGGGAACGCCGTGAAGGCGGCGTTTCGCGAGCTGCCCGACCTCGCGCGTGACGCGCAGGCCAAGGGGTTCACGGACGTCGGCACGCACCCGCGGGCCCCCGCCGCCGCATGCCCGAAGTGCAACAAGGCGACGATGTTCGTGGGAACGCCCTGCCCGAAGTGCGGCAAGCCGATCGTGGGCAGACCCGTGGACTACGAGGGCAAGCAGTACGATCCCGAGTGCAAGGCGTGCGGATGGAAGCCGGAGCAGGAACCGGACGAGCCGCCGACGTAGAGCACTCTTTCCGCAATGAAGAAACGCTTCGCGAGGGGCCCAGGCACATCCAGAGCGTTCCGGATCGACGCCGTCGTTGCACAATGCAACGACGGAAAGGCGAGAAAGCGAAAAACCGGAAAAGCGGAAAAACACGCTCTGGAGGCCGTATCGGGAATACCTCTCTGGCGCGATCATGAGTGCACTACATCATCAGACGTTTTTCGTTTTCTCGCTTTCTCGTTTTTTCGTTTTCCAGCGTTGGCGATGCTACGCTGGGGTTCGACAGTCCGAATTCCGTTTCACCGGCGCCAGACGTGCAACAAACAGACCCGGCTCGTGTCGAGACGGGCCGCCTTGCGCACCGCCCCAACCGAAGCGTCATGCGAAGCTTGCCGGCTCGACACGCTCCGGCTCCGTTTTCACCGGCCGCACCCGACCGGTCATGGGCACGCCGGGGCGGCATTCGGACCGTTGAAACACGCCCGGAACGTCGCGAAGTCGGTCATGTCGACGTCGCTGTCGTGATCGAGGTCCGCCGGGCCGCAGTTCGGCTGACTGTACGGCATGTTCGCCCCGTTGAAACACATCTGGAAGAACGTAAAGTCGGTCATGTCCACGTCGCCGTCGCGGTCGAAGTCCGTGGCGATGCTTGCCGGCGTCGCCGTGGTGAACTGCCAGACATCGCCCGTGGTCGTGCCGCCGGCGTTCACCTCGTCAATCCGCCAGTAGTAGGTCGTGCCCGGCGCAAGCGTCGGCGGGGTGAACGTCGCAGCGGTCTGGTTGCCCTGCCAGGCACCCGGACTGGTCGTCCCGAAGTAGACGTTGTGCGATACGGCCCCGTCCGCCGGCGTCCACGACAAAACCACGGACGTGCCGACGTCGGTCGCCAGGTGCGCGGGGCTCGGATCGGCGGCCTTGCCCGGCGGCGGCTGGAAGTTGTACGGCCCCAGGTCGGCGGTGCCGTTGGCCGCGCCCTCGGCGTTGAAGCCCTTCAGATGCAGATACCACGTCCCCGGCTGCGACGCCGTCACGGTCAGCGGCCCGCCGGTCCAGTCGGCCTCGGGACCTGAGCCCCACGCGTACGTGCCGGACTGGTCCCACGCAACGCGGTACTTCGCCACCGTGCCGGCGCCGAACCCGCCGACGGCCGTGAACTCGAAGTCGGCCGTCGGGTACCATAGGGCGACGGAGCGATTGCAGGAGACCGTCGCCGCGCTCGGCGGCACGGACAGCGTGAGGCGGACGGCCGGGGCGGACCTTCCGCTCTCATTCGCGGCCGCGTCGTACGCCGACACCTCGTAGCTGTAGCCGGTGTTGGGGGCCAGGCCCGCGGCGTCCACATAGGCGGTATCCGCCACGCTGGTGAGGAACGCCCCGTTGCGGTAGACCTTGTAGCCCGCGACGGCGAGATTGTCGGTCGACGCGTTCCACGTGAGTTGGATCGATGTGGTCGAGGCGGCCGTGGCGGTCAGGTTTGCCGGCACGGTCGGGGGCTCGGTATCGCCGCCGCCCTTGTAAACGAACTTGGCGGCGTCGGCGCTGATGTAGCCGCTGTCGGTGGAGTTGTTCGCGCACTTCACGTACCCGGAGGTGCCGGCGGCGAAGGGCAGGTCCTGACCGATCAGGAACCAGCCGCCCTGGTTGGGCGTGGAGGAGTACTGGTTCTGGATGCTGGTCACCTGGCCGCCGTTGTAGACGACCTTGTAGAACGCGGAGCGGTTGCGGTTCGCGCCGATCTGGTAATAGACGTACACGTCGTAGTTGCCGGCAACCGGAATGGTCGGCGTCCACGTACAACTCACGGTGGCGCTCGATTCGGCGGCATTGCCGGTGGAGCCGGCATACAGGTAGTTCGTGCCGATCTTCGGCACGACCGACGAAGACCCCGTCGTCCAGTTCCCCGTCGTGGAGGTGTTGGCCCAACCGGGATCGGTGTTGTCGATGACGATCTCGGCGGGCACGGCCGAGGTCGTGAACGTCAGGTCGGCGGACTGCGCTGCACCGTACGCGTTCGCCGAAAGCACCTGGTAGTGATAGAGCGTGGACGGGCTCAGGCCGGAAAGGGCGACGGCGTGGGACGTGACGGGGGCCGGATCGAGCGGAGTCTCGCTGCCGTAGCCGCTGGTGAGGCCGTAGCGGACCTGGCTGCTGGCGGGCGCATTGGTCGTCCAGGTGATGGTCGCACCGCTGTCCGTGATGTTCGTCGCCTGAACGGCGGAGATCACGGGCGGCGTGTCGCCGCCGAGCGAAAGATCCCGCACGTACATGTTGCCCGTGACCTCGCCGAGGGCCACGACCGCGGACGCAACGGCATCGGGGTAGCCCGCCTTGGCGGCCGTGATCGTGTAGGCGCCCGGCGGCACGTCAATGAAGGCATAGAACCCGGTGCCGTCGACGTACATGCTGCGGCTGACCGGCCCGGCGATGCTCACCGTGGCATGGTCGGCCGCCGCACCGGTGGACGCGAGGGTCACCGTGCCGCTGATATGGCCCAGGGTCGGGCCGGTCTTCCACGTCATGACCGGAATGCTCGTCGGGGTCGGTGTGACCTGCGCGACCAGCGAAGGGCTGAAGCCCGACCACGTACCCCCCGAATAGGGCGAGCGATACGAATAGCCGCAGAAGCCGTGGGCATAATTGCCGGCCGGCGACGGGTCGCGGGTCATGAGGATCTCGCTGATGGCGTTCGTCAGCGAGTTGAGGTAGATGCCCGGCCCGATGATCATGTGCCGACCGCCCTTGCGGTCCTTCTCGAAATTCATCCAGCGGACGTAGTCGTTCGGCAGGCTGGCCCAGTTGTAATACGTCATCGGGATCGCCATGTCGACGATCCCCTCCTGCACCCAGCTGTCCCAGTCGGAATACACATCGTAGTACGGCCGCGTGCCCTGAAACGCCGCCCGGGTGGAACTCGTGGGCGAGGGATTCCACGTGACGAACGCGCCCGATTGGCGGACGGACGGCTTGACCGCCTGAATCTTCGCATAGACCCGCCGGACCAGCGCACTGACCTGGTCCCGCCGCCACTGCTTGAACTGCTCGTCCGT
>CAZTVU010000030.1:8892-10715 GCA_964617025.1 uncultured Planctomycetales bacterium | reverse complement strand
GCTGGCCGCTCGATCCGTACCGGGTGTTGTAGCGCAAGATGCTGGTCGGGTTGTAGCCCTGGTTGTTCGCCGTGAAGCGGATGTAATCATAGTGGATCCCGTCGATGTCGAAGTTCGTGACGAGATCCATGCAGATGTCCGTGAGATACTGCAGGCATCCCGGGTGGCCCGGATCCAGGGCCTTATCGTCCGTCTCGTTGCCGGCCGAGTCGCGGGTCATCCAGTAGTTGGCAGGGTCGTTGGGATTGTTGTGCTGATAGTAGACGGGCGATGTCGTGCCGCCGCTCGAAAGCGCGAACACGACGATCCACGCGTGCACCTCGATGCGCTGCTTTCCGCCGGTCGTATCGTGTGCGGCGTTGATCATGGCCTGCAGGGCGTTGAAGTTCGACGGCGAGAGGCCGGAGAAGTACGGCTCCCCCACCGCCGAGGGGTAGCACACGTCGCCGCGGCGGCGGACCTGGACGAACACGGCGTTGCAGTTCGCGTCGCGGATCTGCCCCTTGATCGTCGTGCCGGGCACGCCCAGCAGGGTGTCCACCTGCGTTTGGTTGAGGAAGCCGGTACCCCAGGCGTCCACCCAGAACGCGCGGTACTCAGCCGCCTGTACGGTGCCATAGAGGCATAGCCCAAGGGCAGCCGCCACGTAGAAACCCCGCCATCCGCCGCCCGTTTTCGCCCTGCCCGCCACTAACCGCATACTTGCCCCCTAGTGTCAGTGGAAAACGCCCCGCGATCCAAACACTTTCTTTACGAACCACGAATTATATAAAAGTATACCCAAGCGACCGGCGGCTTACCACCAAAATCGGTGAATCGGCCGCGGATAGAACGGGTGGGCCAGGATCCTGCGTAACATCATACCGTATCTAGATTTGACATAATCCGACCACAATCACTGCCCGAATGAGGCCGTCAGAGGACTTCGCAAGCGGGCGCGAACTACCCCTGCTGCCCTGTGCATTCGAGCCTTTCAGTAGGCCGGTCCGCCAGTTGGCTAGAAGATCCCGCTGCCGAAATCGGAGTCGTCGGCTGACGACTCCGAAGGAGCCGCCACGCGGGGTGGTTCTTTCGGTGGCGCAGGCGGGGGCGGGGGCGGAGGCGGACGATCCTCACGTTTCTCGAATCTCTCGTTGCGGTCGCGACGGTCGCCCCGGCCACTCCGCTCGCCGCGATCTTCGCGTTCGCGCCTCGGGCGGTCGTCGCGAAGCCGGTCCCGCTCGGGCTCCGCCACACGGTGAACCGGATCTTCCTCGACAGACACTTCCGGCTTCTCGGCCTCGGCCGGCACGTCGGACGGCGATTCGGTTCGCGCGCTTCTGCGGCGAGCCGCGTCCCTCTTGAGATCGGCAATGAGGTCGTCGTAATCGGACTCGCTGAACTCGTCGTCGTCGTACGCGGCCGGTTTGTAGTCGGGCGCCTTGGCCTTCTCAAGCTCGGCCTCGTACGCGGCACGGACGGCCTTTTCGATCTTCTCGCGGCAGGCGCTGTTGATCGGGTGGGCGACGTCCGCATGATACTTGGGCCGCCCTTCCGCATCCTTCTTGGTCCGCTCGCGATTCAGCTTCGCGCCGCATTCGTTGCAGAACCGCGCCCGCAGGTGGTTCTTGCAATGGCACCGCGGACAGCGGTCCGCCAGCTTGCGCGACGGCATCGCGACAAAGATGCCGTTCGCGCCGTCGATCACCTTCAGATCCCGAATGACAAAATCGCCGTCGAACGTCACGCTGCAAAACGCCCTCAGCCGATCCCCGCTTCCCTTGTTGGGTATCAGCCGCACGCGGACTTCGCTGATCTCCATGTCGGTCTCCTGATCAGGCCAT
>CAZTVU010000030.1:0-8882 GCA_964617025.1 uncultured Planctomycetales bacterium | reverse complement strand
GTCGCCCGCATCGCCTCTTTCGACCCGAGCGATCTCCGCACGAAAACCCCACTGATCGCACACAAGGCGCGCACACGCTTCCGCCTCGTCGGCGGTGTCCCACGCGGTGAAGAACGACGATCCGCTCCCGCACAGCCGCCACGGCCGAGCGAACCGGCAGCACAGGGCCCGGTGCAACTCCCTCAGCGCAGGGAACCGCCGAAACGCCGGCGCCTCCAGCCCGTTTCGGCAGCGCTTCAGCAGGTCGCCCGCCGACCAATGCGCCGGGCAGTCCGCATCGGTGAACACCTCCGCCGCATCGGACATCGCACGCAGGTCGTCAACCGCGACGGCCGCATACACGTCGCGCGTCGCGGTCCGCATGCCGGGCATGGCAAGCACCAGCCAGCCGCGCCATGCGAACGGAATCCGCTCGACGAACTCGCCGCGGCCCCGCGCCACGGCCGTCCCCGCGCTCATCAGCAACGGCACATCGGAGCCGACGGCGGCCGCCAACGGCATCAGCCGGGCCGACGACCAGCCGAGCCCCCACAGGCGATTGAGCCCGTTCAGGACGGCGGCTGCGTCAGCGCTGCCGCCGCCCAGACCGCCGCCCATCGGGATTCGCTTTCCGAGGTGGATGTCGACGCCCGCGGCCACCCCGGCGCGGCGGGCCAACAGCGATGCGGCCCGATAGGCAAGATTCGTCTCGTCCGCAGGGAGCGACGGATCGCTGCACGTGAGCCGGATGCCCGACCGCTCCGCGCGGACTTCGAGCACGACTTCGTCGGCGAGCGTAACGGTGGATGCCACGGTCTCCAGGTCGTGGTAGCCGTCCGGGCGACGGTCGACGATATCGAGGATCCAGTTGACCTTTGCGGGAGCGGAAAGGACCAGCCGCGATGGGGTTGGCTCGACCGAACCGGCGCAAATATCCGCGGGACGTGTACAGCCGATCACGGGATGCCCACAGGTGCCGCGCATGGAGTCTTTCGGCCTCGAGTCGTTCATGATGATTCTAGTGGCGTTCCGAGGCGTGTCAAGCCGCATCGGGCTACCACGGGAACGCGCCGGGCGGCGGGGTACCGCGCACGAGGTCGCGGGCAAACGCGACATACTCGGCGGCAAACTGCGCCAAGTCGTCCGTGATGTATTTGCGAAAGACCAGTTCCCCCGTGCTCATGCCCGCCGTGCCCGGCGTGGCCACCGAGTACGCATTGACGGCAACGCGCATCGCATCCGACCCGGCCTCGTCGAGGAGCGACCGGAAGCCGCGGGTGTATGTTCGGTTCGGCCCCTCCATGAGGAACAGAACCACCGACCAGATCTGCGCATAGTAGATCTCCGTCGAGCGGCCGGGCGTCCCGAAGACGTCGCCGGCGTGCATGCGGAGCAGTTCCGGCAGATCCAGGAGACCCTTGTCCTTCGCCGTCAGCGCGGCCCTCAGGTGATTGCGCCGGAAGTAGTTCTTTCGCGGCGTAAAGACCGGTGCGCCGCCGTACAGATCGAAGGCCTCCATCTGCGTCGCGAGCCCTTCGTTCATCCAGGCGGGCATCGGTGCCGGAAGGTGCCGCGCTGCGTACTGGTGCCAGCTCTCGTGCGCGGCGACCGCCAGCGTGCGATCGCGGCCGATGGAATAGAGCACGGAAGTCGCCGTCGGCTGGTCGGTGAAGCCGCCGCTCTGGATATTCCGATACAGCCGAGCCCGGTCCGGCGCAAACTGCACCGTAAAGGCCTCCCACTCCGCTCGGGTGTTGAACACGTATACGGCGAGGCGCTCGGCACTCTCGGCCTTCGGGCGAACCATCTGCACGCACCGTGCACGGCAGGTCTCCAGAAACGTCGGCAGGACATCCACCATCTGCTCGTCCTTAAGCGTGGTGCGAATATCGAAGTGATCCGTGACGAGACGCTTGCCCTCCACATCGTGAAAGGCCCATTCCTCCTGCGCCAATTGAAACGACGGCACATTCACCGTCGGCCCGCACCCCGCCGCCGCCATCGCCGCCGCAAGGGCGCCCGCGATCGACCGGCTCCACGCTGCTTCAGCCATGTTCGTTGCCTTCCTGCCCGCGAAAGGGGCACGGCCGCCGCGCTCACTCCGGCGGCCTAATCCATTCCGACATATCGATGCAGAAAGTAACCCTGCTCCGGAATCCCCTCCTCCTCGTCGTAGACCGCCGCGACGGCCTCGAGAATCTCGGTGGGAAGCCGACTGCCGTCGAACAGCATCGGCGGCTCCACGCGGGACCAATAGGCACCGTGCGCCACAAGGTGGTCTACCGCGCGGTTCGCATTCGAGAACGGATTGCCCGACGGACACGCCCGCACGATGCCGAAAATGCGTTCGACGAGCCGCGTCAGCCGCGAGGATACGCGGAGGGCCACATCGCGCTCGCCGGCCGCCGCCATGTCCACCAGATTGCGCAGCGAGTAGGCGAAAACATTGGCCGTGCTGAGCAACAGCCCGTCATATGCCCCGCCGGCCGACTTCAGCGACTCGACGTACCGTCCCTCCGCCCCGCGAACCAGCACGACGCCGTCGAGCCCCTGCCCGGCCTTGGCCACCTCGTCCGTCCCCCCACTGTCCTTGAACAGGAAGATATTGGCGTGATCGCCGACCAGGCGGGCGAACGTCTCGGGCGCTATCCGGCAGCCGGTCACCTGGGGAAGCTGATACACCGCAACGGGTACGTGGATCACGGAGCACAGGCGCGCGTAGTGCTCGCGGATCTCCTCCTGCGTGGCACCGGGCTTGACCGGCGGACAGACGGCGACGCCGACGAACCCGGGAGCGCGGCCGTCGCCGAGCCGACCGACCACGGCAGTGGCCCGACGGATGACCTCCGGCGTCGAGGCGGCGAGCACGCCGATCAGGAACCTCAGGCCGCGCGGCCAGTAGGCCTCGTGGGCCGCGAACGACACCAGGTCGTTGGACTGCTGGGGATCCAGGTTCCATCCGTCGCCCGTGGACCCGCCGAGGAGGAACTGGCGGACATAGGGACAGAGCGACCGCAGTTGGGCCGCCATCCGCCGGGGATCGACCGTCACGCGGCCATGCCGCACGATGTAGTGCGTCAGCAACGGACACCACAGCGGGTCTATCCCCTCCGGAAACGCGCGCGCAATCAGTTCCCGCCGATTCATGTCGCGCGGCATGCTATCCCGCCCGCATGCCGATCTGCAAGCCGGGACGGGTCCGTCGACTGCGGCGCGGAATCCGACCGGGGCGTCACAGGCCCAGGAACTCCGCCATGTACCGCTCAAACGCCTCGTGAGCACGCGGCTCGCGAAAGTCCAGACGGAGCTCGTTGATCACCTTGGTGCCCATTGCCAGCCATTCCTGCCAGCAATCGGCGCAGACGGATGCATGCACCTGCTCGCCGAGCGGCCCCCGCATCGGCGCGCGGTCCATTTTCTCGCCCCCGCCGCAGCGCCGGCAGGCGAAACCGGTTGTGGAGGCCCTTCGGACAGGGACATCGTGCTCCCCGCCGCCGGCGACCGGCTCGCCGAGTCTGCGAAGCATCTGCGCCATGGACTTGGCGGGCATGACGTCGCCCCGCCGCTGCGCGACGGATTCGCCCCGGCGAAGGGTATCAAGCGCCCCCTCGCGGTCGCCCTGCTCGAGCTGCGACTGGGCCAGGAGCTGATAGGCCTTCGACAGCTCCGGATTGATCTCGATCGCACGGCGAAGGGCGTCGGTCGCCTCGGCGTAGCGCTTCGCATCGACCAGGGCCGCCCCCAGGCTGAAGTGGGCCAGCTCGTTGGTCGGATCGGCCTCCGCCATCCGCGTAAAACGCGCAATCCGCTCGTCCGTCTCGCTCATGCGAAAAGCCCTCGCTCGCGGTAGGTCCCTACCTCACCACCGCATGCGCCGTCCGATGCCGCGTGACGAGCTGGTGAGCCAGCCGCGTCGGCTCCGGGAGCCGATACCCGCCGCCGCACGCCAGCACGACGCGGATCGCATCCGCGAGCGTGACACGATGCCCGACGCTCACGTACACGGGCTGCACGCCGTCGCGGGTCCGCAACACGGCGCCGACCGGCTCGCCGTCCAGTATGAGCGGCGACGTCGAGCCTCGCGGGCGGGCGGGCTCTTCGAACTCGCCGCACAACCGGCTCTTCGCGCAACCGATGCTCGGGAGGTCGAGGCAGACGCCGATGTGACACGCCAGGCCGAAGCGGCGCGGGTGGCAGTATCCCTGGCCGTCAAACAGGAACACATCCGGCACGACCCGGAGGCGCCGCACGGCAGCCAGCACCGCAGGAGCCTCCCGAAACGACAACAGGCCCGGCACGTACGGAAACGCCGCCCGCCGGACCCCTACGGCCGTTTGAACCACCCGGCGCGCCTCGAGATCCCACACCACGACGCCCGCGACGCAGGAGGCGCCGTCCGGCGTGAATGCCACGTCGGCGCCGGCGACCCGGCGTACCACGCCGGCCAGCGGCTCGATGCGGACCCGCGCCGCCAGCGACGTCTGGATGGCGATCGCGCGAGCGGGCGTGACGTCCCACCGATGCGGGGCCGGGGGCAATCGCATGGTCGCCGCCTAGATCTGCGGACTCCTGTGCGTGCCGTCGCACCACGGCTTGTTGCCGCTGCGATGACACTGGCACACGGCCTTCCCGCCGGCCTCCGTCACCTCGACCTTGATCGGCGTGATGCCCGTGCCCAGCCTCCCGTGCGCGCCGTCGCAATACGGCAGCTTTTCCGACCAGCCGCACTGGCAGTACCACTTCGTTCCCGTCGTCTCGTCCACGACGATCGGTCTCGTCCCGTGCTTCGGCTCGGCCATGGTTGCACCTCGGTTCGCGCCCGTTGCGAAAGGCGCGGCGGATTCTATGCACGCGATGCTGCAGCGACAAGCCCCCGGCGCGCGACCGGTTCAGGCCGCCCGTCGCGTCTCGCCGCCGGCCTCCGAGTTCGGGGTTCAGAGTTCGAAATGAACAGTTGGACGCTCACGACGGATCGCCGCCCCCGATAACTCCCGGCTCTGAACTCACAACACGGAACGCACAACGCGCAAGTCCCTTCGTCGCTTCGTCGCTGTGTCGCTTCGTCGCTCCCTCCACCAAACTCGCAACTCCTCACAAGCACGCCGGCGGCCGGTTCGGCCCGTTGAAACAGGATTGGAGGATGCCGAAGTCGGACAGATCGACGTCACCCGCCGTGTCGCCGTCGAGGTTCGCGGCGTCGCACTCCGGACCGGCGGGCGGTCGATTGGGACCGTTGAAACACGCCTGGAAGCCGGCGAAATCGTTCAGGTCGACGTCGTCGTCAAGGTCGAAGTCGCCGGGCGATGGCGCGAGGATATAGCCGACGGTGGGGGCGGCCGTGTCCGAGGCCCACGCGCGGCCGGGGGCCAGCTCGCCGCTGGCCTCGAGTGAAAACGACACGTCGATCGTCCGGCCGAGGGCGACGATGGGCCGCCCGCCCGGGTCCTTCATGAAGCCGCGGAACGGGGCAACCATCTCCATCTCGTGCCCGCCCGGCGAGAGGGCGACGTCGATGACCCCGCGAACCACCGGCCCCCGGTCGGTCACGAACGTGATGCTGTTGCCGCTGCCGTCGCCCAGCGGGACCTCCCCGGAAAGGTCGTCGAACCAGACCCATTGCGTGTAATAATCGTACGTGCCCGGCAGCACACGGACGATGCCGTTGCGCTGATCCTGCACGGCTGCATCGAGCTCGGCGGCGTTTCGGGCGCCGTGGTTGATATAGTGGCCCGTGTTGAACGCGCCGTCATACCACTCGATCTCCATGTTCATGTCGTAGCCGTTCGAGGTCGGGTAGTAACCGCCCTCGTGGAGCCAGTAGCCCGTGGCATCGTCGTTGTCGACGTCGATCGTCACGATCGCGTAGTACCGGCCGGCCCGCTGCCCGCCGCCGGCGACCTGCGTGCGGCCGATGACGCCCCGAGCCTTGAAGTAGGCGTAGAGGTTTCGCCCGTCGTGCGCGAATCTGTACTCGAGGATGTCCACGTCCGGGTGGTCCACGTGAGCCGGCGTGTCCAACGGACCATCGTGGTCGGTGTCGTGCTGGTCGTCGGTCGGGTCGGCATACGCCGGCACGGCGGCCCAGTCGGCAAAGTCCCCGTCAATCCGGATCACCCGCGGAGGCGCGGCGTCGACCCGCAAGGCCATCAACGCCGTGGTCAGGCACACAACGTGGAACGATCGGCCCTTCCAAAGGGGCTTCCGGGCGCCTCCCCGTATGGCGAGGATGAGGGCTTGAACCGCAGGGCCGGCCCCCCGGGATTCTCCGTCCCGTGCGTTGGGGCTATTATTCCACATCGAATTCCTCCGCATTGGGATGATGTCCCCCGATTTCTTGTACTCCCGGCACGCTTTTCCAACGATGATCCGGCCGCGTCCGCAAGTTTCCGGCTATTCGCTTCACGTCATCCTTCGTCCGCCGGCGCCTGTGGACTGCGGTGGCAACGCCACCGCTTTCCCTCGGACGACCTGCCGCGCGCCGCCGCACGACGGCGCGCCCCTGGAAAAGCGGCGGCAAGGCCGCCGCACCCCAAAATGCGCGGCCCGCGCCGTGCGAGACGGGCGGGGCAACCGTCGCCCGAATCGAGGTCGGGGCAGAGTCTTCCCACGCAACCGGCGCGCAAGACGCGCGGATCCTTGCGCTGCGGCCAAAGGCTGCGCTGAGTGGTCTTCGTTTTCTGAAGAGCTCCATCGTCCCGGTCGTTCGGCGTTCACGATTCCTCGCTCCGCGCCTCTCCCTTCGTCGCTCCGTCGCTTCGTCGCTTCCTCCACCAAACCCGCAACTCCTCACAAGCACGCCGGCGGCCGGTTCGGCCCGTTGAAACATCCCTGGAGTATCTGGAAGTCGGCCAGGTCGACGTCCTGGTCGCGATCCAGGTCCGCGTCCGCGCAGCCCGTCGCAGGCAGCCGGTTGGGGCCGTTGAAACAGGTCTGGAAATGACCGAAGTCGTTCAGATCGACATCGCCGTCGTGATCGAAATCGCCGGGCGCGAACACACACGGGAAGGCCGTCCGATTGAAGTACATCCCCTGGCCGTTCGGCACATTCGCCACGAACACGACGCCGAACGCATTGTCACAGTTCGAGGGAGGCGGGACGAATTCCACGCGGGTCGACTGCCCGAAGACCGCGTATTTCGTGCTGACCGGCGACGGCGACGACCACGGCGCGCTGCCGGGGGTTCCGTCGCCGTAGTCGCGCCAGCGGAAGTAACACTGATCGATCATCGGGTTGCGTTCGAGGTAGCTCACCGCGAAGCCGCAGTTTCGCCGGGCTGTCACGTCCGGGCGCTGGTACTGCCGGTCGGACGTGGGCGCCGCCACCGTCCCCACCTTCCACGAGTCGCCGCCATCGTAGGACACGCGGTAGCGGACCCCCACGCCGTAGGTGAACAGGTCATACTCGTACACCGTCATGACCCACTCCCGATAGGCGGAGACCCTCGTGGCCGCGCCGAGACGCGGGTTCGGCTCGACCTCGGTGACATTCCAGTTGTAGCCGTCATAGCGGGCCACGCACAGCGGGTTGAGAGCCGCCGTCGTGGCCGACCCGGAGAGGCCGATGTTATAGCCGACATACGACAGGTAGAGCATGTATGTTCCGAGGTAGCAGTAGGCGGCGTCGAGACCGTAGGCGGCATTGATGATCGGGCAGGGAAACTGCCCCCAGGCGCCCGACGCCGCATCGCCCCTCCAAAACAACATCCGGTAGTCATCCAGCACGGCGAAGAGGAACATGGAGTTGTCGGCGCCGTCGGCGTTGGACGTCATGGCGATTGACCTCGGCACGGGGCTCTCGCCGAAACTACCGCCCGGGAGACAGTGGACGCCCACGATATCGCGGCAGTCCGCGCAAGCCGAGGAGTAATAGCTCCAGTCAGGCGATCCGTTGGCGACGAAGAACCGGCGGATCAACAGGTCGTATAGCCAGGGCTTGGACCCGCTGCCGCGATAACGGTGGATGTAGGCCACATAGAGGTAGTCGCCGCACACGGACGCCGCTACGTGCGTAACCTCACAGATGTAGAGGTCCGGGTTCACCCAGTCATATGACTTCTCCCAGGAATAGCCGCCGTCGGTCGAGACCCAAACCGCCCAGCGGTTGTCCCCCGACGACCCCGGGTAGCCCGTGACGAGGAACAGGTTGCCGGTCTGCCGATCGTAATCGAACTCGATGTCCGACATGTCGATCCGCGTGCCGATGCGGACATCCGGTCTCCAGGTGAACTCCTCGGCGGCCTCCAGGACGGGGCCGCCGGCGGACTCAGGCCCGTCGAGGCCCGCCGCGGCCTTCGAAAACACCAAGGCCGGCATGACCGAGAGGATGAACCACGCCACGCCCGGTGCGGACCGCATCCGTGTCGAGCACGCCCCGCGGGACGTTCCCGTTGATACCGCAGACATGATTCGTCCTCCTATGCTCAGCCGGCACACGCCGGCGGACGGTTCGGACCGTTGAAACAGGCCTGAAAGACGGCAAAGTCCGCGAGGTCCGCGTCGCCGTCGGAGTCGAAGTCCGCGTACCGGCACACCGGCGAACCCCCGACCGGCCGGTTCGGACCGTTGAAGCAGGCCTCAAACGCCGCGAAGTCCGCCAGATCGATGTCGGCATCGCGGTCCCGGTCGGCCGCGTAGGGCAGCACGTCGGGCACCACCCGCACCTGCGTCGTGAACTTGAAAGGACTCGGTCCGCCGCTGGCGTAGGTCAGCTCGACGAAAAAGGCGGTCCAGCCGGCCGGCGGCACGGGCACCTGACCGACGTAGACCCCGCCGCCGTGGTCGGTCAGGATCGAACTCGTATACGCCGCACCGATGACCTCCTTGCGGAAGTCCCGCGCCGTCGGATTGGTCGCCCGCCAGAGCCGGACCTCGGTGGGCGCATCGACGGTCTGCACGCGGATCGA
>CAZTVU010000029.1:23387-32338 GCA_964617025.1 uncultured Planctomycetales bacterium | reverse complement strand
CATTTGGAGAACACCTTTGGTGGGCTCGTGAGGTCACCCCGTCATCAGACCTTGTTCGTTTTCCCGCTTTCTCGTTTTTTCGCTTTCCGGAGGTGTGCTGCGCGGCGCCTGCCACACACCATCGGTCACTTTCCCGGCGCGCCCGGCGGCCGCCGCCCATACCCCTTTCGCCGCTCCTGGCGCAGGTCCGCCTCCTGCTGCCGGAACCGCCGGAGGGCCTTTGTGTCGCGTTCTCGCTGCTGCTTCGCCAGGGTCCGCAGGCTTCGTTTGCGTTTGGCCTTCATCTCCGCCGTCTGCCTGGCGGGCGGAATGCCCTTCGGCGTGAAGCCGATCGCACCGAGGTCCGAGCGAAGGGGCTTCCGCTGTTCCACCGGCAGGATGCCGAACGGCTTGTGCGGTTCGAGCTGGTACCAATAGCCCGTCGAGGCCCAGTCGTCCGCAAGCTGGTTGGCGTGACCGTGTTCGATCGTCACGAGCACCGATTTGCGGAAATGGACCGGGTTCGTCAGGTGGAACACGTAGGAGACCTGGTAGGGAGGCTTGTCCTCCTCCCACAGCGACGACCCGTTGAAGAGAAAGGCATTGCGCTGCATGCCCCACGCTTGATTGAAGTAGTCCTCCGTCCCCGTGCCGTGGACGTCGGGCGGCCACCTGCGGCCGTCGACCCAGATCATGTCGTCGCCCTCGCCCCACCAGCTCCCGTGCAGGTTCGTCACCGAGAGATTGCACCCGATGTAGTGGCCGCGGCCCCGGGCGTCGAGGACGACATAGTTGCCCCGGCCGTCCAGATTCGGCACGTCGACGTTCGGGTGGTTTACCGGCAGGTCGTGCGCCCATCCGGCGTTCGGGTTGCAGCGTCGCCACTGGGCATGAAGATACGCGACGTCGTCGCCGAGCGGCTCGTCATACTGCTCGTAGTCGATGTGAAAGTACTGCCCGTAGTTCGTCCGGCCCTCGTTGGTCAGCTCGATGCGGGCGTGCTCGCGAAACGGCATGGGCAGGTAGCAGTTCAATGCGGCCCCCCACCCGAACCGGTTCGTCCACCGCGTGCTCGAGGAAAACGGCAGGGAGCAGAAGTTGGTCGGGATCGAGTGGCCGAGGCAGAAGAAGTCGCCCACCGGGGCGCAGATGCTTGCGTTCGGCTCGCCGTCCCAGTACGCCCGGAGGACGACGTTGCGGTACATGGCCGGGTCCGGCCGGTCGAGGTCCTCGACGTCGTGGTAGTGGGCCGACTGCGTGAACCAGATGTGCGTGATGGCCCCGGGCCCGTCGATCTCCGCCAGCGTGGCCGTCTTGCCCGGCGGGATCACCCACCAGTCCGCATTCCGCCCGGTGCGGTCGAAGCTGGACCAGCGACCCGTGCGGGCATTCCGAACACGTGCGATACCGGACAGGAACGAGGCGTCAAACGGATTCATGACAGCTCCCGGAAAAAAGGGGTACGGGGCGGCGCTACCTCTCGCCGCCGGTGCCGGGTATTATGCGGCACGGGCCGCGTTTTCGCGAGCGACAGTCCTGATTGCACGGAGTGCAGCGAATGGCAGAGCTTCCGCCGACCCTGGGTATGCAGATCGCCGGCATCGTCCTCCTGGCCGCCGCGGGGCAAGGCGACGGCACGCCGCCCGGCTCGCGGCCCGTCGAGGCCGCGTCGAGCCGGCCGGTGACGCCCCCGCCGTGGGCCGGCAACGACCTGACCGTCTGGCCGAACAGGGTCAGCTTTCGGAACTCGGATCCGTGGATCTGGCAAAACCACGACCGCATCCGGCGGATGCGGCCGCGCGTCCTCGTCCTCAACTTCGCCAACGACGTCGACATGGACGGCATCCGCCGGCGAACCGACAAGCTCATCCGCGCCCTGGCCGAGGCGACGCGATACCACGGGTTCAAGAATCCCGACGCGCCGGCCTTCCTCCAGTACGAGGTGGTGCGCTACGTGGATCTGCGCGACGACCCCGTCCCGGCCGAGCGAAAGAACCGCAACAGCGCCCTCTTTCCCCGCCTGCCGAACGCCCCGAAGGACTTCGGCTGCGACTACGGCGCGTTCTACGGCGAGGCCTTCGCGAAACGATACGGATTCAAGGATCCGGCCGACGAGCGGCGATGCCTCAACCTGCACGAGCTGATCCATGCCGGGCTGGTGCATGAGCTCTGGTTCTATGCGATCCACACCTACGAAGAAGGCTGGCCGGCACACGAGGTCATCGAGTGCAAGCAGTACTACGACGAGGAGTGCCGGCCCATCCCCGGCCGGCACGGCCCCGCCGGCAACGGGCACGACGACTCGTTCCCCTGGTCCGGCCGCAGCTTCCGCATGGCCTTCTTCAACCCCCACCGGGGCACCGGCTGCCAGATGGAGAACTTCGGTCACGGGCTCGAGGCCTATTCGAACCACAACGCGATCGCGTACTACCGACGATACTTCCTCGAGTTCGCCGAGTTCGACCTGGACCGGAAGTACGGCGTGCCGTTCGACTCACTCTACCACGTCCCGTACGACGCCAAGCCCGACCGCTGGGTGACGTATCCGTCGGCGACCTCGATGAAGGTGTTTCACCAGGGCAAGGAGTATGGGATCGACCCGTACATCGCCGTCGGCGGAAGCGTTCACTGGGCGCCCGGGGCGCGGCACCACTACGACCTCGACAGCCCCTTCACGGTCAAGAGCACGATCGAGAACTGGCGTCTCCGCAACGGCCCCGACGGCAAGGACCTCGTGCTGGAGTTCAACAAGGCGAAGTTCGCCCCGTATCGGGAGATCGCGCCGGACTGCCAGGGCGCCTGGATGATCTTCTGGCGCCAGTGTATGCCGGGCCTCGACAACCAGTGCCTCGACGACCACGGCAACCTGATGAAGAACTGGTGGGTGTTCCTCTTCTACTGATCCCCGGGAACCGGCGGGAACTGCGAAACGCCGCGGGCCCTTCGGCGCCGCGCCGCCCTGTCGGCCGCTCGCTCCTCCGCCTTCGCGTCGCGCGTGATCCGCCTACGACCTCCTTGCCGTCAGGTACTTCCTCACCGCCCGCAGTTCGTCCAGTAGCGGATCATCGGTGCAAAGCGGCTCCCGACCCCAGGCCTGCACCACCTTTGCGGCCGCCCTTCTCGGCACTCCCGCGAACGCGCCACGACGCCTCGCGTACTCGCGCTCGACGACTCGCAAGTGGTCGACGAGCCGGTCGACGTCATTGCTGAACTCGCGGCAGATCTCTCGTCGAACGGCGCGGACCTCGTCGATCAGCACGTCGCCCCCGCAAGTCGTCTCCGATCGTTTCCGCCGGGTCGACATATCTCACTCCTCTGTGGCCCAGAACGCATCCGGGGTCACAATCTCCGGCGCCACTCAGCCCGCCCGCCGACACACCTCGCGGAGATGGACAAGCTTGTTCCGATTCGCGAGATGCCGGACATTCCAGGATAGCGCCGCATCCACGCCGTGCACGGCGGCCACCGCCACATGCGCGGCGTCTCCCGGACCCTCGGGCCCCGGCATCACCTTCTCTCGCGCCGGGATTCTCGCGAGACCGCGAGTGTTCTCGTCAAGAGGGAGCAGATCAGCCTCCGCCGTGAGCGCCAGCGCCTCTTCGCCCCGCGCATACCTCGGAACGGACAGTTCTCGGACAACTTCCGCCGAAACAACCAGATCATGCAACCGCTCTGCAAGACCCACCAGCGGCGGCTCTGCTCCCTGCGATAGACGCTTGCCGCGTCCGTTCGGTCCGACACACACGCACTCAGGAAGCCGGTCTCGAGGTAAACGCGAGCCATTGTCAGCCGACTGTACGGTTGATCGGTGCCAAGAGCGACCGCGAACCGACGGACGGGGCACTCACTCAAACCCCATCCCGTCCAGCCACACCCGGAACGGGTCGTGGCCGATCGAATCGAACTGCACGCTGATCCGGTCGACCTTCTCCAGGCTCATCCGCTCGCGCCGAAGCCGGCGCTCGGTCGTCTCCGCCTCGCCGGCCGGAACGGGCGAGACCACCCAGAACTCGCCGTTGGACGGCCCGTAGTTCATCCCGCCGCGCTTGATGTAGATCCGACCGTCGTGCATCGCCGCCGACGTGCCCGAACCGGTGAGGTCCGGCAGCGTGCCCAGTGTGTACTTCCCGCCGGCCGCGTCCCAGATCGCATACCGCGCCGACGGCGGCCCGAAACCCTCGTGGTTTGAGGGCGAGCTGCCGGCCACGATGAACAGACCGCCATCCTTGCCCACCGCCCCGCACCAGTTCGGCGGCAGCGCCACCAGCGCCGCCCCGTGCCCCGGCTCGAACGGCAACGGTCCGAGGTCGGTCACCGGCGTCCGCGACTCGCGCCAGTTCTTATCGTCCCACGGCTGGCCGCCGGCGAACTTCGAGACGGCGAACGCGCCCGGGTCGAAGCAGAACAGCCGGTCGCCCACCTCGTCGGCATCGGCCGGCTGCGGCGTCGTCCAGTCGTTCTTGATCCCGTAGATCCGACCGCCGAGCACCGCAAACTGCGCCGCCCGGCTGAGCCACCACGCGTCCCTGCCCTTGAGCCCGCTCAGCACCGTTCGCTCATCCATCGCGGCCGGGTCGGCGAGGTTGACGCGGCACACCGGGCCGCCGAAGTTCCCCCCGAGCGCATGCGCGATACCGTAGAGCCGGTCGCCGACGACGACCGTGCCGTGCCCGAGCGCGACGGCCGTCGGCAGCCATGACCACGCGTCGGCGGCGATGTCGTATGCAGCCAGCCGATGCACCTCGTTGCCGTACTCGTTCCTGTCCGGGTGCATGAATCGCAGGTAGAGCCGCCCCTTCGCGCCGCCCTTCGGGTAATACGCGAGCATCCCGTTGATCCACGTTGCCTGCGCGTGCAGCGCATGCGACGGGTTTTTCAGCTCCGTCCACTCCTTCCCGTCCGTGGAGCGAAACAGGCGGTTGCCGTCCAGGCACGCGCAGTAGAGGCTTGTGCCGTCGCTGACGAGGGCCGATGCGCTCTGGGCCTCGACGGGCGTGCTGATCGTCACAAACTTCAGCCCGTTGTCGATGTGCGGAGGCCGGGCGCCTTCGAGCGTCTCGGACCGCAGCCAGCCCTCGCCGCCGGCCAGCGGCATCGTGATGCGCAGCCACCCGTGCCGCGCCTCGCTGTAGGGCAGGTCGGCGAGGAGGTTGCGAGGCATGCCGTCGAACGCCGGCGTGTAGGTGAAGGCCGCCTTGCCGCCGTGCAGACGGATGATCGGGTTGGGCCCCTGGAAGCCCCCGTTGTTGGGGTTCTCGAAGCGGAGCCAGAAGCTCAAGTGCGTCTTGCCCGCGAGGTTCCAGCCGGCGTCCTTCGACTTTGGGAAAAATGCCGTGACGTCCGCACCCTTGTACGGATCCGGCGTCAGGAGGAGCGACGTCTTTCCCACGAGGGCCTCAGCGTCGTCAGCGAAGCGGACCCGGCCCCGGCCGTCGTCGTTGTTGCCCATCGCCCAGCCCCATTGCGAGGCCTGCCCCTCCGTGAACAGCTCCTTGACGGCCTCGACCGCGTAGAAGTCGATGAACGCCAGGTTCGCCAGATGACCGTTCGTCACGGTCACGCCGACCCGATAGAAGCCGGGCCGGTCGAAGGCGTGCGTCACCCTCGGCCCGTCGTACTCCTTCTCGCCGACGCGCCAGCGAAACCGCAGCGGCCGGCCGCCGGGGTCTTTGCTTTCGGAGGCATCGAACGTCACCGTCTCGCCGACGGCCGCGCGGGACGGCCCTTTCATCGTGGCGGTCGGCGGGGCGAGCCCCTTCGGATCGGCCTCGCGCCGCGTCAGGTTCGTGACCTCCTCCAGGAATTCATCCTGCTGGTTGTCCTTGAACGTGTTGCCGGCCAGGTCGAGCCAGTCGGAGAAGCGGGCGAAGAGGCCCCAGCGGTTGTTCTCCAGCCGGTTGTTCTGCACGACCAGGTGGTGCATCCTCCACTTGCGGCCGCGCGTGCCGAGGTCGCCGCGAAAGACGATCCCCGCGCCGTTGTTGTGGTGACAGTGGTTGCCGTGGATGAGCGTGTGCGTGCCGGTGCCGCCGACGATCACGATGCCGCCGTGGACGAAGTCGGGCTCGGGCGCGTTGTGCGGACCGTCGGGGCGGCCGTTGTACGCCGCCTCGTTGCCAATCAGCACGGTGTGGTCGGATCCGCCGAGCCAGAACCCGAAGCTGCAATGGTTCGCCTTGTTTCGGATGTAGGTGTTGTCGGGGCTCCAGGCCTCGAAGCCGTTGTTGTTGGCGTACGAGCAGTCGTTTTCGATGAACGTGTTCCACCGCGAGCACCAGCCGTTGAGCACGCGGATGAAGACGCCGTCGCCGCCGTGCGTGATGTCGTTCCGCTCAAACCGGTTGTGATCCGAGCCCGTCTCGATCAGCACGCTGGTCGAGTCGCGCGCGTGCACCTCGCCCGGGCTGATCCGGATGCCGTACGACAGGTTGTTGTCGCGGACGACGTTGCGGCAGGCCAGCCACAGCTTCAGGCACACGTTCGAGCAATGCGAGAAGTCGTTCTTCTCGATCGTGTTGTCGTGGCTCTCCCACAGATCGCAGCCGTTCCAGACGCGGTTGGCCCGGTTCCGCCGGATCGTGCAGCCGTGCATCCGCGTCAGGATCATGCCGCCGACCCGCTCGTAATCGCCCCAGCCGTAGTCCGGGTCGTGATAGTTGTCCGAGAAGTCGCAGTCCTCGATTCGCCAGTCCCGGCCGTCGGCGGCGACGAGCGCGGATTCGAACCCGCGGACCTTCAGGTTGCGGATCGTGACGCCGGAACGGCCCTTCGCCCGAACGCCGACGCCCGTGAACGACGCCCGGTCGCCCGGCTTGCCGGGGCCCTGGAGCGTGGCCCCGTTGCCGTCGACGGTGATGTGATCCTTGTCGATGACGATGCCCTGCGCAAGCACCGCATCCTTCGGGAGCACCGTATCCGTCGTGATGATCATGGGCGCCTCCGCCCCCCGGGCCGCCGCACACAACGCCACCGAAAGAATCGCGGTTTCCCACGGCATGATTGACTCCCGCCGCGCAAGCCCGCGGCATCAGGCCCCGGCACCGAGCAGCTCGTCCACGGTCACGTCGGCCAGGCTCCCGGCCACGCGCTCGACGCCCGGCAGCGTCTCCGGGGTGCCGATGCCGAACACGGCCATCCCCGCCCGACGCCCGGCCAGGATCCCCGCCATGGCATCCTCCACCACAAGGCACTCCCGCGGGGCGAGCCCGAGCCGCTGCGCCGCCAGCAGGAACGCCTCCGGGTGCGGCTTCGACTGCGTGATGTCGTTGCCGTCCACCACCGCGTCAAACGCCCCGGCCAGGCCGGTGCGTTCCAGGATCAGCGGCGCGTTCCGGCTCGAGGACGCCAGCCCCACGCGGACCCCGCGCCGCCGAAGCCCGTCCAGCATCTCGCGGGCTCCCGGCAGCACGTCGGCCGGCGACAGCGTCGCCAGCAGCTCACGATACCGTGCGTTCTTGCGTTCGGCCAACGCCTGCCGCTGCGCCTCGGTGTACGACCGCGTCGCCTTCTCGAGCAGGATCGCCAGGCTCGCCATGCGGCTCACGCCGCGCAGGCGTTCGTTGATAGTGCGGTCGAAGTGGATGCGCTCGGCGTCGGCCAGCTCTTTCCAGGCCCGGTAGTGCAACTCGTCCGTCGTGACGAGCACGCCGTCCAGATCGAAGATCACTCCGCGAATCATGTCTGCAGCGCCCACTCCCCTTGCCGGCCGGCCGCGAGGCGGCCAGGCTCGTCGTTGACGCGAACATCCAGCGGGACCGTCCCGCGGTTGGTGATCCTCACGCCCTCGCGTCGTATGTCGACATAGGCCGGGCACCCCTTCCAGATTACGGGAAACGCCAGCCGCGACCACGCCGCCGGGAGATGCGGCGAGAGCGTCAGCGCATCCGCCTGCATGGCCGTCCGCATCCCCGCGAAACCGAGAACCGCCGCCTGCCAGGCCGCACCGGCGTTCGCGATGTGGATGCCCTCCGCCGCCCCGCCGTGCTCGATGTCCAGGTCGATGTCCCGCGACCGCTGCCAGAAGGCCCACGCCTCCGCGACAAGCCCCAGCCGAAGCGCCACGAGCGCATGCACCCCGGCCGACAGCGACGAATCGTGCGTCGTCAGCGGCACGTAGTAGTCCCACGCCCGCCGGACCTCGGCGTCGCTGAACTCCGCGGGGAACATTGCCATCAGCATGAGGACATCCGCCTGCTTCAGGCAGCGCGAACGATACAGGCGTTCCTGCGAGACCTGGGCGGCGAACGGCTGCGTGCGGTCGCGCCAGTACTCGTCGAAGCGGGGGTCCGCCATGCGGTCAAAGCCCTCGCACTGGAGCACGAGCACGCCGTCGTTGGCGCGAGGAATCGGCAGCCCCTCGGCGGCGGCGGCCCACGCCCGGCACTCCTCCGGCGACGCCCCGGCCGCCTCGCCGACCTCGGCGGCCGCCCGCAAGGCGAACGCCACCATGCGATTCGTATAGGCGTTGTTGTGCGAGATCGGCGTGTATTCGTCCGGCCCCATCACGCCCAGCAGGCTCGGGTGGCCATCGCCCTCGCGCCAGTCCAGCCGCTCCATCCAGTACCGCGCCGTCTCCACGAGAACGGCGGCCGCCGGGCCTCTCAGGTAGCCGGCGTCGCCCGCCGCACGTGCATAATGCACCAGACCGTATGCCACATCAGCGGTCACGTGGACCTCGTGGTCCGCGTATTGCCAGTTGGGGCAGCACTCGTGTCCGCCCGCGTCGGACTCCCACGCGTATCGGGCGCCGGGATAGCCGTACCGGGCGGCGTTTTCACGGGCGCCCTCCAGGCTGCCGACCCGGAAATCCACCAGCGTTCGCGCCCGCTCCGGATCGGTGTACAGGAAGAACGGCAGCAGGAACATCTCCGTGTCCCAGAAGAACCGGCCCCAGTACGCCTCCCCCGCGTATCCCTTCGCGTCGATCGCGACTCGCGCATCGTCCGGCACCTGCGCCCGCAACAGGTGATAGA
>CAZTVU010000029.1:17615-23309 GCA_964617025.1 uncultured Planctomycetales bacterium | reverse complement strand
TGTTCGTCGCGAAGCTGTTCGAACGTCCGTCCCTCCGACTCGGCCAGGCATGCCGCCGCCGTCGTCGGCCGCAGGTCGCGGCTCGTGGCGACGGCCGAGCGCTTCTCGATGACCAGGTCGGAGCCGGCCGGCGCGCGAAACGTCGCCGCCAGGACGGCGGTCCGCCCGCGCGAGGCGAATCGCCACCCGGCGGCGGGGGCGTACACCCGCACGGCGGTCTCGACGGCATCGCCGGCATCCGTCCCGATGCGGCACTCGACGCCGCACCCGCCCGCCCGCTCGACCTCGGCCATCGCAAAGTGGTCGTATCCGTTCGTGCGCACGTCCGCATCCAGACCGGCCTCGACCGTCACGTCGATATCGCGCTCCGGCCGCAGCCGCAGGCGCTGCACGCAGAGGTGCGGTCGAGCCGCGCTGATGAAGCGCTCGAACTCCACGCCGATCACGGCCCCGGCCCGCGTCCGCCAGCGGAGCGTTCGCCGCAGCACGGCCGTCTTCAGGCAGAGCTCGCGCCGATAGTCCTCGATGCGACCCGTCTCGCAGTCCAGCCGCTCGCCCCCGACGATCGGCGCCAGGCCGAGGAAGAAGGGCAGGTTGATCATCTCGTTGTTGAGCAGCGGATGCCGGCCGAAGAGGCCCGGCACGTAGGTGCCCCACTTGACCTTTGCGGCGCGAAACCGCTCGCTCGTCACATTGGCGGGCAGCCGCGTGTACGTCTCGTTCTGCGGGGCGCCGGACAGGTGCTCCTCGAGGGAGCCGCGCGTGTGCAGGTAGCCGCTGCCCAGCGTAAAGAGTCCCTCCCACGCACGGGCGTGCTCAACGCGAAAGCCCTCCTCGACGATCGACCAGCCGTTGCTCACAGGATGACCCCCGAACATCGCGGCAGATCCACATGCCGGACCTCGCCGCCGACCTCCAGGCACGCCGTCCGCGCCTCGCCGGGGTTGAGCACGATGATCCGGTCGCCGCGCTTGGCCGCATGCACGCCCGGCGTCCGCGGGAGCACCGGGATCTCGATTCCGAAGAAGCGATGCACCGCGAGGATCGCCTCGGCGCTCGGGGCGCATCCGATCACCATCAGCGTGCCCCGGCCCCGCCGCTGCCAGAAGCCCGTCGTGTACGTCCGCCCGACGGCCTGCTCCATCATCCGCCGCCCGTCCTCATCGCATCGCCACGGGAGCTGCGTCGCCGTGATCGGCGTCCCTGGCACCCGGCGATAGGCGAACACCGCGCCGTTCGCCGTGAAGCCGAGCGAGACCCGCAGGTTCTCCGGGTACGGGTGGCTCGTGCCGTCGGGGCGCGGGCAGCCGTCGATCAGCGCCTGGAAGAGCACCAGATTGCCGCCCGCTTCGACGTAGCGCCAGAGCCGTTCCGCATCGTCCACCTCGCCCGCGACGAACAGCAGCGGCGGCGGTGCGAAGTCGCGATCGACGTCGACGAAGTCGTACTCGATGCCCAGCGCGTGAATCGCGTCGAAGAACGGGTCGGGGGCGTCGATCCGGCGAATCTGAGCCGCCTGCTGATACCGCCACGACCACGTCACCCCGCACGAGACCTCGGGCGGCGGGGCGCCCTCCAGCGACTTGAACGCCCGAATCGATTCGGCGAAGGCCTCGCCCAGCTCCGGATGCACGACCCCTCGCTCGTTGATCGGCGCGCCGTACCAGTTGTCGCGGTTGGCCAGCATGTACCAGTTCCACCCGCGGACGCCGGCGGCCAGGGCCGTCATCGCCGTGAGCCGGTAGTGGTCGGGCGAATACTCCCGCCCCGACATCCCGTGCCAGATGCCGCTGCCGAACTCCGCGATGTACGGAAATCGCGTGACGCTGCGCAGCAGCCGCAGCCGCTCGCGGAAATACCGGTAGTTCGTGCGGCACTCGTTCGCCGGATAGGGATCGATGCCGTAGATGTCGGCCAGCTCGGCAAGGTCGCGCCAGTTCTGAGCATCCACGCCCGGCCACGTATTCAGAACGATCGGGACGTCGCATCCGTTCCTGCGGTACTCCGCGACGACCCACCGCGCATAGTCGGTCGCCAGATCGTACCGGTATTGGCAACTGTCTCGAAACCTCCGGTCGTCGAAAACGGGGGCGAGCGAGGGCACAGGCTCCGTAAAGTCGCCGTACGTGCTGCCCCACGCGGCGTTCAGGCGATCGATCGTCGTGTACCGGTTGCGCAGCCAATCGGCGAACCCCAGGTCCTCGCCGTAGATGTGCGGCATAGGGTCGATCTCATTGTCCGCCTGCACCGCCACGATCAGGCTGCCCAGCCGCGGTCGGATCGCCCGCAGGGCCGCCGCGATCCAGTGCGCGGCCTTGCGCCGGAACTCGGGATGCTGCTTGTGATAGGCCACGGCGTGGTCCGGCAGGCCCAGGTTTCGCCACTCCGAGTAAATGTACGGCCCCGGCCGCGCGAAGACCTTCATCCCGTGCGACGCGACGGCATCCAGAAACGCATCAAGCAGCGAGAAGTCGTACTCCCCCTCGCGCACCTCGTGGAACTGCCACGGCACATACGTCCCGACGACCTCCACGCCGAGGCCCCGCGCCGCCGTCAGGATGGCGTCCCAGTGGCACCGCTGCACGCGCCAATAATGGATCTCACCGCCGACCATTCTCATTTTGGATTCCGGATTGTCGGTTTTGGATTGTACCGCCCCCGGTGCGAAGCGTTCGGATCGACGCCGCGACCATCGCAATGATCCCGTCAACCTCCTTCATCAGGGGTGCCGGTTTCGGTTTCGCGATCAGCCCGGCTTCGATCAACAGTTCAAGCCAATACAAGGTCTCATCGGCCTCTTCCTCCACGACCCCCAGCTTCGCGATGACCTCGGCCCGCGACCGCCCCCGGCAAGCCGCGCGATGGTTTGCACCCACAGACATGCCACAACGAAGAAGCTGCCGCCCAATGACATCGGCGGCGGCCGTCCGAGGCAAGGCGTTCACCACGCGAATTCCGATGTCCTTCGTACGCGCCTTGAACTCGCTCTCCGTCATAAGCACAACCCGCCGAGGAATTCGAAATCCAAGACCCAAAATCAGAAGGTTCGCTCGTTGAGGTCCGTCGCCAGGTACACCGGCCCCACCATCCCCCCGCCGCCGCGCCAGTCCCGCACGCGGAAAACGATCTCATGGTACCCGGCCGGCAGATCGACGTCGAAGTTCCTCGGGATGTCGCGCGTCCCGTCCCACGTGCCCTCGCGCGGGCCCGCCTCGGCGAACCGCCGTCCGTCCAGGAAGATCTCGTAGTAGTCGCCCACGGCCTCGCAGCGGAGCACACGCCGACCGCCCGGATACTCAAAGCGCGTGCGGAACGTCGCCCACCCCTCAAACACGTTGCGCCCGCGGTTCACCAGCGGCGTGTCGCACTTGACCGCGATCCACTCGCGCCCGTCGAGCGACATCTCCCAGTCCTCCAGCACGATCGATGTGCCGACGACCGGGCCGATCTCCGGGGCCTCGCCCGTCCGCGCCTGCAGGATCGCCCAGAGCTCGCGCCCCGCCGGCGTGTCATGCCGAAACGCCGACACCACCCGCCGCCGCCCCTCGCTGCAAAACTCGATCACCAGCGGCAATCGCCGCCGGGCCGGCGAGCACGTATCCACCACCTCCACGAGCACCCGCGTCCCCTCACACCGGTCGAGCACCCGTCCGGTCATCAGGTCGAATACGCACTCGTCCTCGATCAGTTTCGCCGGCAGCGACGGATCCAGCACGTTCACCACCGGGCTCCACCAGGTGTACTCAGGGCACTTCCACTGCCCCTTGCGCGGCCCGATGATCGGCTCGACCGGCTCGGGGATCGGCCGCGGCGGATCCGGGCGCTCCGTGTGCCACGCCCAGTCCTCCGGCGCGTACTTCAGCCGCCCGTCCACCGAGTACAGCCCCGTCGGGTCCTGCGGGATGTCGCGGATCACGGTCACCACGTACCCCGCATCCGGCAGGTCGCGGGCCAGCGTCGCGATCTGCTGCCGCCGCACGGCCAGCGACACCCGGTGCGGCCCCTCGGGCAGGTCGTTTGCCTTGAGCCCCTCGCCGATCAGCAGCGGATGCGTCAGCTTGCCCTGCACGCGCCGGGCGTAATACTGCATCTGAATGTTGTTGAGATACAGGTGCTCATCCCGAAAATCGCCCACCCGCTCCGCGCAAAGCCATCCGCTGTTGTCCAGTACCACCGACCCCGGGATCATCCGGTGCGCCAAGTCCACCAGCTCCCGGCCCAGCGCGGGGTCCACGCGGTCGTTCTCGCACGTCAGCGTCCGAAGGATGACGCACGCATACGGCCCATCCAGCCGGAAGAACTCCTCGTACTCCCGGACCACCGCCGGGTCATCCAGCGGGGCATCCCACACCGGATACTCCTGCCACACGAGCATCCCCATCTCATCGCAGATCCGGTAGTACCGCTCCGGCGGGATCCACAGGCAGAACTTGATCAGGTTGAACCCCAGCGACTGCATGTCCGCGATCTCGCGCCGGATCTGCTCCTCCGACGGCCACGGCTGCGCCAGCTCGGGGTAGTAGCCCCAGTGCAGGATCCCGCGAACGCGAAACGGTCGGCCGTCCACCAGCAACTGCGTCCCGCGCACGGCCGACCGCTGCGGGGCCGGAGGCCGGACCGGCGTCGGCGACGTCCGGATCTCCACGTCGCGGGCCCCCGTCCAGCGAACCTTGAGTGCGGCGAGAAAGCCGTTCGTCACATGCACCCGGTCGGCGCAACGGATCTCCAGCGTGTTCTCGTCACGGAGCCAGGGCGTGATCTCGAACTCGAACGGCGTCCACGCCCCCAGATGCCGGCCCACCTCCCGCCCGTTCACGAGCACGGTGGCGTCGGTCGCCGCCGCGCCCACCCGCACCCACGCCCGCTCCCCCGGCCGGCGGAAGGTCGTTCGCACCGTTTGCGGCGGCGCCAGGACGGCCGCACCGGCGTGCATCGACATCGTCATGCGCAAGTCTCCAAGGTCCACCGACGGTATGCCGCTATGCAGCGCGATCGGCTGCGCAACGGTCTGTTTTGCCCCGTGTTGCGGCTGCGGGATCGGGCGGCATGCCGCTGTCGCGTCCCCAACGGCGGCCATTGTACCGGGGCACGCCGACGTGCAAAGCCGAATCGCGTCCTCGCGGCGGTTTTCGCGCGGCCGACTCGATCGCGCACACCCAAGAGCCACACCAGAGGAGTCGCGGAGGGCTTTGCCCTCCGTTCGTGCGCTGACGCAGTGAGACTCACGCCCGATCGAATCATCCGAATACGCCTGCGTCCGCCCGCCTCGGCCGCCGCGGACGCGGTATAACCACAAAACCGCACCGAAATAGTGCTATTATAGTGCCTCTTCCCGATGGACTTTTCGACGCCGTCGTGGTAGAAAGACTCGCTTTCGTCGGTCGCCAGCCTTGTCATCCCGACCCGGGATCAGCCTGCTGACGATGTCCGTGGTTCAAGGAGTAACCCGAATGGGCGCAAGACGCATAATCACAGTAGACGGAAACGAAGCGGCCGCTTCGGTGGCCTACCGCACGAACGAGGTGATCGCCATCTACCCGATCACCCCGTCCTCCCCCATGGGTGAATGGTCGGATGAATGGGCTGCCAAGGGCCTTCCCAACGCCTGGGGTGCGATCCCCCAGGTCACCGAGATGCAGTCGGAAGCCGGGGCGGCCGGCGCCGTGCATGGCGCGCTGCAGGCCGGGGCGCTGA
>CAZTVU010000029.1:9564-17598 GCA_964617025.1 uncultured Planctomycetales bacterium | reverse complement strand
CAGGGCCTGCTCCTGATGATCCCCAACATGTACAAGATCGCCGGCGAGCTGACCTCCTTCTGTATGCACGTGACCGCCCGCACACTCGCGACACACGCCCTGGCGATCTTCGGCGACCATTCGGACGTGATGGCCTGCCGCCAGACGGGTTTCGCCCTGCTCTGCTCCGCTTCGGTTCAGGAGGCGCACGACATGGCCTGCATCGGCCAGGCGGCGACGCTGGAGAGCCGCGTGCCGTTCCTGCATTTCTTCGACGGCTTCCGCACCTCGCATGAGGTCGCCAAGATCGAGATGATCGCCGACGAAGACCTGCGCGCGATGATCCCCGAGGACCTGATCAAGGCGCACCGGGACCGCGCGATGACGCCCGACCGCCCCATCCTCCGCGGAACGGCCCAGAACCCCGACGTCTTCTTCCAGGCCCGAGAGGCCTGCAATCGCTATTACGACGCCTGCCCGGCGATCGTCCAAAAGGTCATGGACCGGTTCGCCGGGGTCACCGGGCGCAAGTACAACCTGTTCGACTACGTCGGCCACCCCGAGGCCGAGCGGGTCATTGTTCTGATGGGCTCGGGGACCGAGACCGCCGAGGAGACGGCCGATTACCTCGTGAAAAAAGGCGAGAAGGTCGGCGTCCTGAAGGTCCGGCTCTATCGGCCGTGGTCGATGAAGGACTTCCTCGCGGCCCTGCCGAAGACGGTGAAGGCGATCGCCGTCCTCGACCGGACCAAGGAGCCCGGCGCCCTCGGCGAGCCGATGTACCTCGACGTCGTCGCCACGCTCCAGGAGGCGAGGCGATTCAACGGGTCGACCTTCACGGCCGATCCGATCGTCATCGGCGGGCGATACGGCCTGGCGAGCAAGGAGTTCACCCCGGCGATGGTCAAGGCCGTCTTTGACGAGCTGGCCCGGCCCGCGCCGAAGAATCATTTCACCGTCGGCATCGTCGACGACGTGACGCACATCTCGCTCGACGTGGACGAGTCGTTCGACATTGAGCCCGACGACGTCGTCCGGGCGGTGTTCTTCGGCCTCGGGGCCGACGGCACCGTCGGTGCGAACAAGAACTCGATCAAGATCATCGGCGAGGACACGAGCAACTTCGCCCAGGGCTACTTCGTCTACGACTCGAAGAAGTCCGGCGCGATCACGATCTCGCACCTCCGCTTCGGCCCGCGGCCGATCCGTTCGCCGTACCTGATCAAGCGGGCCAGCTTCGTCGCCTGCCACCAGTTCGTCTTCCTCGAGAAGTACGACATGCTGGAATACGCCGCGCCGGGGGCCACGTTCCTGCTGAACGCCCCCTACGGCAAGGACGAGATCTGGGACAAGCTCCCGCGCGAGGTGCAGGAACAGATCATCGAGAAGAAGCTGCGGTTCTACGTGATCGACGGGTACGAGGTCGCCAGGGCGACGGGCATGGGCGGCCGCGTGAACACCATCATGCAGACGTGCTTCTTCGCCATCTCCGGCGTGCTCCCGCGCGACGAGGCGATCGCCAAGATCAAGGAGACGATCAAGAAGACCTACGGCAAGAAGGGCGACGAGGTCGTCAAGCGGAACTTCGCCGCCGTCGACGAGACGCTCGCCCACCTGCACGAAGTGACCGTGCCGGACCGGGTGACGGCGACGCGCGGCCGCCCGCCGATCGTGGCGCCCGAGGCGCCGGAGTTCATCCGCCGGGTGACGGCGGTCATGCTGCTCAACAAGGGCGACCTCCTGCCCGTCAGCGCCTTCCCGGTCGACGGGACGTTCGAGACCGCCACCACCCAGTGGGAGAAGCGCAACATCGCCCTCGAGATCCCCGTCTGGGACCCGAAGATCTGCATCCAGTGCAACAAGTGCGCGATGGTCTGCCCCCACGCCGCCATCCGCGCGAAGGTCTACGACCCCGCGCATCTGGCCAAGGCGCCGTCCACCTTCGTGTCGACCGACTACAAGGCCAAGGACTTCGAGGGCGCCAAGTTCACCATCCAGGTCGCCCCGGAGGACTGCACGGGCTGCAAGCTTTGCGTCAACGTCTGCCCCGCCCGCGACAAGGCCAACCCGAAGCACAAGGCCATCAACATGGAGCCGCAGATCCCCCTCCGCGAGCGCGAGCGGGCGAACTATGCCTTCTTCCTGTCGCTGCCCGACCCGGATCGCACGGCCATCGACAAGATCAACGTCAAGACGTCGCAGTTCTTCCGGCCGCTGTTCGAGTACTCCGGGGCCTGCGCCGGCTGCGGCGAGACGCCCTACGTCAAGCTCCTCACGCAGCTCTTCGGCGACCGCCTGCTCATCGGCAACGCCACCGGCTGCTCGTCGATCTACGGCGGCAACCTGCCGACGACGCCCTACTGCAAGGACGCCGACGGCCGCGGCCCCACCTGGTCCAACTCGCTCTTCGAGGATGCCGCCGAGTTCGGCTTCGGCTTCCGCCTTGCGATCGACGCCCACAAGGCCCAGGCCGTGATGCTCCTGAAGCAGTTGGCGGCCCAACTGGGCGAGTCCCTGGTTACCGAGCTGCTGGCGGCCGACCAGGCGAGCGAGGCGGCGATCAAGGCCCAGCGGGAACGCGTCGCGGCCCTGCGGCGGAAGCTCGCGGGCGTCGACACCCCCGAGGCGCGCCGGCTCGCGCTGCTGGCCGACTACCTCGTCAAGAAGAGCGTCTGGTGCATGGGCGGCGACGGCTGGGCCTACGACATCGGCTACGGCGGGCTCGACCACGTTCTCTCCATGCAGCGGGACATCAACGTCCTCGTGCTCGATACCGAGGTGTACTCGAACACCGGCGGCCAGATGTCGAAGGCCACGCCGCTCGGGGCCGCCGCCAAGTTCGCCGCCGCCGGCAAGGAGGTCCAGAAGAAGGACCTGGGCCTCATGGCGATGAGCTACGGCCATGTCTACGTGGCCAGCGTCGCGATGGGCGCCAAGGACAATCACACCGTCCAGGCCTTCCTGGAGGCGGATGCGTATCCCGGTCCGTCGATCATCATCGCCTACAGCCACTGCATCGCGCACGGCTACGACCTGTCCTTCGGCCTTGACCAGCAGAAGCTGGCGGTGGACAGCGGAATCTGGCCCCTGTACCGCTACGACCCGCGGCGGCTGCTCAACGGCGAGCCGCCGCTCGTCCTCGATTCGACCCCCGGCAAGGCGCCGGTTCGGGAGTACATGCGCAACGAGACCCGCTTCCGCATGGTCGAGAAGATCGACCCCGAACGGTTCAAGCGGCTGTCCATCGAGGCGCAGAACGCCTCCTCGCGGCGGGTCGCCATCTACGATCACATGGCGAAGCTCCGCGTGCCCAAGGCAAACGGAAACGGCAACCGGCCCGCGGACGCCGGCCAGCCGGAATCGGTCAAGGAATAGGCAAGGAATACGTGGTCTCCAGACCAGAACCCGGAGGTCCCTCGGATGGATCTTTCGACAGTGTATTGCGGACTTGAACTGCCCCACCCCTTCATGAACGGCGCCTCGCCGCTGGCCGACAACCTGGACGGCGTGCGGCGGCTCGAAGACGCCGGTGCGGCCGCCATCGTCCTGCGGTCGCTCTTTGAGGAACAGCTCACCCGCGAGCAGATGGCCCACGCCCGGGCCACCGACAGTCACGCGGACTCGTTCGCGGAGGCCCTCTCCTACTTCCCGGCCCCGGAGGACTTCGTCCTCGGGCCCGACGAGTACCTCGAGCAGATCCGCAAGATCAAGCAGGCGGTCAAGATCCCCGTCATCGCCTCGCTCAACGGCACGACGCTCGGCGGCTGGCTCGGTTATGCCCGACAGATGCAGGAGGCCGGCGCCGACGCCCTTGAGCTGAACGTCTACTACCTCGCCACCGACCCGGACGAGACGGGCCAGGCCATCGAGGAGCGGACGGTCCGCATGGTTGCCGAGGTCAAGAAGGCCGTGACCATTCCCGTCGCCGTCAAGCTCTCGCCGTACTATTCGTCGATGGCCAACGTCGCCAAGCAGCTCGACGGCGTGAAGGCCGACGGGCTCGTCCTGTTCAACCGGTTCTACCAGCCGGACATCGACGCCGAGCAGCTTGAGGTCGTCTCGTCGCTGACGCTCTCGAACTCCGGCGCCCTGCTCGTCCGGCTGCGCTGGCTGGCGATCCTTTCGGGCCGGGTGTCGGCGTCGCTGGCCGTCACCGGCGGCGTGCACACCGCGATGGACGCCATCAAGGCCGTCATGTGCGGCGCCCACGCCGTCCAGCTCGTCTCGGCCCTCCTCGAACGCGGCCCGCGGCATCTGAAAACGATCCGCAACGAGGTCGCCGAGTGGCTCGAGGAGCACGAGTACGAGTCGCTCCGCCAGATGCAGGGCAGCATGAGCCTGGAGAAGTGCCCCGACCCGAAGGCCTTCGAGCGGGCGAACTACATGCACATCCTCCAGAGCTGGCAGCAGACCTGACGCCCGCGACGGAGCCGACGATCCAAAACGCCGCCACGGGCGACGCAACCGGGCGTCCCGTGGCGGCGTTCGTGCGCCCGGGCAAGGGGGGTTGCGGCGGACAGGATGGGTGGTTCCGCCGCCGTAGCCGCGTAGGGTCGGCGGCTCTGCGGCGAAGCCGCAGGTTCGCCCGCCTCCTGCCTCAGCAACGACCCGCCCTACCCGCCCGTCTCGCTCGCGGCTACACTGCCGGATGGCCCGGCACCGAGGCCCGTAGGCGCCGCCACGCCCCCGGAGGATCGGTATGACGCGAGCGATGCCCGTCGTCGTCGCCTGCACACTCGTCGCCCCACTCGCAAACACCTTTGCGCAGACGCTGCAAGAAGCCGTCGAGGGGCTCCTGCCGGGTGGCGACCGGCTGCGGTTCGAACACATCCACTACCGCCCCGCGCGATACGAGATGAAGAACGTCACCGAGCCCGAGAACGAACGGCCCAACGAGGGCGGCCTGCTCTTCGCCTACTACACCAACACGAGCGACAAGCCGATCCGGCTCGCCTTCTGGCGCGCCAACGGTAAGGATGAATCGCACTGGCGCCTCGGCGGCTTCATCGCGTGGGACCGGCACCACGACGCCACGCTCGCGCCCGGCCGGACGAGCGTTCTCGAGATCGACGCCGTTGCGCCGGACTTCGCCCCGGGCCGACGCTGCCGCCTGAGCTGGGTGGACCGCGACACGTGGCGGCCGGTCGGATCGACCACCGTCGAGCTTCGCGAAGACCCGGTCCGCATCGCCCTGATCCGCCTCCTGCCCGGCGCCCGGGAAGTCGAGGTCCACGTGCAATGGTCCGGCACACACGCCGTCGAGCCGGACTCGCTGGAGATCGTCGGCGTCGCCTCCGCGGGCCCCGCCGACTGGGTCGGCCGACAACCGGCCGCAGCGGGCCACGCCATCGCGCGCCTGCGCCTCGAACAGCCCCTGCCGCCGTCGCAGCTCATCCTCGTCCGCCTGGGCGTCCGCTCGCGCGGCCGCGTCCGCTTTCTCTATGCGCATCGCCGGGCCTTCGTCGACACGTTCCCCATCGGCACATGGGGCGCCGAGCCCGACCGCTACGACGCCGTCCGGCGACACCACATCGACACGTGCGTCCGGGGCGGCCGCCCCGACGATGCCTTCTTCGGGCGCGACGCGGCCCGCGTCGGCCTGCGGGCCCTGGTCCCCTCGGGCCTCGAGTCGCTGGATGAGGTCCGGGCGCTTCGCGGCCACCCCGCCGTCGCCGCCCTCATGCTCTACGACGAGCCCGACTGGCACCACCCGCCCGCCGTTGTCGCGCACACCGACCGCCTCGTCCGCCACATCAACGGCACCCACCCCACATTCGTCACCCTCTGCCGCAACGTGAAGTTTTTCGAATACGCCCCGATCCCCGACATCGCATGCATGGACCACTACTGCGTTGCCGCGCCCTCCAGCAGTCGCTGGCCCATGCCCTATGGCACCCGCCTGGAAGAGGCCGCCTGGTATACGGAGGACCTCAAACGCGCGGCCGAGCCTCGGCCGATCTGGGTCTGGTCGCAGGGCCTGCACATCTGGGAGGGCCGTCCCCAACGGCCCACCCCGACGCCCGATGAGCTGGCCGCCCAGCTCTGGCTGCACATTGGACGCGGGGCCAAGGGCATCCTCTGGTTCACCTTCGACGAGGAGGCCGGCCGGCGCTATCCCGACACCCGGGACGCCGTCCGCCGCTGCGGCCGCGTCCTGCGAATCGCCCGCGACGGCCTGTTGGGCAGCGAGCCGGTGCCGCTCTCCCCCCGGGCGCCCGACGGCGTGGATGTGGCGACGCTCGTTTCGTGGGACAGGCTGTATATCATCCTGACAAACCTTCGCTACGAGATGCACCCGACCGGGTACCGCTGGAGGCCGGTGTCCGACGTGAAGGTATCGTGCGAACTCCCGTCGTGGATCCGCCCCGAGGCCGCGCTGGAACTGAGCCCCGACGGCGCCGGCGAACTGCCGATGCGGCAGACCGAGGGCCGGGTCGAGCTGACGGCCGGCGAGCTGCGAACGGTTCGGATCGTGGCGTTGCCCAATCGTCGGGCCGACCGAAGCGCCTTTGACGACGCGCTCAAGGCCGCGATTCGGGACGAAGGGGGCAACCGCTGATGGGAAGGTCATGCGGCTTCGCCGTCGCCACGCGCACCAACGAAAGGGCGCAATGATGCTCCGGACTTGCCTGTTTCCGCTCTTCTGCCTTTTCGGTTTCTCGCTCTGGCACAATGCGGTGCGCATCGCCGCGATTGGCGCCACGCTGGGTGGAACGGCGATATCCGACGCCCGGGAGGTCGAGGTCTGGCTGACGACGGCCGATCTTCGTCAGAAACTCGCCCCGCAGACGCCGCTTCGCCTCGCGACGAGCCGGCCGGCCCGACCGACGCACACGATCGATCCCTCGACGCGCTACCAGACCCTGCTCGGGTTCGGTGCCTCGCTCGAGCCGGCCACGTGTTGGAACCTCTGGCAGATGGACGAGCCGACCCGCGAGGACACAATCGCGCGACTCGTCGATCCGCAGCGCGGCATCGGCATGAATCTCATGCGGATCTGCATCGGCACGCCGGATTTCACCGGCGACCCGTGGTACTCGTACAACGACCTGCCCGCCGGGGAAGAGGACCCGGACCTCTCGCGGTTCTCCATCGACAAGGATCGCCGCTACATCCTGCCGGTCCTGCGCCAGGCCCGCCGGGCCAACCCGAACCTGCTCTTCTTCGCGTCGCCCTGGAGCCCGCCCGGCTGGATGAAGAGCACGGGCAGCCTGATCGGCGGCCGCCTCCTGTCAGCGCACTACCCGGCGTACGCACGCTATTTCGTCCGATTCATTCAGGCGTACGAGGCGGAGGGCATCCCCATCCACGCCGTCACGATTCAGAACGGGCCCGGCGTCGACCGCGCAACGGAACCGCCGAAGTGGCACTACCCCTCGTGCCGCTGGACGGGCGAGCAGGAACGCGACTTCATCCGCGATCACCTCGGCCCCGCGCTCCGCCGGGCTGGCCTGGCGACGCGCATCTGGACGTACGACCACAACTTCAACGAGGTCGCGACGCCCGGCGACCCCGGCATCGACTACCCGACGACGGTGCTGCGCGATCCGCAGGCCGCGGCGTTCATCGCCGGCGTCGCCTTCCACGGGTATGCGGGCAGGCCGGCGGGGATGAGCGCGTTCGCGAGGCGGTTTCCCGGCGTTCCGATCCACTTCACCGAGGGGTCCGTCTTCGGCCTTCGGGGCGCCGTCGATCTGATGGAGATTCTGCGGAACGGCGCGACGAGCTACAACGCCTGGGTGACGATCCTCGACGACGCCCGGAAACCCAACAACGGCCCGTTTGAAGCCAGCGAAACCTGCATCGTCCTCAACCGCCGCACGCGCAGGCCCGAGTACCGTCTCGATTACTACCTGTACGGTCATTTCATGAAGTTCATCGAACGCGGCGCCGTCCGCGTTGCCGTCGCGCCCGCGAACGACGCCGTCCAGGCTGTCGCCTTCGCGAACCCCGACGGGCAAATGGTGCTGGTCGCCGTCAACCGGGGCCTCTGGGGCCGCGACCTCCGCGTGCGTTGCGGCAACGCCGGATTTGAGGCCCGTCTGCCGGGCCGCT
>CAZTVU010000029.1:3357-9554 GCA_964617025.1 uncultured Planctomycetales bacterium | reverse complement strand
CCGTCGGCACGTACCGCTGGTAAGCGTTTCGGCGGGCGCCCGAATGCCGCGAGGATGCTCTCCGGATCGCACTCCCCACTCCATTCTTCGTCGCAGGGCGCGGGTTGCTCATCGCCCCTGTCTTCGCCGCGCGCCGACGGCCAGCCCGCCAAGTGCCGCCAAACTCGCCGCAGCCGGCTCGGGCACGCCCCGGTAAACCAGCCGATGTACGATTCCCGAACAGTAACCCTCGGGCTCCCGGTCGATCGTTGGCACGATCAGCTCCACCCCCGTGATCTCCAGCGGCGACAGGTCGATCCGGGGATATCGCGCGAAGATCACATCCTCGGGGTACCAGAGGGGCCCGATGCGGGCGCCGTTATCAATCGTCACGTACATGGGCTGGGCGATGCCGTCCGTTGCGAGGGCGAGGAAGGCCGCAATGTGCGGATCGCCTGTCATATCGTACACGCCGGGCCTGGTGATCCAGAGTCCCTGGCCGATGGTATTCCGGGGGTCCCCATAGCCGACGGTGACTTCCATACCCTCCGTTGGAGCCTCAGGCCGATACCACCCCGCCCAACGGAAGAACTCACCCACCCAGATCACGCTGTCGGCTTTGGCCGCCGTGTGCGTCCACATCGCAACAAAGGAAGACAGGACAAAGACGAGTGACCGGGTCGGCACATGTCACCTCGAACACCCTTTCGAAAAAGACACCCGCTGTAATCATCGGCCGGCGTCTTATAGCTTCTTGAACGGTGTGCCCAAGGGCGTGGAGGGGAGAACGGCCGAGCGGACCGCATCGCGCCGCGGGCGCCGCATCTCCTCCTCATCGCTGCCCGTCCTCGCTGCCGGATTCCAAGGCTTGAGCACCGGGTGAGTCGGGCGAGAGCAGTTCGATTGTCACCTCGTCCTCGCCGGTACCCGTCGTCGGGGCGGCGACGAATCTCAGCCACGTCTCGCTCGGTTCGGTGGCTACCGTCACCCGGCCGTCGACCGGAAGCAGCTGCCAGCCCGAGGAATTGCGGCCGGTGTCGGTCACCCAGAAATACTGTATCCACGCGGCCGGCCTTCCGCTTTCCTGCGATGTGACGTAGAAGTTGTAGGTGCGCCCGGCCACCCCCTGGTAGTCTTCGCCCCGCTCGGCCGTTACCAGAACCGGGTCCGGGGCATCGGGCCTGTGCTCATATACCGCAATCGCGACCGGGTAATCGCTCGGAAAGCGGCCCCCATGCTCAGCACCAGTGCCATACGGACGATGCCCAGCCGTACCGGCGACAGGATAGACCTCCCGTCCAAGCGGCTGTATGCTCATCGCAGCCGGACGTCCCCCCTCATCATACTCCGCCGCTACGCAAAGCAATGACGGGAAAGCGAGAAACCGAAAAAGCGAGAAAAACGCTTCCGAAGGGCCGTTTCCGGAAGATACCGCCGGTGCGGTCGTGAGCTCACCTCATCATCATACGTTTTTCGATGTCATCCCCCGATTTCTTGTTCTCCCGACAAGCCTTTCGCAAGACTGCGGCCGCGTTCGGGCGCTTGCGGCGATCCGCTTCGCGCCATTCCTCGTTCGTCGGCGCCTGTGGACTGCGGTGGCAACGCCACCGCTTTGGCTGGACGGTCTGCCGCACGCCCGCGCGTCCCGGCGCGCCGCAGGAAAAGCGGCGGCAAGGCCGCCGCAGTCCACAACGCGCGGGCCGCGCCGTACACAACGGGTGGGGCGACCGCCGCCCGCGTCGAGGTCGAGGCAGGGTATTCCCACACAACCGGCGAGCAAATCGCGTGCAGCTTTGTATTGCGGCCAAGGGCTGCGCTGGGTTTTTCACTCTCTCGCTTTTCCGCTTTCCAGCTTTTCCGACTCCCGGGATATCCAATATTCACGCGTCTTGCATGGAGTGTCTTCGGTTCTCGAGTACCGTCCGTTCGCGAGGGCGATGAATGGGCCGTCGCGACCCGGCGATGGAGAAGAACCCCGCTCGGCTCGAGGTACGCGCCGGCGGGGTTCTTCTCGTTGTATCGGCCCGACAAGGCCTTGGATCGGAGGCTGCGGCCGTCTCCGCCGGCCGCCGGTCTCCTACGTGCTCAATAGGGCGGCGGACCGCCCGGACCCTTGTCCTTCTTCTCCTCCTTGATTTCGCTGACGACCGCGTCGGTCGTCAGGAGGAGCGAGGCGATCGAGGCGGCATTCTGCAGAGCGACGCGCTCGACCTTGGTCGGGACCAGAACGCCGGTCTTGATCATGTCGCAGTATTCGCCGGTCAGGGCATTGTAACCAAAATTGGGGTCGCTGCTCTCCGCGACCTTCTGTGCAACGATCGAGCCGTCGAGCCCGGCGTTCTCCGCGATCTGCTTGATCGGGGCCCAGAGGGCGCGGCGGATGATGTCGACGCCGGTCTTCTGGTCGCCCTTGACCTTTTTGGCCGCCGCATCGAGGGCGTTCATGCAGCGGAGCACGGCGACGCCGCCGCCGGGCAGGATGCCTTCCTCCACCGCCGCGCGGCAGGCGTGCAGGGCGTCCTCGACGCGGGCCTTCTTCTCCTTCATCTCGGCCTCGGTCGCCGCGCCGACGTTGATCTGGGCGACGCCGCCGGCGAGCTTGGCCAGACGCTCCTCGAGCTTCTCGCGATCGTAGTCGCTGGTGGTGGTCTCGATCTCCTTCTTGATCGCGTCCATGCGCCCCTTGATGGCGTCGGTCGAGCCGGCGCCCTCGATGATCGTGCAGTTTTCCTTGTCGACGGTGATCTTCTTGGCCTGGCCGAGGTCCTCGAGCTTCAGGTTTTCGAGGTTGATGCCCAGGTCTTCGAAGATGGCGCGGCCGCCGGTCATGATGGCGATGTCCTCCAGCATGGCCTTGCGGCGGTCGCCGAAGCCCGGGGCCTTGACGGCGCAGCACTGGAGCGTGCCGCGCAGCTTGTTCACGACGAGGGTGGCGAGGGCCTCGCCCTCGACCTCCTCCGCGATGACCAGCAGCGGACGGCCGGACTTGGCCACCTTCTCCAGCAGCGGGATGAAGTCCTTCACCGACGAGATCTTCTTTTCGTGGATCAGGATGTAGGGCTTCTCAAGGACGACGGTCATCGTCTCGAAGTTGTTGATGAAATGCGGCGACAGATACCCCTTGTCGAACTGCATGCCCTCGACGAGGTCCACGGTCGTGTCGAGCGACTTGCCCTCCTCGACCGTGATCACGCCGTCCTTGCCGACCTTGTCCATCGCCTCGGCGATCTTCCTGCCGATCTCCCAGTCCTGGTTGGCGGCGCACATGCCGACCTGGGCGATCTGGTCGGTGCCCTTGACGTTGACGCTCATCTTCTTGAGCTGCTCGACGACGGCCTCGACCGCCGCCTCGATGCCGCGCTTCAGCTCCATGGCGTTCGCGCCGGCGGCGACGTTCTTGAGCCCTTCGTCGTAGATCGCCTCGGCGTAGATCGTCGCGGTGGTCGTGCCGTCACCGGCGACCGTCGACGTCTTGCTGGCGACCTCCTTGACCATCTGAGCGCCCATGTTCTCGTATGCGTCTTCCAGCTCGATCTCCTTGGCCACCGTGACGCCGTCCTTCGTCACCGTGGGCGAGCCGAACGACTTCTCCAGCACGACGTTCCGACCGCACGGCCCGAGCGTGATCTTGACGGCGCGGGCCAACTGCTTCACCCCGCGGCGGATCGCCTCGCGGGCTTCCATGTCAAACGCGATTCGTTTTGCAGCCATTGTGTGTCTCCGTGTGTTTGAAGTTGCCCGCCTACTCGATGATCGCCAGGATGTCGCTCTCGTCCATGATCAACAGCTCCTCGCCCCCGACCTTGATCTCGGTGCCGGCGTAGGAGGTGAAGAGCACCTGGTCCCCCTTCTTGACCTGGGGCTCGGAGCGCTTCCCGTTGTCGAGCAGCTTGCCGTTGCCCACGGCCTGGACGATGCCGCGCTTGGGTTTCTCCTTGGCCGAATCCGGCAACACGATGCCCCCGGCCGTCTTCTCATCCGCCTCAAGCCGTTTCACAACGACCTTGTCCCCCAGTGGCCGAATACTCGCCTTCGCCATCGTCAACTCCTTTCAGAAGGAATGCGTCATTGTCTGTTCCACGGTTCATGAAAGGCCGCCGAAGGCCTCGCTGCGTGCCTGCAGAAGCTTTCGGACCAGGCGGCACATCAGTTCCAGGTCGATCGGCGGGCTGAATACACTTTTGGCCCCGAGGGCCAGGGCCCGCTCGAGCCACCGCCGGTCCGGCCCGCTCGCGACGAGCACGCACGGCAGTGACCGGTCGATGCCGCGAATCATGCGGAGCACCGACAACCCGCCCATGCGCGGCGTATCGGAGAGCAGGGCCAGGTGGGCCGCCCGCGTTTCGACCGCCCGCAGGACGTCCGCGTCCGAGACCGCATGCTCGATGCGCGTTCCCTCGCGGCTGAGCCTGACGGACAGCTCGGCCTGCCAGGCGGCGTCCGCTTTCGTGGACCCGCCGCCGAACATCAGGCACGCCTTCCAGCCGCCATAATCACGTTCAGGCCCAACGAGCATGTCGGTTGGTCCTTTACGGCGCGCACAGGTATCACACTCGGCCTGATCAGCAAAGCCGATGCCAGACGGCCGAGCATCGCGGTCAACCAGGAGCCTGAGATCCATAACCTTATGCTATAAATAACGTTAGACGTGAGACGGCGTTGTCGTTGACCGGCGGGGCTATCCGCCGGCCCTGCTCCGAGCCTGTCAAATGGCCCTTGCAAGCCCCGTCGCACCTGTCAGTTTGACAGCGCGGTGCCCGACTGCCCGCCCCGTTGCGACGGCCGGGAACGGACCCCCCGTGCCCGGACGGCAGGCCCGGGCAGCCCCGGCTTGATTCTGCCGTGGCGGGCGGTCATAATGGGCAGTTCGCGGTGGTCGATTGACGCCGTCCGCGTGTCGCGTTCTTTGCAACGGAGCTTTCATGGGTGCCACGGTCGAAGGCCTTCACCGGCTGCAGCAGATCGAGACGGAACTGAACGCCCTGCAGCAGAAGATCGAAGCCAAGCATCGCGCGGTTCGCGGGTCGAAGAACAAGCTCCGACAGATCGACGAGGCCATCGCGGCCAAACAGGCACAACTGCGTCAGGAGCAGGTGGAGGCGGACCGCGTCGAGCTGGATCGCAAGATGCGGGAGGCCGAGATCGCCAAGCTCCGCGAGACGCTCAACCGCGTGAAGACGAACAAGGAATATCACGCCGTTCTCACGCAGATCAACACCGATTCGGCCGACAACGCAAAACTCGAGGAGCGCATCCTCCGGATGTATGCCGCACTGGATCAGAGCAAGGCGGCGATCAAGGAGCTCGAGGCGACGCGGGCGAAGGAATCGGGACGTCTGGCGGAGCTGACGGCGGCCGCGGCGCAGTTCGAGGAGTCCGTGCGCGGGCAGATCGCCGAGCTCCAGGCAAAGCGAGAGGAAGCGGCGATGCATCTGCCGCCGCAGGCGGTTCAGCACTTCGAGCGGGTGGCCCGAAAGCATGACGGGCAGGCAATGGCCCGCGTCATTCAGGTGCATCCGCGCCGCGAGGAGTACGTCTGCGAGGGGTGCAACATCAGCGTGACGCTCGAGCAGATCAGCGCGCTGCAGGGCCGGGACGACATCCAAAGCTGCCACAGTTGCGGGCGCATCCTGTTTGTCGAGGGCATGCCCGCCCCGGTTCGGAAGTGACGCGGCGGGGCGTCACGCACCCACGGCGTCGGCCAGCCGGCCGGCCAGGTCGTGAAGATAGGCCGCGTTCTTCACGCGGCGTTGCCATTCTTCCGGAATCGCATCGAGGCCGTTGAACGCACCGCTGAACGCGCCGGCGATGCAGGCGATGCTGTCGGAGTCGCCGTTGCTGTTGGCGGCCGTCCGCACGGTCGTCCGGTAGTCCCCCGGCGTGCGGAGGAAGCAGTAGAGGGCGTCGGCGACGGCCTCGTCACCGACCCACGCGTCGCCGAGGCGGGCCATGGCGGCGTCCGGCACCAGGGGTCGCGGACGCCCTCGGGCCCGTATCGCCTGCGAATCGGGTCGAGCGACAGGAACTCCGTCGGCCGGCCCAGCGCATCGCCGATGGCCAGTCCGAAGATCGTGCCTTCGATTCTGCTCCGAAGCGGCGGGTTCATGGGCAGCCTCCATGACGGCACGGCGTCCCGCGCCGCTGAACGGAAACCGATCAGCAGACGCTCACGGCGAGGCCCTCGTGGCTGATGTCAAAGTCGAAGAACCTCGCTCGCT
>CAZTVU010000029.1:0-3346 GCA_964617025.1 uncultured Planctomycetales bacterium | reverse complement strand
AGCATTCGCCGGACGGCGGCGCCGTCGGCCGGCGACTTGCACACCAGGAGCAGAAACCCCCCTCCGCCGGCACCGAGGAGCTTGGCCCCGTGGACGTGGGGCGCCACGCGGTCCAGAATCGCCTCGATCGCGTCGTTGGAGGAGTCGGGATCAAGCTGTTTGTTCAGCCGCCAGGCCGCATCGATCGCCTCGCCGAATGCGCCGAGATCCTTGCGGGACATTGCCTCGGCGACCCGGGCCGGCAGCCCGTGCAGACGGCGAAGCGTGGCCATGGCGGCACGGTCGCGGTCCAGGTAACGTCCGACAACCTGCTGGAGGATGTTCTTGGCCAGCCGGGTGATGCCGGTGTAGTACAGGAGCGTCCGTCCGCCGTTGACACGAGGGTCGAGGACGTCGCTCGGGACGAAGTGGATTCGGACGTCGGGCACGAGCCCCGGGCCCGAGGTGATGACCTTGACATCGGCGACCACGCCGCCGACCTGATCCTGCCAGCCGCCGCCGGTGGTGAGGGCCTGCTCCACGCGCAGCACGCCGCCGAACAACTCGCGCAAGGTCGGCTCGCGGCCCATGAGGCGCTGCACGACCGCCAGAACCACCGCGCCCATGATGCTGGAGGTGCCCAGACCGCTGCCTTTGGGCACGGCGGCGAGGGTCGTCAGCTCAATGCCGCCGCCGAACCGATCGAGCATCTCCTCGAGCGTGGTGCCCGACGGCCACACCGCCGCCCCCGGCGAGAAGCCCGACAAAGCCAGCGTCGCCTTGGCGAGCGAAAACTCGTCGGTGGCGCGGCGGTAGTCGAGCAGCTCCTCGAGCCGACGGATCTCGACGCGCGTGCCGAGGTCGATCGAGCCGATGCGGATCAGCCGTTCGCGGATGACCCGTGCGTAGCAGTGGACGGGGGGCTGGCCGTTCAGGTTGACGGCGGCATTGATGACGCACCCGCCGTTTTCAAGCGAGTAGGGCGGCGTGTCGGTCCAGCCGCCGCCGAGATCCAGGCGGGCGGGCGCCCGGCCCCAGACGATTTCGTCGGTCCGCAGCGAGTTGACGGGCAGCGCCTGGCGGCGTTCGGCGGCGGAGACGATCGTCCGGTGCAGATGCTCAAAGGCGGCGGCGCGGCACTTGCGGCACCAGTCGGGCGTCAGACGGTCGGCGGGGAGGCCAAGCCCGATGGAGTCGAGCCAGGCGCGATCGGCGTCGCCGAGGCGGTCGCGCAGGGCGGCCGCCGGTACTGCGGTGACGCGGCCGTCGTTCGACTGCCGCAGGATCGCCGTGCCGAGCGAATGCAGAATCCGCGAGACGACGAAGGCCTGCCGCCCGGGCCGCGCAGCGTCGGGCGTCGAGTGCCAGCGGGCTTCCATGAGGAGCTCCGCCAGGCACCCGGCCGGGTCGTCCACGTAGTGCAGGACGTGCTCAAGCTCCGCCGCGGAAAATCCGCTCTCGTGGCGGAACATTCGGCGCAGCGACCGGCGAATCTCATCGGCGCGGATGCGAAACCGGCGTTCGGCGAACCCTTCGTGGTCGGCCAACTCGGCAATCTCGGCAAGACTGTGGCGATCGGCGGCGCGCCACGCCCGTCGGTCCGCGTCCGAGGCGTGTGCCGCATCGAACATCCAGAGCCAGCGCCGATAGCCGGTCGGTTCGGCCTCGGCCGGGAAGAGACGGGCGTTCCAGATGCCGCGCACCTCCGGCGGCACGCGAGCGTCCCACACGCCGTCGGCCGAGGCGTGTACCGCGGCCAGCCAGTGGTCCAACGGCTGCCCGAGGAACATGGGCGAGTGCTCCGGTCCATCCTTGAACGAGTCGTCGATCCCGTAGCAGCGAATGAACCAGGCCGGCCGGCCGCCGCGCGTCCGGCCGGGCAGGGCGTCAAGGCATGCCCGCGCGGGCAGCTCCAGAGGTTCGTCAATGTCAAGCCCTACGACGACGTTTTCGCCGCCGAGGCGGACGGGGGCGCGCACGTCGCATGCCTCGACCCAGGCGGGCGAGCCGGAGAGAGAGCCCCCGGGCCCGATTCGGTTTCGGATGCTGAGGCAGGTGTCGAGCAGCGCGACGCCCTGATCGGCTCGCAGGAGGTCGACGCCGCTGCGGAGGATCTGGCGGGTCGTGCCGAAGTCGACGAACTCGCAGTGCGGCAGGAGCTGGACGGTGAACGGCGTCGGCGCGAGGGCGTCGTGAATGCGTCGCAGGCGGCGCTCGTCCCATCGCGAGCCGGCCGCCCGTGCCGCCGCGAGGTGGTGGGCGGGCGAGGCGTCGCTGCCCATCGCGCAGCAGATCTCGCAGTAGAAATCCAGGCCGAACGCGTCGATCGCCTCGCCGATCGGTCCCGTCCACGTGAGCCTTCCGTCCGGCCCCGGGGCGACGTCACAGAGCCGCAGGAGCGAGATCGCCATGCCGGCGTCGAAGCTCATGACGCCGATGTCGAGGACGGATTGACCATAGCGGTCGATTGCCCCGCAGGCGGCCTGCTCGGCCGGCGTGGGTTTCTGGAGAAAGAGCCGGACGGCCCCTTCGGCACCCATACAGAAGACACCGTGGCGGCCGGCCTGCTCGGGATGGGCAAAGCAGCCCAGGCCCGTCAGGCCCTCGTGCCGGAAGCGCACCTCCGCCGGGTCGAACCGCAGAAGCACGTCGCCGGATGTGACGACCACCTGCCCCGCGCTCGAAGGGCCCGGCGGCAGGGCCAGATAGGTGGGTAACTGGCGATCGAACAGCGTCAGGGCGACGGCCGAGTCGCTGTCGCCGGGCATGGGGACGAAGATCTTGCCGCACGGTCCGTAGGCCGGAAGCCGTCTCGAATCGCCGCCGCCGTGGATGATCAGGATACGGAGATGTGCCAGCAGCCGGTGCCAGTCGGCGGGGCCCGTCACGGGCGTGTCCCCGCGCTCGCGGTCGATCACGTGGAGGAGGCAGCGGATGGTGCTTCCGCCGCTGCCGATGCGCCGGCCCGGCGGGTCGGCCACGACCATCGCGGTCCGAACCTCGGCCAGCAGACCGAGACGCCGCCGGAGGGTGAGCTGCGCCTCGTAGGCCGACGCCTGCCGGGCGTTCGATGCAGTCAGGATCAGGTAGTCCCAGGCCGTGGGGGCTGTTCGGTGCGGCGGTTCCGTCATGGCAGATCAGCGGTTCGTCTCATTGCAAAGCACGGTTACGCAGTCTCCGGCTGACGCAGGCTACCGTTTACGCCGTCGTCGCATGACGCAACGACGGAAAAGCGAAAAACCGGAAAAGCGAAAAAACACGTGCGGAGGGCCGTATCGGAAATACACCTGTAGTGCGGTAGCGAGTGCACTGCATCATCAGACGTTTTTCGTTTTCTCGCTTTCTCGTTTTTTCGTTTTCCAGCGTT
>CAZTVU010000028.1:0-33069 GCA_964617025.1 uncultured Planctomycetales bacterium | reverse complement strand
TCCGAGTCAAAGCGGTGGCGTTGCCACCGCAGTCCATAATCGGCGCCGCGCGACGACCACCGCGCGGGCAGCCTTTTGGAGTGCGGCGGCCTTGCCGCCGCTTTTCCTGCGGTACGCGATGTTCCCCCTCGGGCGCCGGCGACCGTCCGAGTCAAAGCGGTGGCGTTGCCACCGCAGTCCATAATCGGCGCCGCGCGACGGCCACCGCGCGGGCCGCGATGTCGCAGCCGAGCCAGCGGCGGCCAAGGCGGGCGGCTGCCACGAGCGTCGTGCCGCTGCCGCAGAAGAAGTCGGCGACAAGGTCGCCGGGGTTGCTGCCGGCGCGGATGATTCGTTCGAGCAGGGCCAGCGGCTTCTGGCCGGGGTACCCCGTCCGTTCGAGCGAGACGGTGGACAGGAAGGGGATCTCCCACACGTCGGTCATCGCCGGGCCGTCGCGGTGAAAGTACAGCCGGCCGCGCCGGGTGTTCTTGTACGGCCGGCCCTGCTCGTCGCGGTTCAGGCCGTCGGTGCGGAAGGCGCCGTCGCGGAGGACGTGGAACGTGTGTCGGCCCCGGCATCGGGCGTAGGCGAGGATCGTATCGTGTTTGCGGCCGAACCACCGCCGGCTGACGCCCCCCGTGCGGTAGCTCCAGATGATCTCGTTGAGGAAATGATCGTAGCCGAAGACGTCATCCAGCAGGACCTTCGCGTAATGGGCGGCGTGCCAGTCGAGGTGGAGATAGAGCGACCCGGTCGGTCGGAGCAGCCGGCGCATCTCGCGCAGCCGCGGCTCGAGGAACGCCAGGTACGCGCGGACGCCACCCGGCCAGCGGTCGTCAAAGGCGTGCCCCCGGGATCCCTGCGTGCGCACCTTTCCGGTCTTGAACGGCGGGTCGGCGTAGATCAGGTCGATGCAGGCATCCGGCAGCGACCGCATCCACGGGAGGTTGTCGCCCGCCTGCAGCAGGCCGTGCAGCCGATTCGCGCTGAGGGTTTCCGGTCGCCTCACGGCACGGAGCGTAGTGTCGGCGGGCGACGCGTGCAACGACCGGAGCGCAAGAAAGCGGCAAAGGCCCCGGGCGCCGGCGTCATCGAGGGTGGCCGGCCTGCCGCGCTTTGCGCGGGGGCCGGGGTCTGCCGCCGGGGCGATGCGGCTGCTGCGGCCGGTGAAGGGCGGCGACCTCCGCCTTCGACAGCGGGCGGTATTCGCCCGGCGCCAGGCCCCGCAGCGACAGCGGTCCGATCCGGATGCGGATCAGCTTGCGGACGTTGTGGCCCAGGTGCGCCAGCACCCGCCGCACCTCGCGATTGCGGCCCTCCGTCAGCGTCACCTCGAGAACGCTCCGCTCGCGCCCTCGGTGGATGATGCGTGCCGACGCGATCCGCGCCTTGCCGTCGGACAGCCAGATCCCCTTGCGGAGTCTGGCGAGGTCCTCGTCGGTGACCATGCCGTTGACGTGGGCCCGGTACGTCTTCGGTACGCCGTAACGCGGGTGCGCCAGGTGCTCGGCCAGCTCGCCGTCGTTGGTCATGAGCAGCAGGCCCGTGCTGTCGGCGTCGAGTCGCCCGACGGGAAAGAGCCGCTCCTTCACGCCCGCCATGAGATCCACCGCCCGCGGCCGTCCGTCGGGGTCGCGGTTGGTGCAGTGCACTCCCCGGGGCTTGTGCAGGAGATAGTAGACCTTTCGCTCCGAACGCAGCGGCTGGCCGTCCACGACGATCCGGTCCCGTTCGGGATCGGCAAAGGCCGGCAGCGAAAGCACCACGCGGCCGTTCACCTGAACGCGGCCGTCCAGCACGATCTGCTCGCATTCGCGCCGTGAGGCAACGCCGGCGGCCGCCAGGAGCTTTTGGAGGCGTTCGCGGGCCATGATAACCGGGTCCGGACGGAGAGCGGCGGCGGGCCGACCGCCGTCGTCACCTGTTCGCGACGGCCATATCCTGCACCCAATAGTGGTATCGGGTGATCGGGTCGTAGTAATGCCCCATGCCGACGAAACGATACGGCTCGTGGAGCATATTCTCGTTGTGGCTCGGGCTCTTGACCCACGCTTCCTGCGCCTCGGCGGCGGTGCTGAGGGCATTGCCGGCGGCGATGTTCTCGCCGACAAACGTGTGGCAGAAGCCCGCCTGGAGGGCGCGATCGCCGGGGCTTTTGCCGTCCGGGTTCTCGTGCTCGAAGAAGTTTCGCTGCCACATGTCCCGCGCGTGCGCGTCGGCGGCGGCCTCAAGCGTCCGGGAGTACTTCAGCGCCGGCAGGCCGTTGTTGACCCGGTACGCATTGAGCAGGCGAAACATCTGGTTGTGGATCGTGTCGATCGGCTTGCCCACGGACTCGCAGGCCGAGCCCGTGTCCGTGGTGAGCTCGTCGGCCGTGTCGGACAGGACATCGGACCCGTTCCCGTCGCCTCCCGCCGGTACAATCGACGGAAACGGCCCGCAGGACGCCATCGCGCCGAGCAGCGCGGCGAAAACACAGGTAGACACGACGATCGGTAATGCTTGACGCTTCACGGATCCACCTCGGGGCCATTATAGCCGACTCCGCCACGCCTGGAAACGGTTTTCTTTGCCTTCGTCCTGCGACGGACGGCCCTCGAATGCGCCGATCTTGTTCGCCCGGGCGGCATCGGCGCCCTTGCGACGCGGGCTCTTTTCCATAACACTGACGACCGGCGGTCGATAGTCGGCCGGGACGCTTACCATGATTCGGGACCTGCACGTGCGTCGGCCTTTGCCTCATCTCGCGGTCGGAATGGTCGTCTTGGCGGCCGTGTTCGGGTGTGGCCTGGCCGCGGCGGCCGAGCGTCGGCCGAACATCCTTCTCATCATGACCGACCAGATGCAGGGTCAGGCCATGGGCGTCGCCGGCAACCCCGATGTCCGCACGCCGACGTTGGATCGTCTGGCTCGCGAGGGGCTGTATCTGCCGAACACGATCGCCAACACGCCGCTCTGCTGCCCCGCGCGGGCGACGATCCTGACGGGACTGCACACGCCCCGCCACGGCGTGATCTCGAACGACCTGCGCCTCCGTGAGTCGACGCCGGGCATGGCGAAGGCCCTTGCGGCCGCCGGATACGCAACGGCGTTCGTGGGCAAGTGGCACCTGGACGGCGGCTGGCGGATGCCAGGCTACATCCCGCCGGGGCCGAGGCGGCACGGCTTCGCGTTCTGGGCGGCGAACGAGTGCAACCACAACCATTTCGACTCGATCTACTTCCGCGACTCCGATACGCCGATCCCGATCAAGCGCTTCGAGCCCGAGGTGTGGACGGACGAAGCGATCACGTTCATCCGCCGGAACAAGGACCGCCCGTTCTTCCTTTGGTGGACGTGCGGGCCGCCGCACGACCCCAAGGGTGCGCCGCCGGAGTATGAGAGGCTCTACGACCCGTCGAAGCTGACGATGCGGCCGAACTGGAAGGACGGCCTTCCCGGCGGCGACCGCGTCGCGATGGCGAAGTACTACGCCGCCATCACGGCGATCGATGACCAGGTGGCGCGGCTGTTGGCGGTGCTGGAGGAGCTCGGGCTGACGGACGACACGATCGTGCTGTTCACGTCCGACCACGGCGACATGGTGGGTTCGCACGGGATGAACCACAAGAGCAAGCCATGGGAGGAGTCGATTCGCGTGCCGGGGATCCTTCGCTATCCGCGCCGGCTGAAGGCCGGGCAGCGGAGCGAGCTGCTGTTCTCGCACGTCGACTTCCTGCCGACGCTGCTGGCGCTGTGCGGGGTGCCGCCGCCGGCGGGCGTGCAGGGCAAGGACCTGTCGAAGGCCCTCCTGGATCGCGGCGAGGGGCCGGAGTGCGTGCTGCTGACGCTCACGGACTCGATGGGCCGCGACGGCGCCCCGGCGCCCTGGCGGGGCATTCGCACCCGGCGATACACCTACGCCCGGTTCAAGGATCGCCCGTGGGTCCTGTACGACCTGAAGGAGGATCCGTATCAGCTCAAGAACCTTGTGGGCGACCCCGCCGCCGCCGACCTCCAGCGTGAGATGGACGAGCGCCTCGTCCGCGAGATGAAACAGGTCGGCGACGACTGGTCGGCCGACCTGCCGGAGCACCGGACGTACTACAACGGCCCGGCGGTGTACCATCCGAGCGAACTGAATCAGGCCCCCGCGTCGAGTATCGCGCCGCCGAAAAAGTGAGACAGTGGGAAAGTGGAAAAGCGGGAGGAACGCCGTTGGCAGCGGCGTTGCCAAAGTGCGCGGCCGATCTGCGTCGCACGTTGGTCGGTTTAACGGAAACTTAACCCGTCCCTAGCACAAAGCCTACGGCTTTCTGTAATAGTCCGGACTACAACCGGTTAGGTAGGCCTCGTCGGTTGGCGCGGGCCGGCTGGATGTTGTTGTTTCGAACAAGGCAGGGGAAAGCCATCGGGGGCGGAACCCGCGTAGCGCAGGTCGGGATCCTTGGCGCCGCTCGCGCGTAAGTATACGCTGCGACGTACCCATCCGGAGGATCCGATCGCCCAAAGTGTTCAGACGCACAAGGAAGGAGCATGTACATGTTCGATCGTTGGATCATGGCGGCGTGCGTGTTTCCTGCGATGATGGTTTCGGGGCCGGTCCTCGCCTAGGTCGTGTCGTTTCAGCAGGGTGTGAACGGTTACACGGGCTGCTTCGACATGCGGATCTCGAGCAGCGGGCACGTGTACATCGGCGCGGAGCGGCAGAGCTATCAGTTCGACGGGAACAGCAACGCCTATCCGACCGACGTTCAGCGATTCGGCCTGATCCGGTTTGACGGCATCTTCGGCACCGAGCCGGGGCAGATCCCCCCGGGCGCGACGATCCTCTCCGCAACGCTCGAGTTCACGACGTGCACCATCGATGTCAGCACGGAGGTTGGTTCCGGCGGGCCCCTCGGTGTGGCCCGCTTGCTCGTGCCGTTCGATGTCAACACCGTGTGGTCCACGGCATATGTCACGCCGGAGAACGGCAAGAATTCTCCGTTCGGCGACAACGGGCCGGATTTCGCGGGCGGCGAGTTCGACCGGCCGACCGGCGGATGGGGCAGCACGCCGGACATGGCTCCCGGTGTGGCCTACAGCGCGCCGATCACGTCGATCGTGCAGGACTGGTGCGACGGCCAGCCGAACCACGGGATGATCATTTTGTGCGAGACGACCGACGCGTGGTTCATCCGGCCCACCGGCTACAGCGATCCGGCGCTTCGTCCGAAGCTGGTGGTCGAGTACGAGCCCGCGCGGGTCGAGACCCGCGCCTTCCAGCAGGGCGTCAACGACTATAGCGGGACGTCCATGATCTACCTGCAGCAGGGCGGCGTGACCGATTTCGGGCAGAACATCACGGCTGGGCAATGGCTCGAGGCGGATGCCACACAGCGAAAAGTCGCCCTGATCAAGTTTGACGATATCTTCGGCCCCGGCCCCAACCAGGTCCCGCCCGGTGCCGACATCGTGAAGGCCTTCGTCACGGTGACCACCCGATTCCGGACCGACTCCGCCGGGTGGAATCCTCCCTCAAAGGGACCGTTCTTCATCCATCGGATGCTGGTGGATTACGACTGGACCGGCACGGATATCTCCAAGCCGTTCTTCTTCGAGGATTTCCTCAGCGGCGACGGTCCGACCGAAGCGGACGGCGAGATCGGCCCGGCGCTGTCGGAGGCGCGGGGAATGCTCGGGGACAGCCGCGTCTGGTTCGACGTCACGGCGGCCGTCGAGGCGTGGCAGGGCGGGGCGCCCAACCAGGGCCTCTGCATCGACCCCGGCACGACCACGGACGGCTGGAAGATCAACTGGCTGGGATCCGAGCCGGCGGACCTGCGGCCGCAACTGGTCGTGCTCTTTGAGAACAAGGGGGCGGACTTCGACGGCGACGGCGATGTGGATCTGGCGGACTTCGGGGTGTTCCAGGGGTGTTTCAACGGGCCGAATCGGCCGGCGGCCGCGGCGAACTGCGGCGGGGCCGATTTCGACGGCGACAACGACGTGGACCTCGCGGACTTCGGATTCTTCCAGGGGTGTTTCAACGGGCCGAATCGGCCGGCGGCGTGCGGTTGATTTCGTCGGTTCCATGAGAGCGGCGCCTGCGAGGCCTTTGTGATTCGGGAGACCACGGGTATGACAGCCGAAAGCCGACCATCGCGGGATCGCGCGTTCACCCTGATCGAGCTGCTGGTGGTCGTGGCCATCATTGCTTTGCTCGTCGCCATACTCCTGCCGTCGCTGTCGCGGGCCCGGGACCAGGCCCGCCGTACCCAGTGTCGCAGCAACGCGAAGCAGATCACCCTGGCCATGCTGTACCATGCCATGGACCAGAAGGACGGGGTGTACATCTACACGACCGACGGTACGGACGACGGGCTCCACTACCTGCACAAGCCCAAGTACATGCCCCAGGCGGGTATCGCGATCTGTCCCAGCACCGCCAACGTCATCAACCTGTCGAAGGCGCCCGGCCGGCAGAAGATCAAGGAGACCGGCGAGACGATCCCTCGTCCGCCGGACCTGTCCCACGCCGCCAGGAACCGCCACGACAGCAGCGGCGGGCACAGCTACGAGATCTTTGCATGGCACTCGGCCGGGATCTTTCCGAGCGGGCTTCGATACAACAAGGCACAGCGAATCTCGCTGCCGACGACCCGGAAGCCGTTCCTCCAGTTCATCGTCGCGGACAGCGATCAGGATCCGGATGCCAACGGCCAGGGCGGCGTCGTCAACGGGGTCCGGGTCTACAACAACTGGCCCGACGAAGCCACCAACAATCACGGCAGGGCGGGCGGGAACATCGGATTTCTCGACGGCCACGTCGAATGGGTGAATCACCGCAACTGGGTGCCCGCGCACCTGAAGAGCTCTCATCTGGCCTGGCCGGAGGAACTGGCGCGAAGGACGTACTTCCCGCGGCTGCGCAAGACGGCCCGGACGGACGGCGGCGACGGATATGTATGGACACTCTACTGACGATACAGAAAGGAGGGCCGGGAAAGGAGAACGGTTGGATGGTCGTAGTCGGAACCTGATGGACGGTCTGTAGGTAGGATCTGGAAACCCGAACAATACGAAAGGATACGGAAATGAAACGATGGTGGGGAATCGCGCTGATCGGTGCGTTGTCTGCGGCAAGCGCACACGGCGCCGTGATGATTACGGAGATCATGTACAATAGTGCCGGCGACAGCACCTGGGGAGACGGTGCGGGCTCGCCCAACTGTACGGAGTGGGTGGAGCTCTACAACAGCGGCCCAGCAGTGGTGGATATCAGCGGCTGGAAGCTGGATGATGAGGATGCCACCAACTGGGGACCGATCCCGGCCGGGTCGGTGCTTCAGCCGGGCGAGGTGGCCATTCTCTGTGACGTGACTCAGGAGGCGGACTTCCGCTCGTTCTGGGGGGTGCCGAGCGGCCTCAAGGTCTTCCAGGTCACCTGGGCGGCACTGGCCAATTCGGCCAGCGCCACGAACGAGGTCCTCGTGCTCCTCGACGCCGCCAACACGGAGATGGACAAGGCGAACTATGAAGCCGGCACCAACGGCTGGCCTGCCAGCACTGACGGTCGCAGCATCTATCTGAAGGACATCTCGCTGGACAACAATGTGGGAGCCAACTGGGGCCTGTCGGCGCCCGGCGTGGACGGTGCATGGAGCCCGGCCGCGACCGTGGGGAAATTCAGGGGCACCGACGGCGGGCTGTCGGGGAACGTCGGTTCGCCCGGCTACGTGGTGCCGGAGCCGTCGTGCCTTTTGCTGCTTGCGTTGGGATTGGGCCTCAAGGCGGCGCGGCGTCGCGTTTTCTGAGGTCGGCTGCGGCTGATCCGAATCATTCGCTCCGAAACGGCCCAGGCTGCCGGCGGCGCCGATCGGCGTTGCCGGCAGCGGGCCGCGCCGGGGCGGATCACGAAGATGCCGCGGGTTTTCGGCAGCGGGGCGCAGGAGTATGCCAATCGCGTGGGCTCGCTTCGCATGTTTGTGGGGGGTTGTTGCTTTGTCGGCGGCCCGCGGACAGGCGGCGGTGATCATCTCGGAGATCATGTACAACCCCGCCGGGCCCGACGGGGTGCTGCCCCCCGACCCCACCGGCGAGTGGGTCGAGATCTTCAACAGCGGAACCGAACCGGTCGACGTTGGCGGCTGGCGGCTGGACGACGAAGACGCGACCAACTGGGGCCCCCTGCCGGCCGGCGCCACGCTGCTGCCGGGTGAGGCCGCCGTCCTCGCGAGCAACCCGATCGAATTCCGGCAGGCGTGGGGCGCGAACATCAAGGTCTTCGGCGTCGCGTGGGCCGCGCTCGCCAACACCGCCGGCCCCACCAATGAGGTGCTGGTGCTCCTCGACGACACCGGGGCCGAGGTGGATCGAGCCCACTACGAGGCGGGCACGAACGGCTGGCCGCCGAGCGTGAACGGCCTCAGCATCACGCTCAAGGACATCAGCGCCGACAACAACGTCGGGGCCAACTGGACGCTCTCCGTCGCCGGCGAGGCGGGCGCGCACACGCCGGCGCAGGCCGTCGGCCCCTATGCCCTGAGCGACGTGGGATCGCCCGGCCTCGTGTCGAATCTCGTGCCGGTCGCCCCCGTGCACGGGGCGGAGGTCGCCGCCGGCGGCGTGCCCCTCACCGTGTACGCGGCGAATTCGCAGGCCTCGCAGGTGACCGTCCGCTTTTTCGGCCGCGAGCTGACGGCCGAACCTCCGGCCCCGTTTCGGATCGTGGCCCTGCCCGACACCCAGTACTATTCGAAGACCTACCCCGCCACCTTCACCGCCCAGACGCAGTGGATCGTGGACCACCGGCAGGACATGAACATCGTCTATGTCGCTCACGAGGGCGACATCGTTGACGACGCAACCGTGACGACGCAATGGCAACGCGCCGACGCGGCGTTGCGTCTCCTGGACGCCGTTCCGGACCTGCCGCTCGGGCTGTGCGTCGGCAACCACGACCAGGATCCGAGGGGTGATGCCGCGGGCACAACGGCGTTCAACCAGTGGTTCCCATACACGCGTTACCAGAACCGGCCCTGGTACGGCGGCCACTACGGGACGGACAACGACAATCACTATGTGCTCTTCAGCGCCGGCGGGATGGACTTCGTCGCCATCCACATGGAGTACGACACGTCGCCGAGTTCGCCCCTGCTGACCTGGGCCGCCAACGTCCTGCGGACCCATTCGGGCCGGCGGGCGATCGTCGTTGCCCACAGCATCCTCAACCTGGGCGACCCGGCCCCCTGGACGGCCCAGGGCGGCGACATCTACAACGCGCTCAAGGTCTGGCCGAATCTCTTCCTCATGCTCTGCGGCCACATTCACGGCGAGAACCGCCGGACCGATGTCTACGCCGGTACCGTGCACACCCTGCTGGCCGACTATCAGGGCCGCGATCGCGGCGGCGACGGGTGGCTTCGAATCCTCGAGTTCGTGCCGGCCGACAACGCCATCCACGTCAAGACCTACTCGCCCACGTTGAACCGCTACGAACGCGACGCCGACAGCGAATTCACGCTCGCCTACGACATGGGCGGGGCCCCGTTCAGGCTCATCGGCGAGGCCCTCGTGCCGGGGACCGGCGGCGAGGCGACCGTCGTGTGGCCGGCCCGGACGAGGGGCCCGACGCACCAGTGGTACGCCGGTGCACTCGGCGGCGCGATCACTGTGAACTGCCCCGTCCAGTCGTTCACCGTCGCGGCGCCCGTGGTGGACCTCGATCTCGACGGCGACGTCGACCTCGCCGACTTCGCCGTGTTCCAGACCTGTTTCAACGGCCCGAACCGGCCCCACGCCGGGACCGGTTGCGCCGACGCCGATTTCGACGGCGACGCCGACGTTGACCTGGGCGATTTCGCCGTTTTCCAGGGTTGTTTCAACGGCCCCAACCGCCCGCCGGCATGTCCGTAGGGAGCTGCGAGTTTCGAGTTGGGAGTTGCGAGTTCAGCGTTCGGAGTTGCGCGTTGCGCGCACGGAGCCTCCGGCGCGAGCCGGGGGTTGTGAAGACAGCCCCCGCAACGTCGATCGCGCGAGAAGCGACGAAGCGACGCAGCAACGAAGGGACGAATGGAAAGGCACGGTGCGGGTTGCGCTGGCGGCGGACACGTGTGGTGCCGACGCCTCGTCGGCGCAGGGGCAGGAGGCCAGACGCGCGCGGGGAGGGAGGCCGGCGAGGGCGCCGGCCCTACTTGTGGCGCCGGCCCTGCTGTGAATGTGGTGCCGACGCCTCGTCGGCGTTTGGTTCGCGGCGGGGCGATGCGTCATAGCCCCCCGTCCGCACGGTTGACAACCGCCCGGCGGCCGATACGATCTGCCCCCAAGGTTTGAAACCGTAGGCGCGGCGCACCCTGGCCGAGGTCACTGTCTTGTCGGCGGTTGCAATCATCCCCGCCCGTTACGCATCCACACGCTATCCCGGCAAGCCCCTCCTCAATCGGACGGGTAAATACCTCATCCAGCACGTGTACGAGCGGGTCTGCCAGGCCCGCAGCATCGAGCGCACCATCATCGCCACCGATGACGACCGCATCTTCGCCGCCGTCCGGGGCTTCGGCGGCGACGTGGTCATGACCCGCCCCGACCACCCCACCGGCACCGACCGCATCGCCGAGGTTGCGGCGGGCCTGCCGCACGACCTGATCGTGAACGTCCAGGGCGACGAGCCGGAGATCGAGCCGGCGTCGATCGACCTGTTGGTCGACCTGATGCGGTCGAAGCCGCAGGCGGCGATGGCAACGCTCGCATGCCCGTTCCCGGCCGACGGCGATCCCACGGCCCCAAGCGCCGTCAAGGTCGTGCTCGACCGCGAAGGTTTCGCCCTGTACTTCAGCCGCAGCCTGATCCCGTACCCGCGGGACGCGGCCGGCCGGGTGGATTCACCGGCCAACTGGCTGTTGCACCTGGGCATCTACGCGTATCGGCGGGACTTCCTGCTGTCGTATGCGACGCTGCCGCCGTCGCGGCTGGAGCAGACGGAAAAGCTGGAGCAACTCCGCGCGTTGGAAAACGGATACGGGATTGTGGTAGGCTTGGTGGCACACGCCGGGGTAGGCGTTGACACGCCGGCAGACTACGAAGCGTTTGTGCAGCGAGTGACCGAGCGAAAGTGAGACGGCGGAAAGCGAGGAAGTGAGAGACGGGGCCGCGGCGCGGAGCCGGTTTTCGTCACTTTTCCGCTTTTCCACTTTCGCGCTTTGGGCGCAGGGTGGCTTATGGATGCTGAAAAGGTGCTCTCCTCCCTCGGCAGCGTGTCGGATGAGACGGAGTTCTACGCCCCGATGCCGGCGGGCTACAAGCCCGGCCGCACGAAGTTCGTCTTCGTCTTCGGCACCGTCATGAGCGGCCTGGGCAAGGGCATCTTCTCCAGTTCGCTTGCCAAGTGCTTAAAAGACAAGGGGTTAACCGTTGCCCCGATCAAGCTTGAGGGTTATCTCAACATCGACTCGGGCACGCTGAACCCGTATCGTCACGGGGAGGTTTTCGTCCTCGACGACGGCATGGAGTGCGACATGGACCTGGGGACATACGAGCGGATGCTCGACCAGGACCTGTCGCGGCTCAATTTCGCCACGAGCGGCCAGATCTTTACCCGGGTGCTGGAGAAGGAGCGGGCGGGCTCGTACCTCGGCCGCGATGTGCAGATGATCCCGCACGTCACCGGCGAGGTGAAGGTCCGCCTTCGGGAGCTGGCCGTTGCCAGCGACGCGGACGTCGTGTTCGTCGAGATCGGCGGGACGGTGGGCGACGTCGAGAACGCCTACTTCATCGAGGCGACGCGCGAGATGGCGTTCGAGGAGGGGCCGGACGCCTGTTGCTTCGTCAGCCTGACGTACATCCTCGAGCCGCCGACGCTCGGCGAGCAGAAGAGCAAGGCGGCGCAGCTCGGCATCCGGCGGTTGCTCGGCGAGGGCATCCAGCCGCACATCATCGCGTGCCGGGCGCACAAGCCGGTGACCCGCAAGGTCCGCGAGAAGCTCGCGATGTACGCCAACGTGCCGATGGAACGCGTGTTCTCGATGCACGACTGTGAGAGCGTATACGTCATCCCCGAGATGCTCCGCGGGGCCGGGCTCGACCTGGCGGTGATCGACATCCTGAAGCTGGGCAACCGCGTCGACCTCGACGCCGAGGCCCGCGCCCGGCAGCAGTGGAACGCCTACATCGAGCGGCAGAAGCAGGCGACCGGGACCGTGACGATCGGGATCACCGGCAAGTACACCTCGCTCCGCGACAGCTACGCCAGCATCATCCAGGCGCTCGAGCACGCCGGGGCCGCCGTCGGCGTGAAGGTCCGCATCGACTGGATCGACACGTCGGAAGTCAACGACGGCAACGTGGCCGAGGCCCTGCGCCACGTGCACGGCATCATCGTGCCCGGCGGGTTCGGCGTCCGCGGCACGGAAGGCAAGATCACCTGCATCCGCCACGCCCGTGAAAACCGCATCCCGTATTTGGGCATCTGCTACGGCTTCCAGATGGCGGTAATCGAATTCGCCCGCAACGTCTGCGGGCTGGAGGGCGCGAACAGCACGGAAATCGATCCCGACTGCGCCAACCCCGTCATCGACATCCTTCCCGAGCAGAAGCAGATCGAGGGCCTCGGCGGCAACATGCGTCTGGGCGGGCGCGACGTGGTGGTCCGCCCCGGCACCATCGCCGCCCGGCTCTTCAACAACGCCCCGGAGGTGCGCCTCCGCTTTCGCCACCGCTACGAGGTGGACCCGCAGTACGTCGCCCTGCTCGAATCGCACGGCATGATCTTCTCCGGCAAGGCGCCGGACTACCCGATCATGCAGATTCTCGAGCTGGCGCCCGAGCAACATCCCTACTTCGTCGGGACGCAGGCGCACCCGGAGCTGTCCAGCCGGCCTCTGCGGCCCCACCCGATGTTCGTCGGTCTCGTTCGCACGGCCAGGGACCTCGTCGTCGAGCGGGCCCGCGCGGCCGCCGAGCAGGCGCAGGGGTCCGCCCGAACCGCGCCCGCACCGGGCGCGCTATAATCCCGCGCGCTCCGTACAGCAGCGCCTGGAAAGCCAGAAAATGGAAAAGTGGGAAAGTGACCAAGGCGACTGTGTTTCGATCGGCCTGCCCGCCCGTGCACGGATGCAGAAAGCGATCGGGGCATCGCTCGCCGCCGAGGAAGCCGCGTGCCCGCACCGCACGGTCGAAGCACCACCTTTGGCAAGAGCTTTTTTCGCTTGTTCGCGTTTCCGCTTTCTCGGTTTTCGGGTGGTTCTTGCGGCCGGCGGCGTCCTGGCGGCCGCGTCCGCCGGATGCAGCGCCCCGATCTACGCCGTGTACGCCGCCGTCAGCCAGTTGGGCGTCGCGTTCGAGGCGCGACCGATCGAGCAGGTCCTCGAGGACGGCATCCTGTCCGAGGCGCAGGCGGCCAAGGTCCGCGAGATCCTCGCCATGCGCGACTACGCCGAGGGCGTCCTCGGCCTGCGGGTCGGCCCGAATTACACGACATACCTCGACACGGGGGGCGAACCGATCGCGTTCAGCCTGACGGTGGCCCCCGCGGATGCGCTCGAGCCGCTGACGTGGATGTTCCCGTTCACGGGCAACACGCCGTACCTGCTGTTCTACGACCGACCCGCGGCCGAATCGCGCGAGGCGGCGTATGCCGTCGCCGGCTACGATACCTATCTGTATGAGGTGGACGCCTACAGCACGATGGGGCTGTTCGTCGACCCGATCTCCACGCGGCTGCTGAGCCGCTCGGAGGCGTCGCTGGCGAACACGCTGTTCCACGAGTGCGCCCACAACACGGTCTCGCGCCTGGGCGATTCCGACTTCAACGAGAACGTCGCGACGTTCCTCGGCCGGACAGGGGCCCTCCGCTACCTCGGCGACAAGTACGGCGCCGACTCCGACCCGGTCCGCGAGGCCCGGGGACGGCACGAGGACGACGAACGGTACGACCGCTGGACCGGCGAGCTCTTCGCGGCGACGGCGAAGCACTATGCCGACGCGGGGAGCAGCGCGGAAAGGGTCGGCGGGCGCGAGGCGGTCTTCGCCGAATACCGCCGGCGCTTCGTCCGGGACATCCTGCCCGCAATGAACGAGCCGAGCCGATATCGCTTCGTCGAGACGCTCGAGATCAACAACGCGTGGCTTCTCGTCAACGCGCGTTACACGAGCGATCTGGGCGCTTTTCGCGCCGTCTACGAGGCGACGAGCCGCGACTGGGCGCGCTCGCTTCGGATCTTTCAGGATGCGGCGGCATCGGCCGATCCGATGGCCCATCTCCGCGCGGCCGCCGGGTCGTAGGACGGGCGGTCGGCCCCCGGCCGCCGCTGGCCGGCCTTGCGTCGCCGTCGTATAGTGCCCGCGTGCGGTCGTGGTGGCACCGAAGAACCCCGGAGGAACAAACCATGCGACAGCGCATCGCGAAGTCGCCGGCCTGGCTGACGTGTCTTGCCCTGTTCATCGGGTCGACCGGCTGTGCCGTCGTCGGCGACGTGCCCCGGGCCGGCCGGGCGCCGGCGGAGAGGGAGAAGCTGATCGATCCGGGCAAGCTCGGCAGCGCGCAGGACGGCCGGCGGGGCTTCTTGAACTTCTGGAACGAACAGATCCTCCGCGAGGACGTCAAGGTCGGCACGGTCTTCCTCGGCGACTCGATCACGGAGCTGTGGGATCTGCACGCGTACTTCGCCGGGTCGGACGGGGTGATCGAAAACCGCGGGGTCAGCGGCGACATGGCCTGGGCGATGGCCAGGCGGTTCGAGGCGGACGTGGTGCAGCTCCGGCCGCGCAACGTGGTCATCCTGGCCGGCACGAACGACGTGTCATCGTACATCAAGCAGGGCAAGACCGATGAGGAGATCGTGCAGCTCGTGACCGCGTCGAACGAATCGATGATGGACGCGGGTCGGAAGGCGGGCATCCACGTGCTGGTCTGCTCGATCCTGCCGACGAACAGCGATTTCGTCATGCACGGAGACCGCACCTATCTGCGGGCGCGGATCAACGAACGGCTCAAGGCCGCCTGTGCGGCGAAGGGCTGCATCTACGTCGATTACGCGGCGGCGACGAGCGATGCGAAGGGCGATCTGCGAAAGGAGCTCGCCCGCGACGGCCTGCATCCGCACTACGCCGGCTACGCGATCATGGCCCGCCTCGTGAAGGAGGCCGCCGCGCGGAACGGGCTGAAGCTTTGAGTTCAGCGTTCAGAGTGGGGAGTTTGGAGTTGAGTCGTTGCGGACGGCGGCGCCCCGGTCAACTCGCAACTCCTAGCTCGCGACTCTGAACTCCTCGTCGGCGTCCCGTTGCGGTCGGGGACCGGTTTGGGTAAATTGGGGAGACCGTATTCGGGGAGTCCCGTATGTCCAACTATGCCTTGATGACCGCCGTCGGCAGGGACCAGCCCGGCATCGTGGCCGCAATCTCCGGCGTCCTGCTCGAGGCGGACTGCAACATCGAGGACTCGCAGATGGCGAGGCTCGGACCGGACTTTTCCTGCATGCTGCTGCTGGCGATGCCGGCGGGGCTGACGAGCGTCCAGCTTGACGAGCGCCTGCGGAAGGTCCGCGAGCAGTTCCGACTGTGGGTCCACCTGGCCGACCTGGCGCCGGAGGAGGCGACCGGCGAGCCGCAGGACATGGCCGTCTACACGATCCACGTGTACGGGGCCGACCGGAAGGGCATCGTCCACCGCATCACCCGCCACCTGGCCGAACAGAGCATCAATGTCTGCAACCTTCACACGGAGGTCATCCCGCACCAGGTGCCGCTGTATGTGATGCTGATCGACGTCGAGGTGCCGCCGTTTGTCGACACGGCCAAGCTCCAGCGAGACCTCAAGGCCATCGGCAGGGAAATCGGCGTCCAGGTGTCCGTGAAGCAGAAGGATGATGCGCGGTTTTGACAGGTTGGAGCGTCCCGGGCCCGAAGCCCGTTTTTCAGGAGAGTATTCTCATGCCGGCGGATCGCGGAAAGACAAGGCAGCGGACGGCGGGCGGGGCCATGCCCCGGCGCGATTTTCTCAAGGGTTCGGTGGCGGCGGCCGGGGCGATCGGCAGCGCCCTGACGGTTCCGGCGGCGGCCGCGGCTGCGCCCGGCGGCAAACCGCAGCCCGGCAATCCCTGGGCCCCCGACGGCCGGATGGGGCTTGGGATCAACCTGGAGTACGTCCGCCACGCGGACAAGAGCCTCGAATACGGTGTGAAGACGGCCGGCAAGATCGGCTATAAGTACGTCGAACCGTGCTTTCTCATGGGCCAGTGCCTGCTGTCGATCGGGAAGTATTGTCATGTGACGAGCTTCGACACCGATCCGTCCGAGATCCGCGACCTGTGCGAGGCGGCGGGCGTCAAGATCAGCGCCCTCTCGTCCCACTCGGACCTTCTCGACACGGAGTTTGGCGTCGCTTACGCCCGGCGCGGCATCCGTTACGCCCGAGCCCTGGGCGTGCCCATCGTCCAGATCACCGAGAACATGTACCCGCCGAAGTGGATGACCGAAAAGGACGCGTACGAGATCATGAAGATCAATCTTCGCGCGATCGCCGAGACGTGCGAGGAGAACGGCGTCTACCTGGGCATCGAGCAGCACGGGCCGTACACCGCCAAGATCAAGCGGCTGACGCGCATCTTCGACCTGGTGGATTCGCCCTGGCTTCGCTGCAACTACGACTGCGGCAACACGTTCCTCTCGGGCGAGGACCCCTACGAGATGCTCGAGGCCGTCATCGACAAGGTCATCCACGTCCACGCGAAGGACATCTCGGTCAAGCAGGCCGAGGCCGAGCGGGGCAAGGTCACCGGCACTGCCGTCGGCTGCGCGTGCGGCGACGGCGTGATTGACTGGAAGAGGCTCGTCGGACGGCTGAAGAAGGCGGGCTTCAAGGGCGTCCTGTCCGTCGAGTGCGGGACCGAGGACGAGGCCGTCCGATCGCTGGCGTACATGACCAAGGTACTGCGGGAGCTGGACGCCTGAGGCGGGGGCGAATGGTCCAGGGTTCAGGGTTTAGGGTTTGAGCGTGAAAGCCGGCATACCCTAAACCCCAAACCCTAGACCCTGAACCCCTTCTTGCCCCCCACGCCCGTCTTGCCCCCACGCCCGCGACGGATTCTCGGAAAGGGAGGATTCCCGTGCTGACCGGCAAGCTCACACGTCGAAGTCTGTTGGCGAACGCGGCGGGCGGCGCAGCCGCCCTGGGCGCCCGTGCGCGGATCACGCGCGGCGCGCCCGGCGCGAACGAGCGGATCTCGATCGGCATCATCGGCTGCGGCGACCGGGCCAGCGCCCATATGGCCGAGCTGGCGACGCTTGCCGAAAAGCACAATTGCGCCATCACTGCCGTGTGCGACGTCTGGCAGGTCAACCTGAAGAAGGCCGTCGCCCGCGTCGAAAAGGGCTTCGGCCGGGAGCCGCGGAGCTTCACCCGGTTTCACGATCTGCTCGCCCTGCCCGACGTGGACGCCGTGCTGATCGCCACGACCGACAACGCCCACTGTTCGATCATGATCGCCGCCCTCAAGGCCGGCAAGGACGTCTACGTCGAGAAGCCCATGTCGCTTGACATCGGCGAGGCGAACGAGGCTCTGGACCTCGCCCGCCGGCACGAGCGGGTGGTTCAGGTGGGCACGCAGCGGCGCAGCGACGGGCATTTCGCCGCCGCGGCGAAGGAGATCGCCTCCGGTTCGCTCGGGACGATCAGCCGCGTGTCGTGTGCGCAGTGCGTGAACCACCCCCGCTGGGCGAGGGCGTTCGACGACTGCAAGGAGAAGGACGTCGACTGGGACGCCTACCTGTACAACCTGCCGAAGCGGCCCTTCGATCCGCGCCTGCTCCGCCGGTGGCATCTCTACAAGGGCTTCACGAACGGGCTGGCCGGGCTGTGGATGCCGCACTACAGCGACTCGAACAACATGATGCTCGGCACGACCTACCCGACGAGCGCGGTGGCCCACGGCGGCGCGTACGTCTGGAAGGACGGGCGCGAGCACGGCGACACGTTCGGCACGCTGGTGGAGTACCCCGAGGGCTTCCTGATGTACTGGATGATGGGCCTGGCCAACGCCACGGGCACGCACTGGACGATCCACGGCACCCAGGCCACGCTCGACGCGGAAAACTGGACGGTGACGCCGGACGTCGCGACCGGCTCCGGCGGCAAGAAGGCGCCGCCGCGAAAGATCACCCCCGAGCCGAGCGTCTCGCACGTTGCCAACTGGCTCGACTGCATCCGCTCGCGCAAGCGCCCGAACGCCGACATCGAGTACGGCCACCAGCACGTCGTGGCGACGGTGATGGCGGCGGCGGCCTGCGAGACGGGCCGACGCCAGACCTACGACCCCAGGTCCCGGACGATGCGGCCGGGATGAGTCGTTGTTGAGCGGGGCCGCCGACCGCCGCCACGAGTCCCCTGCTACTTCTCCAACACGCCCAGGCCCCGCATCCAGTCCGCACACCGCGCCGGCCACGTCGCCACCGCCGCCGGCTCCCGCCCCAGCCCGAACCCGTGTTGCCCCTTCGCGTAGATGTGCAGCTCCGCCGGCACCTTCGCCTTCCGCAGCGCCAGATAGAAGTACACGCTGTTCTCCGGCGGCACCCCGCTATCCTCGTTCGTGTGCAGCAGGAACGTCGGCGGTGTATCCGGCGTCACCTGCCGTTCGTTCGACAACGCGTCGACCAGCTTCGGATCGGGGTCGGGCCCGAGCAGATTCTTTCGCGATCCGGCGTGCGAGAACGGCTCCGTGAACGAGATCACCGGATACACCAGCACCATGAAGTCGGGCCGGCAGCTCATGCGGTCGATCGGGTCCTGCGCATCCGCCCGCCCCTTGTCGAAGTGCGTCCCCGCCGTCGAGGCCAGGTGCCCGCCCGCCGAAAACCCGAGGATTCCGATCCGGTCCGGCTTCACCCGCCATTCCTTCGCGCGCGACCGCACCGTGCGGATCGCCCGCTGCGCATCCAGCAGCGGCGCCGGGTGCCCGTAGCCCCCGCCCCGGTGGCGATACTGAAGGATGAACCCCGCCACGCCGAACGAGTTCAGCCACCGCGCCACCTGGTGCCCCTCATGGTCCATCGCCAGGTTGCCGTATCCGCCGCCCGGGCAGATGATCACCGCCGCCCCCGTCGCCCGGTCCGCCTCCGGCAGGCAGATGGTCAGCGTCGGCCTGTCGGCCTCGGCGTCCCCCCTGGCCCCCGGCGCCCCGTCCGGCCACAGCGGCAGCACCTCCGACCCCGCCGCGCCGGCCGCCGCACATGACAACATCACGAACCCGATCCACAGCACCATCGTCATCCGAACGCTCCCGCGACTCGACACCATGCTATCCTCCTGCACGATTCACGCCGGCGCCGCACCCGACACGTCGGACACAGCGGGAAATCGAGAAAGCGAAAAAAAGACACGTGGGGCGCGCCAGTCCCGATCGCATTGTTCGTGCTTTGGCGACGCAACTGTGGAGGATGACTTTTCTCGGTTTTTCGCTTTCTCGCTTTTTCGCTTTTCCTCAGTAGTTCGCCACAATCTCCTGCGTCCCGCTCACATCGCCCGGCAGAACGACCCACTCCTGCGCCGCGTCGAACCGGTCGTACGGCGCCCCATTCAGCGTCACGCCCTGCATCGGCCGTTCCTCCGGGTGGCGCAGCCGGACATAGATCGTCCGCGGCCGGTTCCGATCCGGCGGGTTCACCGTCGCCCGGATCCGACCCGCGGCCGCCTCGGACATGATCCGCAGGGACAGCACCCCATAATGCGAAGGCGCCCGCTCGATGCCGACGCGGCGGCCGTCGGTCAGCCAGTCGCGCGGAATCGCCTGGCCGAGGTACAGGTCGCCACCCCGCTCGTGCACGAACATCAGCCGCAGCCAGTACGTCGACTGGGCCTCGTCGGAGCTCTTGTAGTGATCGCCCGCCGGATACCCCAGCTCCGGCAGGGAGTGCTCATTGCACATCCGAATCTCGGGGTAGAACGCCGACGCGAACGAATTGAAGTATGCCCGCAGGTAGTGTTTCACCTCGTCGCGGTACAGGTACGGCAGCGGCCCGCCGAGCAGGTTCGCCTGCATCGAGAAGCCCCCGCGCGAGAACCAGAACGCGTCGAACGCGGGGATCGCATACCCGTAGTCGCTTGAGATGTAGAGGTTGTCCTCGAAGTCGTCGAGGATCCACCGCGCCGCCGCCGAATCGGGCGCGATCATCCCCGTGATCAGCAGATGGATCGACCCCTCGAGCGTCTCGCGGAGCCAGCCGTGGCACCGCCCGCGCTCGTGCAGGTGCGAGGGGTACTTCGGCACGTACGTACCGTCCCGCAGCCGCACCACCGGCGAGCGGATCCGCGACTCCTCGACGGCCGCCATCACGTCCGCCCGGAACGCCGCCGCCTCCCTCTTGAGCCGCGCCGCCTCCGGGTGCCCGTAGTCGGCGAGCGCCCCGGCTAGCGCCTCGAACCCCCACACGGTGCACACGTTCGTCACCGTCCAGTACCAGTAGTCGGTCACGTCCTCCAGCGAGCCCGACGGCAGGAAGCCGTACTCGATCGGCCGGCCGCCGTCCGCGCCGACCGTCCTCGTCGCCTGTCGCTCGCGGATGACCCACTCGCATGACTTCACCAGCCGCGGCGCCGCCCGCTCCATCCACGCCCGGTCGCGCGTCACGAGCCAGTGGTCCGCCATCAGCCACAGGACCCAGCCGTGGCTCTTGTTGTATCCCCCCGTGTCATGCCCGCCCGAGCCGTAAAACAGTCCCTCGGTCGTTTGGAAGTTGCCCGGCATCTGCACCGTGCCCTGATACGTGAGGAACGAGTCGAGGCACCGCTCGGCCTCCGCATGATAGCCCCGCCGGTCCAGGTCGCTGATCATCATCGCCGACTCGTCGGGGTACACGCCGTACGAGAACGTCCCGACGTGCGCGTGCAGTCGGGGCGAGTCCTTCTCCTTGTAGCAGTTCACCAACAGGTGCCGCGCGTGCGCCTTGTGGAAGTCGTTGAGCCACGGCTCCGGCGTCTCGACCCGCATGCCGCGCTCCGTCAGCCGCCGCCAGAAGCCGCACACGCGCTCCGCGTCCGCGTCGAAGTCGCGATGGATCTGTGCCGCGATCTCATCCTCGCATGTCAGCGTGATCGACGGCCACGCGAAATCCACGTCGACGCCCTCGCCCGCCGCCAGCGGACGTTGCCAGCGGACGCCGCCGTCCTCGTTCGTCAGTCGTCCCCGCGTCCCCGCGTTCGTCAGGCCGCGCAGCCGCGGTTCGCCGCGCCAGTCCGCCAGCAGGCGGTCGCCCCCTGCGTACAGCGTCTCCGGTCTCGACGCCTCCGTCCGGACGAACAGTCGCGCCGTCCCCGCCTCTGTGCGCGAGGTGTTTACCGCCCGAATGCGCATCCGAAGCACCGTCGGATCGTCAAACGCCACGCCGTCGGGCGCCGCGGGCGGGTGGTCCGCCCCGGCGTCGCCGCCGAACCCCAGACTGCCGTCCAGCTTGTCCAGCACCGCCCATTGCTCGTAGTGGATCGGCCCGTCCTGCCACCACGTCCGCAGCACCGGCAGGTAGCCCTCGCGCAGCTCGCGCCCACCCCGCAGGTGCTCCGCGGGCAGCCCCAGCCGCACCCGCAGCCACGCCCCCTCCCACAGCTTGCGTTTCGTGTCGCGCGGGCTCGCGGGCCGAGCAAACCAGTGCAAGCTGGCCGTGATCCGCAGGTCGCCGTTGGCCTCGTGGTGGATGGCGTTGCGGTCGCCGGGCAGCCCGTGCACGAAGTACAGCGGGCGCTTGAGCGGCATGTCGTTCCACGCGCGGGCGAGCGTCTGCTCGGCCTCGGCGGCGACTCGGGCGCGGATCGTCCTCCCGGCGAACTCCTTCCGCGCGTCGCGATAGCGCTCCAGCGTGATCGCGTCGTCGCCTCGGACGACGAGCACGCCGAGGTCGTCGACGAGGATCCGGTCGCCCCGTGCGACCTCGTCCGCCGCGAACGAGAACGGCCGCGCGTTCGACCGCACCGTCACGATCGTGCGGTCATAGCGCGCGTCCGTCGGGTCGACGGCCATGAGGAGGTCCGCTTCGATGCCGTTTTCGGCCCCCGCCGGCAGGAGCCATCGCCCGTCGGCGTCCACCCGGATCGTCCCACCGGGGATCGCCCGAACGGCGACGACCGCACCGTTGTACGCCTCGACCCGGCCGGGGTCGGCCTGTTCGCTCAGCCGGATCGCCGCCGAAACCGGCGCTCCCCAACGGATCCGCACGGTCAGCGGCCGGCAGACGGCGTCCGTGAACGCCCGCAGGCGGGCCGGCTGCGGGATCGACTCGCTCGCCGCCAGGCGGACCTTCAGCGTCCGCCGGTATGCCACGCCCGGCCCTCCGAGGTCCTTGAACTCCTTCTCGCCGGTTGGGGCGAACGTGAACGTCCACCGCCGGCCGTCAGTCTGAAGCCGCGTGTCGGCGTCCTTCCATGCGCCGTTCGTCCAGTCGTCCATCGCTGCCCAGCCGACGCCGCCGGCGCCCTTCTCGGCCAGGATCGGGTCGGGCCGGCCGTCCCAGATCCGGTGCCAGTACTGCAGCCGCACCGCCTCCGCCGGCGGCGGGTCGCCGTCCCACTCCACCGTCACCCGCCGGACCTTGCGCGGCTCGCCCCAGCGAACGCCGAACCCCTTACCGTCGGCCTCCGCGAACGCGAAGCCGAACGGCGCCGCATCCAGCGCCTGGCCCGCAACAAGCCCGGCCGGCGCGTCCGCGCGAGCAGCCCCGACCCCCGCCGCGAGCAACCCCACCGCAAGCATCCGTCTCAACCAGCCCGGCCCTGTCTGTCGCATGGACGATCTCCTCAAACAGCCCATGCGCGGAGTCTACCTCGCCCCCGGCCCGCACAAAACCGCCACAGCCCCGTGCTTTTCCTTGCTCACCGTTTCCTGGGCATTGCCGCGGACACGCACAGCCGGCGGAGCCGGCTCGCATCGAGCCGGTCTTCTTTGCAGAAACCCGCCGACCGGATGCGTCAGCAAAGCGGACCGGGCCGCCACGGCCCGGCTCCGTTTGGTTCTTTCCCTTCGTCGCTCCGTCGCTCCGTCGCTTCCTGCCCTCATCCTTCGGCGTCCATGATTCCCCTTTCGTCGCCCCCCGAATCCGCGCCTGCCGAGTTCGCTTGCGGATCGAGGGCCGCGTCTTCGACGTCCCACCCGCCGCCGAGCGCCTTGTACAGCGCGATCAGGTTGCCCACGACCAGACTCTCGCTCTGTACCATCGCATCCTGCGAGAGGTACAGCGCCCGCTGAGCCTCGAGCACGTTGAGGAACGGCGCCAACCCCCGACGGTACAGCTCGCTGCTGAGTTCGAACGACCGTTGGTTCGATGCCACTGCCTCCGCCAGCGAGCGGTACCGCTGCTGCTCGGCGGCGTACACCACCAGCGCGTTCTCCACGTCCTGGAGGGCGACAAGGACGGCCTTCTCGTATGCCGCGAGCGCCTGCTCCTGCCGCGCGTTCTGCACCTGAATGTTCGACCGGATTCGCCAGCCGTCGAAGATCGGCCACCGCACGCTCGGGCCGACCGACCACAGCAGGCTCCGGTTGTCGAGGAAATACTGCATGTCCGCCGTCTGGGTCCCGAACGACCCCGTCAGCGAGAACCGGGGGAACAGGTCGGCCGTCGCCACGCCGATCTGCGCCGTCGCCGCCGCCAGCAGGCGCTCCGCCTGCCGCACGTCCGGACGGCGCCGCAGCAGCTCCGACGGCAGGCCGATCGGCACCTCCGGCGGGACTGCGGGAACAGGCCCCTCCGACTCGAGCTCCGCCAGCAGCGCGCCGGGCGGCTGGCCGAGCAGGATGCCGAGCTGGTAGATCGCCTGCTTGATCGCGCTCTCCAGCGTGGGCACCTGCGACTGGGTCGAGGCGAGCTGGGCGGACGCCTGGGCCACGTCGAGCTCGCTCGTCAGCCCCGCCCGGAGGCGCGACTGCGTGAGGACCAGCGTCTCCTGCTGCGAGGCGATGTTCTCTCTCGCGATCGCCAGCCGCCGCTGAAGGGTGCGCAACTGCACATAGGTCCGGGCCACCTCGGCAAACAGCGTGACCAGCACGTCGCGCCGGGCCTCCTCCGTGGCCTGAATGCCCGCCTCGGCCGCCTCCACCGACCGGCGAATCCTTCCGAACACGTCGATCTCCCAGCTCGCGTCGAAGCCGGCCTGGAAGAGGTTCTGATCCCGCTCGACCGCCGGCATCGCCGCCGCGGCCGCCGCCGCGCCGGCCGACGACGGATTGATCGTGATCGTCGGCGGATCGAAGCCGCCGGCGGCGTTCGCCGCCCCCGGCTTGATCGTTACGCCGGGCAGGCCGAGGCGCGCCAGCCCGCCTCCGCTCTTGACCGACGCCTGCTCCGTCGCCGTCTCGCTTGTCCCCCGATAGGCGTACGAGCCCGTGACATTCGCCTGCGGCCAGAAGTCGGCCGCGACGACGCCCCGCTGCGCCCGCGCCTCGCGGACCCGCGCCTCGGCCAGCCGCAAATCCAGGTTTGATCGCGCGGCCCGCTCGATCAGTGAATCGAGCTTCGGCTCGTTGAACACCTTCCACCAGGTCGTGATCGCGGCCGGGCGCGTCGTTGCGTGGCTGGGCTGCGTGGTGGATGCCGGCTGCGTCGTCGTCGACAGCCCGGTCCAGTGGGCCGGCATCGTCGTGGCCGGCCGCACGTAGTCCGGGCCGACGGCGCAGCCGCCGAGGACCGCCGCCCACGCCGCGCCGACCATCGCTCCGACGATCGCCACGCACCTCTTCGTCGCTTCGTCGCTTCGTCGCTTCGTCGCTCGAGCGGCGGTCCATGACCGCCTAGCGGCGTTCCGGTGTGTCATGGTTATGATCCCCTTTCGGCACCGTCGCCGGCCGTTGCTCGGGTTGTGGTCGGTTCGCCGACCGGCGGCGCCTCGATGAACACATCCATCTGCTGGCCCACGTAGATGGGCAGCGAACCGCGATCGAAGCTGTAGAGCACCTGCAGCACCCGCGTGTCGACGCGTTCGGTGCTGTCGCCCGTCAGCGACCGCTTCGGCACGACGTACGGCTCGACGCGGACGAACTTCAGCGGCGTCTTGATGTCGCGGTTGCCTCGAACGTAGGCGAAGGCCGGGGCGTCCGGCCGCACCCGCCACGCGTCGTTTTCATCGACGTCCACGCGAACGTGCAGGGGCTCCGTGTTCCCGAAGAGGATCAACGGCGTCGCCAGCACGCCGGCGGGGGCATACTCGCCCACGCGGATCTTCACCTGCATCACCTGCCCGTCCACGGGCGCCCGTATGGTGAGGCGCTCGATGTCCGTCTCGACCGCCTTCACCTGCGCCTCGGCGGCGCTGACCGCCGCCCGGGCGATCTCGAGCTCCGGCTTCCACGCCCCCGCCTTGAGCAGGGCCAGCTCGGCCTCCGCCTGCCGAAGACGCGATTCGAACGTCTGCGCCGCATAGCGCCGGCGGTCGAGCTCGTCCCGACTGACCGCCCGCTTGTCCTCCAGGCCGTCATAGAGCGCCAACTGGTTCCTCGCGTCGGCCAGCAGGACCTGCGCCTCGGCCACCTTCGCCTCGGCCACCGCCACGTCCTCCGGCCGCGGCAGCGCCGCCAGCCGGTCCAGCTCCGCCCGCGCCTTCTGAAGCGCCGTCTGCCGGATGGCCAGTTCGGCCTTCAGGGGGCGATCGTCCAGTGTGAACAGCGGGGCGCCGGCCTTCACGCAGTCGCCGGGCTTCACGTATACGGCCTTCACCACGCCCGGCACGTACGTCCCGATTGCGGTATTCTCCGTGTTCGCCTCGACGATCGCCGAGCCGGCAACATAGGACCGGAACGGCGCTTCCGCCGGCATCGCCACCGGCGGGGCCGCCGGCACCGGCTTGTTCTGTTGCGACACAACCCAGATCGCCGCCCCAAGCCCCACGACCGACAGCAGCGGCAGAACGTATTTGCGGATCATGCGGTTACTCGGTTGCTCGGAAAGTCCGTGAATCCGTTAGTCCGTTATTCCGTTAGTCCGTTATTCCGGCACGCAGGTGCTCGGTTACTCGGTTGCTCGGTTACTCGGAAAGCCCGTGAATCCGTTAGTCCGTTATTCCGTTAGTCCGTTATTCCGGCACGCAGGTGCTCGGTTACTCGGTTGCTCGGTTACTCGGAAAGCCCGTGGATCCGTTATTCCGTTGTTCCGTTAGTCCGTTATCCCGGAACCCGGAGCCCGGACCCCGGAACCCCAAACCCTAAACCCTCAAACCCTCTCTCCCCTCCCCCGCTGCCGCGTCCACCACCGCCACGATGTGCCCGTCATCCATCTTCGCGATGCGATCCGCGAACTGGAAGATCCGGGCGTCGTGCGTCACGATCACCAGGGCGCGGTCCTCGCCCAGCGCGACGCTCCGCATGAGCTCCATCACATGATGACCCGTTTCGTGGTCGAGTGAGCTGGTGGGCTCGTCGCAGACGATCAACCGCGGGCCGTGCACCAGGGATCGCGCGATGGCGACGCGCTGCTGCTGGCCGCCCGACAGTTCGGCCGGCAGCGAATGCGTGCGGTCGCCCAGCCCGACGCGATCAAGCACGGCTCGGGCCTTTTCGAGGGCCTCGCGGCGCCGCACGCCGTTGATCAGCAACGGAACGGCCACGTTCTCCGCGGCACTGAGCGTCGGAAGCAGATTGAACTGCTGAAACACGAATCCGACGTTTCGCCCGCGGTACGCCGTCTTCGCCCGCTGCGGCATGTGCTTGAAGTCCTCGCCGAAGACCCGGCACTCGCCGTCGTCCTGGTCGAGAATGCCGGCGATCACCGAGATCAGCGTCGTCTTGCCCGACCCGGACGGCCCCACGAGCATCATCAACTCGCCCAGCCGGACCTCGAGGTCGATCCCGCGAAGCGCCTGGACGCGCGTTTCGCCCGTGCCGTAGGTCTTGGTGACGCCGCGGCAGTGAACGGCCACTTTGTCGTTCGATGCCACCATGTCGCTATGTCTTGAACACGACCGCCGGCTCCAGCCGCATCACCTTCCGCAGACTGATCGCCGCCGAGACCATGCAGATGATCGTCACCGCTCCCCCGCTGATCGCCAGCAGGTGCCACAGCATCCGGAACGCGGCCTCCGTCCGGCGAAGCGAGTAGCCCACCATCGACGCCCCGCCCACGCCAATGCCGTATCCGATCAATCCCACCATCAGCGCCTGCAGCAGGATCATCCGCAGGAGCCGCCCGTTCGTCGCCCCCATCGCCTTCAGGGCCCCGAAGAGCCGCAGGTTGTCCACGGTGAACAGGTAAAACGTCTGCCCCGCGATCGCCATCCCCACGATGAACGTCATGATCACGCCGATGCCGATGTTGATGGGGATGCCCGTATACCGCAGGAAGTAGGTGACCGTCTTCCAGGCGAAATCCTGCCGGGTATAGGCGGCCAGGCCCGTCCGGCGGCTGATCCGCTCGCAGAGCTTGTGGGGATCCTGCCCTGCGCGGGCCTTCACCAGCACGAACGACAACAGCTTCCGCTCGCGGGGGGCGAACGTGGTCGCCCGCGTGTAGGTCGTGTAGACCACCGGCTGCGACTGAAATGTTCGCGAGACGCGGCACAGGCCGACGACCACCGCGCGGTGGTCGTTCAGTTCGAGCGTGTCGCCGATCCGCAGCGGCGTGGGCCGGCCGTCGGGCGTCGTCGGCGGCTTGGCCAGCTTGCCGTTGGCGCCGACGATGTCGACGATCACGCCGTCGGCGCGGCGGAGGTCGGCCAGTTGCCCCGCGACCATCTCCGGCGGGCCGCCGATGAGCGTGGCGTCGTCAAGGCCGAGCACGTTGCAGGTCTGAAACGTCCCGTTCTCGAGCCGCGCCTTGAGCATGCCCTTGTAGAGCGGCACCGCCCAATCGACGCCCTCGATCCCGCGGATTCGGAAAAGCTGCGTGTCCTGGAGCGGTTTGATGTCGTCGATGAACTGCACCTTCTTGTCCATCACCCAGATGTCGGGCATGCTCAGGTCCGTGATGAACCCGAACGTGCGCGTCATGATGCCGACGAATACGGACGCCTGCCATGTCATCAGGAACGATGTGAACGTCAGGCCCATCAGGATCCCGAGGAATTTCGCCCGGTCGCCCATGAGCATCTTGATCGCCACGAAGTTCATCGAGCCGACCTCCCCCCGGCGCCGCCCAGCGCCTTCATCGCCGCCAGCGAGAACGACGCCACATGCTCGGCCAGGCGGTCGATCTGTTCGGGCGTGAACGTCGCCCGCTCCAGCTTCTGAAGCACCGGCCGGGCGTGGTTGTAGAAGAGGCACTGGCCCACCACGCTCCGGCTGCACAGCGCGACGACCTCGTCGTCGGCGCCCGGTCCCAGGAGGTCGCGGACGATGCCGTGCAACAGCTTCATCAGGGGTTGGATGAACTCCGCGATCACCTCATCCATCGCGGGCGTCGGGTCCGCCATTTCCCGGGCCATGAGCCGTCCGTGCCAGGCCGGCCGACCCTCGTCCAGGATTCGAAACAGAAAGGATCGCACGAAGGCCCGCAGCCGCGCCTCGGCAGGCGCCTCGGGTCCGAGCCCGCCGTCCGGCGGGTATTTCTGGATCGCGGCCCCCAGCCAGTGCCGGATGGCCATGCTGTAGAGGGCCTCCTTGTCGCCGAAGTGGTAGTTGACCGCTGCGACGTTCGCTCGGGCCCTCTCACAGATCTCGCGAACCGTCGCGGCCCGAAAACCGTGCTCCGCAAATACGGCGCCTGCCGCTTCCAGCAGCCGTTGCCGGGTCTCGGGGGTTTCGTGGTTGATACCGCTCATGACGCAACCTAAACAATCGTTTCAAACATTCGTTTTAAACTAACGTTTATGGCGTGTCAAGCCCCGTTCGGGCGTTTCTTCGGCGAGGGCCATCTCCGAAGCCGCAGCGGTACCACCAGTGGCTGCGGCGGCCGACGCGCGTAGACGATCCCGCGATATTCTTTGTATCTCATTGTCATTGCATAGGATATGGCTAATAAGTCACGCCAAGTTCGGAGCGGGCGCGACGTTATCCTCTGTGGACGGCGGCCGTCGGGCCGCCCTCGTGGGAGAAGGGGTTGCCGGTCGCATGGGCCGCGTCGGAAAAGAGATTGAGGGCCATCAGCAGGTTGGGGCTACGGAGCCGGTGGAGCGTGTGCCGGCGGCCGTGCTGCCGGTCGTCCCGCTGTTGCCGTACCAGCGCGAGGACGTGGAGTCGACAGCGCGGTTCAACTGGTGTTGCTGGTCCCGGCAGATCGGCAAGAGCTTCACCAAATCGCTGCGGCGGATCCTCCGCGGGATCGCGCGCAGGCGAAACCAGATCTTCCTGTCGGCCGGCGAGCGACAGAGCCGCGAGTTGATGCGCAAGGCGCAGCAACACTGCCAGGCGCTGCGGCTCGCGGCGGCGATGCGGGCCGATAATACGTGGGCGGGGATGGAGGTGCGGCACCTGGAGATCGCCCTGCCCAACGGCGTCCGCATCATCGGCCTGCCGGCCAACCCGATGACCGTCCGAGGCTTCACGGGCGATGTGTTCCTCGACGAGTTCGCGATGCACCGCGAGGATCGCGAGATCTGGGCCGCCGTGTTCCCGACGATCCTGCGGGGCGACGGCGAGCTGGATGTCGCCAGCACTCCGAAGGGGCCGTCAAACCTGTTCGCCGAGCTGCGGGGCAATCCGGAGTTTCACCACTCGACGGTGACCCTGTACGACGCGATCGCCCAGGGGCTGCGGCTGGACGCGGAGCAGGTGCGACGATCCATGAACGACGACGCGCTGTTCCGGCAGGAGTTCCTGTGTGAGTTCCTCGACGAGGTCGGGACGTTTCTCACATACGAGCAGATCGCAGGGTGCGAGGACGGACGGCTGGAGAAGACGCTCGACCGGCGGCGTCTCCACGAGTGGCCGCAGCCGGCGTTCGTCGGCGTCGATGTCGGGCGGCGACGGGATCTGACGGTGATGTGGGTGTTGGGCGGCTGCGATGCGGCGGCAAGTGGATGCGGCGGGCGTATGAGGTCACCCTCTCCCTCCGAGGGAGAGGGGGCGTCACCCTCACCCCGACCCTCTCCCTCAAAGGGAGAGGGGAAGCTGGTCACGCTCGGGGTCATCGAGATGCGAGGCGCGCCGTTTCGCGAGCAGTATGACGTGCTGCGGCGATTGCTGGAGCTGCCCCGGGTTCGGCGGTGCTGCGTGGACGCGACCGGCGTCGGCATGGCCCTGGCCGAGGCGGCCGTCGAGGCGTTCGGCGAGTCGCGTGTCGAGGCGGTCACGTTCACGCCTGTCGTGAAAGACCGACTGGCGACGGGGCTCAAGCGCCGCTTCGAGGATCGGACGATCCGCGTGCCGGTCGACGAGGCAATCCGAAACGACCTGCACTCGGTGCGATGGGATGTAACGGCCGGCGGCGCGGGCCGGTTCGTCGTGGCACGCGAGGGCGACGCCCACGCCGACCGCTTCTGGGCGCTGGCCCTGGCGATTCGTGCGGCGGAAACCGCGAGCGCATCGGGCGTGGAGTTTTATTCCACGGCGCCGCTGACGTTCGCCCGGTCGGGAATCTGGTGAGGGAAACGCCGAAGGATGAATTCGGAACGATGAACCGGGCAACCGGGGGCTCGATTCATCATTCATCATTCCGCGTTCATCATTTCGGCAGGGGGTGTGTCGTGGGCCTGTATGAGCGAATCGCGAACGTGATGCGGCGGCCGCGCGGGGCGATTGCGCGGCCGTTGCCGGGGCGCGTGGTTCAGCCGCGGAAGCAGGACTGCTGGCGGGACTACCCCGCCGACGGCCTGACGCCGGCGCGTCTGGTCGGCATCCTTCGCGAGGCCGACGCGGGCTCGCCCGCATCCGCGCTCGAACTCTTTGAGCAGATGGAGGAGAAGGACGCCCACCTGCACTGCGTGGCCGGCGTTCGGCGGCTCGGCCTGACCGGCCTCGAATGGCAGATCGTCTCGGCGGCCGAGATGCACGAGGACGTGCGGGGCGCGGCGGCGGACGAGGCGGCCGCCTATTGCCGCGAGAGCCTGGCGGCGCTCGATCGCTGGGAGGAGGCGCTGCAACACCTGTCGTTGGCGATCGGGCGAAACATCGCGGTCGCCGAGCTCGTGTGGGAGGTCGCCGGCGGCGGGCATCGACTGGCGGACGTCGTAGCGGTGAGCTTCGGGCGGCTGGCGTTCGACGACCTCGGGCGGGTGCGGGTGCTGACGGAGGACGAACCGGTGCACGGCGTGCCGTTGCCGCGCAACAAGTTCATCGTGCACACCCCGCAGGCGGCGTCGGGGCACCCGATGCGGGGCGGCCTCCTTCGCGTCAGTGCGCTCGCGTGGCTGGGCAAGCATCTCGCGATGAAGGACTGGCTGGTCTTTGCCGAGGTGTTCGAGATGCCCGTGCGGATCGCGCGGTACGAGCCGACGGCGACGGCCGACGAGAAGCGCGAATTGCTCCGCATGCTGCAGACGCTCGGGTCGGACGCGGCCGGCATCTTCAGCAAGGCGGTTGAGCTGGAGGTGATCGAGTCGAACCGCGGCACGCCCCCGCCGCCGTTCGAGTCGATCTGCAGCTTCATGAACCGCGAGATGAGCAAGGCGTGGCTGGGCCAGACGCTGACGACGGAGACCGCCGGGCAGACGGGGACGTTCAGCACGGCCCAGATCCACAACGAAGTGCGGCTGGACCTCCGCGAGGACGACATGCGCAAGGAGGGCCGGACGATCCGGCGAGACGTGCTGCGGCCGCTGGTCGAGCTGAAGCTCGGCCGCGGCGTGCCGGTGCCGTACTTCTGGCGGAAGCTCGATCGTCCGCGCGACCTGCGCGAACTGGCCGACGTGGTCTCGGCGGCGGTGAACGGTCTCGGGATGCGCGTCCCGACGCGCTGGGCACACGCGACGCTGGGCATTCCGGCCGCCACGGGCGACGAGCCGGTGCTGGCGGGGAGACGAGAGGAACGAAAGGAAGAAAAGTGGGAAAGCGGGAAAGTGGAAAAGTGAAAAAGGGTCGTTGCAAGGCGCCGCCAGTGGCCCACAGAGCCCCGGGGCGCAAGCCCGGGATTGAATCCGAGCGCGACCGGGCGCCTGGTCAACGGCGCACACCCCGGAACGAACGAGGCGCGACGCCGCGAAGCGACGATTGTCGGCAGCCCGACGCGCAGGCCTCGCGACATCGGCGAGAACGACACAAGCCGCGAAGGGACGACGGGGGTAGGCGGCCACCCTTCGACGGTAGCGGGGGCGGACCGCCTTTCGAGGAGGCGTTGAATGGCGAAGGAGACGAATGTTTGGAGCGATGCGTGCGAAATGACCGCGATGCGGTCGGCGGAGCTGGGCGATCCGGTGCCGTCCGAGGTGCTCGTGGCGCCGTGGGGCACGGTGGAGAGCGCGAACGGCGTGTTCGTCGTTGACGACGAGGCGGTCCGGCTGGCGATCGAGGCGTTCGCGTCGCAGGGAACCGACCTGCCCATCGACTACGAGCACCAGACGCTCGGCGGCGAGTACGCCTCGCCGACGGGTCAGGCCCCGGCGGCGGGGTGGATCAAGCGGTTGTTCGTGCGAAAGCCGGGATCGACGGCGGGGGCGACCACAGAGGCGGCGACCGGACATGAAGCGGGCACCCTCACCCCGTCCCTCTCCCTGGAAGGGAGAGGGGGGGAAGCGGGGTTGTGGGCCGAGGTGGTGTGGACGGAGCCGGCGCGGGCACAGCTTGCAGCGAGGCAGTATCGGTACCTGTCGCCGGTGGTGATCGTGCGGAAGGCGGATCGCAAGCTCGTGGCGCTGCACTCGGCGGCACTGACGAACAAGCCGGCGATCGCGAGGATGCAGGCGATTGTCAATCGGGCGAGGGGCACACAGCCCTTGCGCCCGCGGCGGGAAGCGGACAACGGGACAGCGAATCCTGGAGAAACGGAGGGCGATCGGATGACGGCGGCGATGGAGCGATTGCGGGAGCAGTTGGGTCTTGACGGAGAGAGCGAGGCCGAGGCCGTACTCACGACGGCGAGCGAGCGGATCGCTGCCCTGACGGAGGCGGCGCGGCGGGCCGAGGCCGAGGCCCGCGTCGCGGCCGCGATGGAGGCGGGCAAGCTCACCGAGGGCCAGCGCGAGTGGGCGGTCGCGTTGGCGATGCGTGATCCGGCGGCGTTCGAGGCCTGGGAGGCGTCGGCGCCGGTGGTGGTGCAGCTCGGGCGGCTGGCCGAGCCGAGGCCGGGCGCGGC
>CAZTVU010000027.1:7721-35755 GCA_964617025.1 uncultured Planctomycetales bacterium | reverse complement strand
TGGTCAGCGGCCCGACCTGGTCGAGGCTGCTGCCATACGCGACGAGGCCGTAGCGCGACACGCGGCCGTAGGTCGGCTTCAGGCCGGTGACGCCGCAGAACGACGCCGGCTGGCGGATGGAGCCGCCGGTGTCGGAGCCGAGCGCGGCCGGGACCATGCCGGCGGCGACGGCGGCGGCCGACCCGCCGGACGACCCGCCGGGCACGCGGTCAGTATCCCACGGGTTGCGGGTGGGCCAGAAGCCGCTGTTCTCCGTACTCGAGCCCATCGCGAACTCGTCGAGGTTGGTCTTGCCGACGATGACGGCGCCGGCCTGTTCGAGCCGCTCGACCACATCGGCGTCGTACGGGGCGGCAAACTGCGCAAGGATCTTCGAGGCGCACGTGGTGTAGCCGAACCGGGTGCAGAGATTGTCCTTGACGGCCACGGGCACGCCGGCCAGCGGGCCGACGTCCTCGCCGCGGGCGAGCCGCTGGTCGATCTGCTCGGCGGCGTCGACGGCCCGGTCGCCGTCGAAGCTGATGAACGCCTTGATCTTCGGATCGAGCGATTGAATCGCCTCGATGGACCGCTCGACGGCCTGACGGGCCGTCAAGCCGCGGGATCGGATGGCATCGCGTATGTCGGTGAGCGTGTTCATGCGTAAGGGGTCGTCGTTTCGCCGCCTCTTCGTCTAGGCCCCGTCGCCCTGGTCGAGGACCTTGGGCACGCCGAAGAAGCTGCCGTCCCTCTGGGGGGCGTTGGCCAGGGCCTGATCGGGCGTGAGGCACTCCGCGGGCACATCGTCGCGGAAGACGTTGTGCACCGGCAGCGCGTGCGCGGTCGGCTCGACATCCGTCGTGTCGACCTCGTTGAGCTTCTCGACGTATTCGATGATTGCCGAGAGCTGGTCGCTGAAGAGCCGCACCTCGTCGTCGGAGGGCTTGAGCCGCGACAGGTGGGCGATGTGCCGCACGAGCGATTCATCGATCCGCTTGGCCATGCCTTTGAACATACCCGACGGGGCATGATCGTCAAATCAGAGAGTGATGCCGGAGGAAAGTGAAAAAGTGGGAAAGTGGAAAAGGAGGCGGCTGCGGCCGCACTGTGGCGGGGGCTATTGCATCGGAGCGGAGGCGGTCGATGTCGCGCGTGTGGACACAGGGGCCCACGCCGGCGGGGACGCCGGCCGGGAGGCAGGCTGTGGGGCCGGGGCAGAGGTCGTGGTCCTCGGGCGATGGGGCGCAGCCCGAAGCATCACTCTTGCGTCGAAGCGGTCCGGCTGGCCGGCCCAGACAGTGTACGAGGCGGCGGCAAACGGCCGGAGGAGCGTGGTGATCTGGCGGATCGCGCCGATCGGGTCGAACGAGATCGGTTCCTCCGGCAGCGGTATGGTGACATCCGCGCGCTGCCCGTTTCGCTCGACGGTCAGGACGACCGCGTTCCCCTTGCGTCGGGTGATGAGTTCCTTGAGGCTCGCGCGCGGGTTTGTCGGGGTCAGCGGGATTCCGTCGACCGCCACGATCCGATCGCCGGCCTGCAGTCGCCCGTAGGCCGGCCAGCCCGGCAGCGTGTTGTGCACGACGGCCTCCGTCGGGCGCGTCGCCGGCATACTGATGCCCAGGCTTGCTCGGCCGGCCTGCCGCTCCTGCCGCTCGCGCCACCATTCGGGCTTGAGGACCTCCGGACGGTTCCGCTCAAGCCACGCGAGCCAGCCCTCGAGCACGGCCGCCGCCTCCGCCGGCTGTGCCAGGAGCACCACGTCGGCCCCGCGGGGCATCCCGTTGAGAGGGCCGGCCGCCGCGATCTTCGGCCCGAGCGTCGGTATCCGACCGGCACGGGCTCGCAGAATCTGGCGGATGTGGTCGCTGTGCGTGGAAAGGATGATATCCCGTTCCGTGGCCACCCAGCTCAACGCGATCGTGTAGGTGAACGGACACCCGGTCTGCGTTCGGAAGAATTCGCCGAGCCGCAGCTCGGAGAGCGTATGGCCCTCGAACGGAACCTTCGCGACGTGGACGGACTCTTTCATCCTGGCCCGCACTGCGGGAAGGTTCAGGATCGACGCGAACGATTCGCCCACGAGGTCCATCGCCTGCGCCGCCTCTGCCGGCCGGTCCGCGGAAACGATCAGGCCCAGGGCGACGACGTCGAAGTCGACGCGCTCCGTCTGGTCGGACGGAGGGATTACGCCGAGAAGCACGATCGTCTCATAGCCCAGGCGGGCAAGCAGCCCGTCGACGAGCGACGAACCGGCGGCCTTCATCCGCATGTCGATGAACGCAAGGTAAAGCGAGAGAAGCGTGGGTCCCTCGCGGGTAAGCAGCCGGTGCTGGCCGGCGTAATCCACGGTTTGCGCCCAGGCAGCCAGCGTGGTCGCGGGCAGAGCGTTGAGGACGGCAAAGTCGGCGTCCCGCCGATGCGGCGGCGACGGCTGGTCAAGCTCCCCCCGAATACCCAGCGAGATCGTCTGCCCCTCGACGGCCAGGCCGACGGCCCCGCGCATCAGCATCGGCCACGTGGCCGGCCACCAACGCGGCAATCCCCGCCGGGCCGGCTGCGTGGCCGGGGCTGTCGTTGCCCGTGTCGTGGCCGTCGGGGTGGCGGCCTGCGTGGTCGCCGGGGCGGAAGTCGAGGAGCGGGTAGCCGGCGATGAGGCCGGCTGCGACTCGGGTTGCGCGGCGGGAGCATCGAAGCCCGCAAAGTAGACCGTCGCCCGATGCGGGCCCGGACCGAGCGCGGCGATTTCTCGGCGAAAGAGTGCGTCGCCTGCCAACGAGGGAAGCGGCTCACCGGCCAGCAGGCGCACGGCCTGGTCATAGCCGCCGACGGAAGCGGTCTGCTGGCCGAGGACCAGCAGATGCCCGTTCGTCGCCCGCCGATGGCCGTGGTCATCGAGCGGATATTCGCGGACGCCCCCATGCGCCGTGGCCTTGAGCCCGCGGCGAACCAGGGCTTCCTCAATGGGCTTGACGTCGTCCGGGATGGCCACGATGAGCCCCTGGGCGAGATTGGACCAGCTCGGCAGGGCGACGGCGACCTGCGTCCCGAAGACGCCCCGCCGCATCGCGGCCGGGTCGGCGATCCCGAGCAGCTCGGCCAGGGGTCGGAGGGCGGCATCGCCGCTGGCGGGGTCATCGGCGCGGCCGATGAGCAGCGAGGACAGGGCCGATCCCCAATCGCTCTGCGACCATTCCTGCTCCAGCCCCCGCAGCCCGCGTATCTCGACGAACAACCGGGTGTCGGCGGGTACAAACCTCGCCAGTGAATCGTGGGCGGGCGCGGTGGTCGCCAGTCGACTCGTCTCGCCGGCCGCACGAGTCGGGAGGATAATGCAGACAATCGCTATCTTTATTGCCGATTGAGCGAAGAAACGACACGGTAACCGTCGAGCGGAGTACGTGGGGGAGAGTGGAGACACAGGCCCTGCCTGCCGGCCAACCGTCACATCACCACCAGCGGTACCTCGGCGCTGGTTGACTCCGGTTGTTCGCCATGTTCGGCGTCGAACGGCTCTATGTCAATGACGGACTCCGATGGCAGGAATGCCGGCGCGGGTTCCTGGCGGGTTGGCGGCTGCCGGCTCTCGCTGACGGCTACGGAGACCTCGGCAGGGAACATGGCTGCGGCGAGATTGACGAACTGCGACGCGCTGCGGCGGGTCTGATCCAGCGTGTTGTTGGCCTTGTCGATCATCCGGCGAAGCATCAGGAAGTCAAGCACGACGCGGTCGGGAAGCGTGTTCGCCTTGTTAATGCCCTCCAGATCGGCCTGCGAGAGCGCCCTTCCGGTTCGATTGCTCAGGTCCTCCGCCATGGCGGGGGAGACGCCCTGCGTGTAGCTGGCGACCATGCCACGATTGGCCCTGGGCGAAGCGGCGTGGAACCACGTCGTCAACGCGAACAACAACACGGCCGCCGCCGCGAACGGCGAACCGACGAACAGGACGATCCGCCGCCACCGATAGGTCGCAGCGGGCCGGCGGCCGGCGAAAGCGACCATGACGCGATCGGCGAAGTCCGGATGGAGGCGGGGTTCTCGCCGGTCCGTCGCGATCACGTCGGCACAGGCCTCGAGGATGGCGAGTTCCTGCGAACAGGCCGGGCAGTTCACCCGATGTGTGTGCAGCTCCGCTCGCAGCCCGGGCGACAGCTCGTCGTCCAGGAACGCATCAAAGAGATGGCGGGCTTGCCGGCAGGAGATCATGAAGCACTTTCCCTTAACACGCTGACCTTCGACCAATCGTCGGCCACACCGGACAGGAGCGACCGCAAGGCCGCCCGGGCCCGATGCAGATGGCTCTTCACGGTCGCCACAGGGATCTGCATCGTCCGGGCAATGTCCTGGCAGCTCTGTCCTTCACGATAATACAAAAGGACCGTCGACCGCTGCGGAACGGTCAACTGGTCCACGGCATCCCAGATCGCGGCCTTCAGCCGGCGGGCATCCTCGCTCTCGGCGAGTTCCTCGATGCCGTCGGCCTGATTCGAGCCGAGCGTGGTCAGGTCCACCTCTCCGGTCACCTCGTGCTTGCGGCGAATCCAGTTGAGGCACAGCCGGTAACCGATGGTGAACAGCCAGGTGCTGAAGCGGTATTCGGGCCGGAACGTGTCGAGGGAGGAGAACGCCCGCATAAAGGCGTCCTGGCAGATCTCCTCGGCGTCGTGATGGTCTCGAATAATCCGCCATACAAACGCGAACAGCCGGTCCTTGTGGGCATCGACCAAGGCGCGCGCGGCCACCGGGTCGCCCGCGCGAACCCGGGCAATCAGCTTTCGCTCGTGCCGCCGGGTGAGGCGGTTCGAGCCGGCCTCAGTCCTTCGTGTCCACATGCGTCACCTTATTATACTCGAATCGTCGGCGACAGTTGCATGCCGACGCCGGGGACCTATGATTTCTGCCGACAGGCGTAGTATCGGCAGCCTGGCCGGATAACTTGCGACCGATGCCGATACGCAACCAATTGTCTCGCAGGCGGTTATGTCAGGACGCCCCAAGAACTCCGAGCGGAGGATCCTCAACCGGCGGGCCCGGTTCGACTATCACATCCTGGAGACCCTTGAAGCCGGCATCGCCCTGAGGGGGTCGGAGGTCAAGAGCCTGCGGGAGGGGCGTGCCGCGCTGGATGAGGCCTATGCGCGGATCACCGGCGGCGAGGTGTTCCTCATCGGCGCCAACATCCAGGTCTATCCGCCGGCCACGAACCAGAACCACGACCCCACGCGAAACCGCAAGCTGCTGCTCCATCAACGGGAAATCCGCCGGCTTCACGCCAAGGTGAGGCAGCCCGGCTTCACGCTGGTCCCGCTAAGCATCTTCTTCAGCGACCGCGGGCTGGCGAAGGTCGAACTGGCGCTCGTCCGCGGCAAGACCCACGGCGACAAGCGGGAGACGATCAAGAAGCGCGAGCACCAGCGGGAGATCGACCGGGCGATGCGGCGGCGCTGATGTCCGTGCGCGGCATCGCCTTGCGTCACGTGGGCGTGCCGCAATAATGGGTGGCGGCGGTTGCGGCACCGGGCCGGAGATGACGGCATGACTTCTGTGGGCATCGGTTTGATCGGCTGTGGGACGGTCGGGAGCGGTGTGGTCGAGTTGCTGGCGGCCAATGCCGAGACGATCGCTCAGAAGTCCGGCTTCCGGCTGGAACTGCGTCACGTGTGTGAGCGAAACCGCGCCGTCTGGGATCGAGTGCGCCTCCCCCAGGGGGCATTCACCGACGACCTGAACGTCCTCCTCCGCGACCCCGGAACCACCATCGCGATTGAGCTGGTGGGCGGGACGACCGTGGCCGGCGAGATCGTCAGGCAGTGCTTGGCGGCGGGCAAGGATGTGGTGACGGCGAACAAGGCGCTGCTGGCCGTACGCGGCAAGGAGATCTTCGCGGCGGCCCGGGCCGCGGGGCGGTGCGTGGCGTTCGAGGCCAGCGTGGGCGGAGGCATCCCGCTGATCGCATCGCTGCGCGAGGGGCTGATCGCCAATCGGATCGACGCGGTGTTCGGCATTCTCAACGGGACGTGCAACTACATCCTGAGCGAGATGGCCACGCACGATCGGGCCTATGCCGATGTGCTGGCCGACGCCCAGCGGCTGGGGTACGCCGAGCCGGACCCGTCGCTGGACGTCAACGGCACCGATACCGCGCACAAGCTGGCCGTGCTGGCGGCGATCGCGTTTCAGGCGGACATCGACTTCACGAGCATCCCCGTGGAGGGCATTGAGGCGATCGACCGGACGGACCTCCGCGCGGCAAGGGAGCTCGGTTATGCGTGCAAGCTCCTGGCGATCGGCGAACGGGCGGACGACGGGATCAGCCTGCGGGTGCATCCGGCGTTCATCCGGCAGTCGCATCCGCTCGCGAGCGTGTTTGGTCCGTTCAATGCGGTCAGCATCTACGGCAACGCCGTGGGGCATACGCTGCTGTACGGCCGAGGCGCCGGCCCCCGGCCGACGGCCAGCGCGATCCTCGCCGACGTGATCGCGACGGCCACCGGCAACGCGCGCCGCGTGTTTGAACAATATCGCCTGCTTCACGACCAGAACGGACCGGCACGGATCAAGCCGATCGACTCGATTCAGAGTCGGTATTACGTACGGGCGATGGTGAAGGATCGGCCGGGGGTGATGGCGGCCATCACCCGGGCCTTTGGGGAGCACGCGATCAGCCTGAGCGCGATCACGCAGCACGAAGCGGAAGGGGGTGCGTCGGCGGATCTCGTCCCCGTGGCAATCACCACGCACATGGCCCGCGAAGGTGCGGTGCGGGATGCCGTCCGTCAGATCGCCTCGCTGGATGTGGTCGCCGGCACGCCGGTGTGCATTCGCGTGCTGGCGGAGCGGGAGGAGTACGCGGGGGGGTGAGCGAGGGGTGGGGCGAAGGCGGTGGAAGATTGGGAAAGTGGAAAAGTGGGAAAGTGAAAAAGTGCGGAAAGGGGCCGAGGCGGAAACGAATGGCGGTGGAAGCGACAGGCCGTGAAGAGTTTCGGGTTCCGGGGTCCGGGGCCCGGGCCTCGGAACAACGGCTTTTTCGAGGAACCAAGTAACGGAGCAACCGAGCAACCTCTATTCGGGATAACGGACTAACGGAAGAACGAACCAACGGAATAACGGATACACCGATCAACCGAGTAACGGAGCAGCCGAGCACCTTTGCCCGGACTAACGGACCACCGAGTCCCGCATGAAATACGCCCTCATATTGCCCGATGGCGCCGCCGACGAGCCGGTGGCCGAGTTGAACGGCAGCACGCCCCTGGGTGTCGCCGAGAAACCCAACATGGACTGGATCGCCCGTCACGGCCGCCAGGGGACGTGTCGCACCGTCCCGGAGGGCTTCACGCCGGGCAGCGACGTCGCGACGCTCAGCGTCGTGGGCTACGATCCGGCTCGCTACTATACCGGCCGGGCGCCGATCGAGGCCGCCGCGCGGCGAATCCATGTCGGCCCCGGCGATCTCGTGTACCGGTGCAACCTCGTCACGATCGTGGACGGCAACATGGAGGACTTCACCGCCGGCCACATCCGCCAGCAGGAGGCCGAGCAGCTTATCGCCGCATTGAACGAGCGGTTGGCCGATGACCGCGTGCGGTTTCACGCGGGCGTCGGCTATCGCCACCTGATGGTCATCAAGGACGCCGCCGCTTCGAAGGTCGAGTGCACGCCGCCGCACGACATCCCGGGCAAGCCCGTCGCGAAGTATCTCCCGTCCGGCAAGGATGCCGACTACATCCGTGTCCTCATGGAACGGTCGCAGGCCATACTGGCCGAGCACGAGGTGAACCTCGTCCGACGGGAGCTCGGCGAGAACCCGGCCACGTCCATCTGGCTGTGGGGACAGGGACCGGCGCCGAAGCTCGACCGGTTTCGTGACCGCTACGGCGTCGGCGGAGCGGCCATCGGGGCCGTCGACCTGTTTCGCGGCGTGGCCGTCTGCGTCGGCTGGGCGCTGATCGATGTCCCGGGCGCCACGGGGTTCATCGACACCAACTACCACGGCAAGGGGCAGGCCGCCGTCGCGGCCCTCGATCAATACGACTTCGTCGCCGTGCATATCGAGGCGCCGGATGAGGCGGGCCACATGGGCGACTGCCCCGAGAAGATCCGGGCCATCGAGCGGATCGACGAGCACATCGTCGGTCCGGTGCTGGCGAAGCTTCGCACGTTCGATGCGTGGCGGATCCTGATCGCCCCGGACCACCCGACGCCCGTCGGCCACAGGACCCACACGGCCGAGCCGCCGCCGTTCTGCATGGCGGGGACGGGCGTGTCCGGCGTCTACCGGGAGCCGTTTAACGAGGCAAACGCGGTCGCCAGCGACCTGCACGTGGATCCCGGCCATGAACTCATGGAGTACTTCCTCCGACTCGGACGTCGCGCGTAACGCGTCCGCCCGCGGGGCTGCCGTGCAGCATCGACGGCAAACCCGCGCCGGCCGGCGGCGCTGGGACGATCCGCGCGGCGGCGGCGACGAGCGGTGGATCCCCGCCCACGGCGTGATGATCACGGACCCGGCGGCATCTCCCGCGCCCCGGGCGCTCTGGGTCGAGGCCACCGACTCCAAGGGTGAGCTCGCCGCGTGGTGGTCGGACCGCTGGTGGAACGAGGCGCTGGCGGCCTGGGGTGCGGCGTCGCTCCGCCTGGTGATCCTGCCGACGCCGGGGGCGATCCTCCTGCCGGCGGTCATCGGGCGACTGACGCGGATCGCCCTCGCGGCCAGGGGTTGGGTGCTGGCGGCGCGGACCTACGGCGACGGCCTGGCGAGCACGGCGGCCATCGACCGATTGTTGCGGTCGCCTTACCAGGAGATCGAGTTCGTGCTGGGCGAAGAGACGCTCATGCCGCGCGAGCGGGGCCGCGCCGGCACGCTTCCGCAACGCACGCTGGCGGTCATGAAGGAGCTCGTGGCGCTGCGAGAGGCGCGCGGGCAGAAGCGGCCGGCGGTGGTCTGGCTCTGGCGATGCGGGCCGGTGACGACGAGCGCGGAGCGGCTGGCGGCGGCCGGCGGGATCGCGCGGCAGATCCGGGTGGACCGGTTCGTGTTGCCCGCGTGGGCGGACCCGCGGTTTCACGCAGGGCCTTCCGCCTAGACGGCGGCGGGGCTTTTCGGTATAGTCAGCGATCGTTGGGGGTCGGAATCGGTCCGGGAAAGACAACGCGCACACGGTGCAACCATGGGATTGGTGGTTCAGAAGTTCGGCGGAACGAGCGTGGCCAACGCGGAGAAGATCCACCGCGCCGCCCGCCGGGCGATTCGGGCAAAGCTGGAAGGGCATAAGGTCGTCATCGTCGTCTCGGCGATGGGGCACACGACGGACGAGCTGATCGACCTGGCGAACCAGGTGACGTCGCATCCGCCGAAGCGCGAGATGGACATGCTGCTGACCACCGGTGAGCAGATCTCGATTGCGCTGATGGCGATGGCGATCGACGCGGCGGGGCACGAGGCGATCAGCTTCACCGGCGGGCAGGTCGGCCTCGTGACGGACGCGTCGCACACGAAGGCCCGCATCAAGAAGATCGACGCCGACCGGATCCGCAAACAGCTCGATGCCGGGCGCATCGTGATCGTGGCGGGCTTCCAGGGCATCACGGAGGACGGCGCGATCACCACGCTGGGCCGCGGCGGGTCGGACACGACGGCCGTGGCCCTGGCCGCCGCGCTCAAGGCCGATTCGTGCGAGATCTACACCGACGTGGACGGCGTCTACACGACCGATCCGCGGATCGTGCCGCAGGCGAAGAAGATCGACCGGATCAGCTACGACGAGATGCTGGAGCTGGCGTCGCTCGGCGCCGGCGTCATGCACTCGCGTGCCATCGAGTTCGGCAAGAAGTACAGCGTTCCCATTCACGTCCGCAGCTCGCTCACCGATGCGAGCGGGACCCTGATCATCGCGGAGACCCCCGACATGGAAGATATCGTCGTACGCGGCGCCACGCTCAAGAAAGACCTCGCGCGCATTCTGATGATCGGCGTGCCGAACCGGCCGGGCATCGCCGCGCGCATCTTCGCGCGGATCGCGAAGCACAACATCGCGGTGGACGACATCATTCAGAACAACTCGCCCGACGGCAACGCCGCCAACATCGGCTTCACCACGGGCGCGGCCGACGCGGCCGAGGCCCGCACCGTCTGCGAGGCGATGGGCAAGGAGCTGGGCTTCAAGAAGATCGAGATGGACGAGGCCGTGGCGAAGGTCAGCATCGTCGGCGTGGGGATGAAGACGCACACCGGCGTCGCCGCCAAGATGTTCAGCGCCCTGGCCGAGGCGAAGATCAATATCGACAACATCTCGACCAGCGAGATCGTCATCAGTTGCATCGTCCGCCGCCAGGACGCCGAAAAGGCCCTGCAGGCCGTCCACGCCGCGTTCGAGCTGGACAAGTAGAGCGGACGACGGCCCCGAAGACGAGCGTGCCCCGCCGATTCCGGCCACGGAGTCCGCGGGGCACGCCGCCTGTGGGCGGTGAAGCGTGCGCGCGGACCTGCGGCAGAAAATGGCGGCGCTGGCGCGCCGGGCGGCGCTTCTGGCCGATGCGTCGACGACGGCCTGCCGCGTGTTCCACGCCGAGGCGGACGGGATCCCCGGGCTGGTCGTCGAAAAGCTCGGCGACGTGCTTGTCGCGCAGCTTCAGGAGGAGCGGCTGACCCTCTCGCCGGAGGATGCGCAGGCCCTTCTCCGGTGGCTGCGCGAGCGACTCGGCTGCCGTGCCGTCTACCGCAAGGTCTTCGTTCGCGACCGCGCGAGGGTGCCCGAGGCGGTGGCGGCGCTCCACGGCGACGCCCGGCCGTGGATCGGCGAACCCGCCGAGCCGGAGTTCGCCGTCCTGGAGAACGGCATCCGCTTCCTCATCCACCCGTACGACGGATTCTCGGTCGGGCTGTTCCTCGAACACCGCGACAATCGCCGTCGCGTCCGCGAGTGGGCCGCCGGCCGACGGGTGCTCAACGCGTTCAGCTACACCTGCGGCTTCTCCGTGGCGGCGGCCCTGGGCGGGGCGGCGGCGGTGGACAGCGTGGACGTCCACAAGCGCTACCTCGAGTGGGGCCGGCGCAATTTCGCCGCCAACAACCTGGCCGAGGCCGCGCACCGGTTCTTCTGCTCGGATGTGTTCGATTTCTACGGGCGAGCCAAGCGTCAGGGCCGACGATACGACCTCATCGTCCTGGACCCGCCCACGTTCTCGCGGCAACGGCGCCCGCCGCGCACGTTCGTGCTGGAAGAGCACCTCGGGTCGCTCTGCGAAGGGGCGATCTCGCTGCTGAGTCCGGGCGGTATCGTGCTTCTGGCGACGAACCACCGGCGGATTCGGCTCGACCGTCTCGAGGCCGAGCTGATGCGTTCCGCCGGGGGCCGGTCGTGCGTGATCCTCGAACGCCCGCCGCTACCACCGGACTTTCCCGGCGACCCCGACTACGCCAAGACCGTCATCGCCCGGATCGTGTGACGGTCTGTTCGAACGGCGATCGCATGCGAAGCGCCGGTTGCGGTGTCGCACGGCCACCGGATACGATCCGGGGTCGAGGCGCCACCACGGTGGGGCCTGGCGGCCGTGAGATCGCCGACGCGGTGCGACCGGCAAGGCACGCGGCCGTCCTCGACCTCGATATCCGCCCGGTGCCACATGAACAGACTCGCACGATTCCGCTTCATCGCGTTCCTGTTGTCTCCGGCAAGCCTCGGCCCGGCCGCCGTCGCCGGCGAGACCCTGCCCAACGGCATCGTTCTGCCCGACGTGTGGCCGCCGCGCATCGCCGAGCCGACGCGCGAGCCGATGGCGGTGCCGTATCTGGAACATCGGCCTGACGTGATTCCGATCGACCTTGGCCGCCAACTGTTCGTCGACGACTTCCTCATCGAGCAGAGTACGCTCAATCGCCGGTATCACGCCGCGGTGTACCACCCGGCCTGCCCAGTGCTTCGCCCCGACAAGCCGTGGGAGTCCGCGGGGCTTGAGTCCAAACCGACGAGCATGGTGTTCAGCGACGGCGTCTGGTATGACCCGTCGGACAAGCTGTTCAAGATGTGGTACATGGGCGGGTACTGCCGGAACACGTGCTATGCGACGAGCCGGGACGGCCTTCACTGGGAAAAACCCGCTCTGGATGTCGTGCCCGGCACGAACGTCGTGCTGGTCGGGCCGAGGGACTCGAACACGGTCTGGCTGGACCTGCACGAATCCGATCCGGCACGCCGGTACAAGATGTTCGTCGTCTCGCAGCGAAGGGACGAGAAGGGCGGCGTTGACATGGCAATCCGGTATTCGGCCGACGGCATTCACTGGGGAGATCCGGTGGCGGAGGGCCGGGCCGGCGGCGACCGCTCGACAATCTTCTTCAACCCGTTCCGAAATCGCTGGATCTACAGCCTCCGCTCCTACGGACCGCCGGGGGGCCGGGGGCGGATGTACCTGGAGTGCGAGGATCTCGTGGAGGGCATGCGGCGACTGCCGGCGTCCCGCTCCTTCTGGACGGCGGCCGACCGGCTGGACCCGCGCAACCCCAACGCCGCCCTGAAGGACGTACCGCCGGAGCTCTACAACCTCGACGCGACGCCGTACGAGAGCATCCTGCTGGGCCTGTTCTCGATCTGGCAGGGCCACCCGCAGGGTCTCGAAAAGCGCAACGAGGTGCTGGTGGGCTTCAGCCGCGACGGATTCCACTGGCATCGGCCGGACCGCCGGTCGTTCGCGGGGGTCGAGGAGCGCGAGGGGGCGTGGAATTGGGGCAACGTGCAGTCGGCCGGCGGCGGCTGCCTGATCGTCGGCGACCAGCTCTACTTCTACGTCAGCGGCCGGGGCCGCGATCGCGCCGCCGATCCCGCCGTGACCGGACTGGCGATCCTCCGACGAGACGGCTTCGCCTCCATGGATGCCGACGATCGGGCCGGCACGCTCACCACGCGCCCGCTGATCTTTCAGGGCAGGTATCTCTTTGTGAACGTCGACGCCGGCGACGGCGAGCTGCGCGTGGAGGTCCTCGACCGAGACGGCCGTGCGATTCCGCCGTTTGGTCGCGAGGCGTGTAATCCCGTTCGCGCGGACGCCACGATCCATCGCGTACGCTGGGCGGCGGCCGCCGACCTTTCCGCGGTCGCGGGCAAGGCGGTCCGGTTTCGGTTTCACCTGCGTCGCGGCCGCCTGTACTCGTTCTGGGTGAGCCGCCGGGAGTCCGGGGCGAGCGCGGGTTACGTGGCCGCGGGCGGGCCGGGCTACGACGGCCCCGCCGACACGGTCGGCCATGCCGCGCTCGAGGCCGCAGCGGCCGTCACAGAACGAGGCGCCTGCCCCACGACGGCGCCGGCGGCGGAATGCCCCGCATGGGCGAAGGAAACCGTGCCCGTCTGGGTGCAGCCCTACCGGGGCCGGTACGGCCTGCCGATGCCGTATCCGCAGCAGAAGGACCCGCTCGGGGGCTGCACGGCCGGGATCGACCTGTGGCAGGCCAACCACTTCATCGCCTATCGGCCGGAGACGTCCCGATATCTGTACGAGTCCTACACGCCGACGGCCGTGCAATACACGAAGGGCGCCCTCCCTCTGTGCGAGAAGATCGTCGCGGAGTACACGGCCGGGCTTGCGACCAATCGCGAGAAGGCCCTGGCCCTGCTGACCCGCGCCATACCCGAGCGGATCGCCCATCCGTCGATCCCGCCGTACGGCCCGGACTGCCCGCCCGATCGGGCCCTGGGCGAGGAGGACCTGCTGAAGTCCGGCGTCGGCTGGTGCAACGAGCAGGCCCGGGTATTCGTGCGGCTGTGCCAGGTCGCCGGGATCCCGGCGCGCATGATCTTCCTGTTCTACGCCGACCGGAAGAGCGGCCACGTTGTTTCCGAGTTCTATGCCGACGGGCGATGGTGCATGGCCGACAGCAGTTGGGGCTGTGTCTTTCCGGCGGACGACGGAGGCCTGATGAGCGCCGCCGAGTGTCACGAGGATGCGAACAAGCTCCGCGTGGGCGAAGGCTACGTGCGGCGGATTCGGGACATCCTGGCCTGCTCGGACGAGATGCTCATCGGCCGACGGTATCTGGACGTGGCTGATGCGCAGGAGCGCGCCCGGCGGACGGCCGAGGCCGCGAAGGGGGCTCGGGATTCGCTGCGGTCGCGTACGGCCTCGCAGATGGGCGGCGAACTCTGGGCATTCGGCGTGATGAATCTGCCGCTGCCGTGACGTCGGGGCCCGAGGGCTCGCCGTCGGCTTACGCCTCCGCGGCGGCCTCGTACATCGCCAGGATGTTCTCGGGGGGAACCTCGGCCAGGATGTTGTGCACCTGACAAAAGACGAACCCGCCCCCGGGCGCGAACGTGTCGATCGTCCGCCGAACGTGGTCCTTGATCTGTTGCGGCGTACCGCGGGGCAGAATCTGCTGCGTGTCGCACCCGCCGCCCCAGAACGTGATGTCCCCGCCGAACTCCCGCTTGAGCCGCTCCGGCTCCATCTCGTCGGCCGAGATCTGCACGGGGTTGACCACGTCAAACCCGGCCTCGATCAGGCCCGGGAGCAGCCGATAGATCGATCCGCATGAATGCAGGAACACCTTGATGTGCGGGCTCTTTGCCTTGATGTGCCGGACGATCGCGCGGTGGCGCGGCAGGAAGATTTCGCGGTACATCTCCGGCGAGAAGAACGGTCCGCTCTCCATCCCCAGATCGTCGCCGAGCTGAATCAGGTCCACGTGTTCGCCGACGGCGGGCAACAGCCGGTCCAGCCCCGCCAGGTGGGCCTCGACCAGCCGGTCCAGCAGGCGCACGGCCCCCGCGCGGTCGGCGGCGAGGTCCATCAGGAAGTTGTCCAGCCGCCGCAGGAACGAGCCCCACTCGAAGAGGTTCGCGCCGAACGCGATCATGATCGCGCGGTCGGTCCGCTGCCGCAGCGCCCGCACGTGCTCGCCGATCCGCCGCAGGTTCTCGTCGCTCAGGCCGCCCTCGTACAGCGGTTCGGCCATCGCCGCCCACACCACCCGGCCCATGCACACGGGAAGCTCGTCCAGCCGCCCGGCCCACCCGTCGTCCGACAGGGGAAAACAGGCCTGGCTGAAATACGTCGCGCCGTCGATCATCCGGCCGACGATCACGCCCTCGCGGTTGCGGACGACCCAGTCCCGGCCGTCTCGCTGCGGCGCCAGGAACGCGGGCACCTCGCACGGCGATCCGTCCGGCAGCGTCCACGGTACCCAGCGGCAGGCGTCGAACTCCCGCCCGGCGTTCACCGCGTCGATCCGGAACCGCTCCAGGTACCACGGCTCCGGCTCGGCCAACTGCTGCACCATGTCGAAGACGCGGGTCCGGCCGTTGCCGATGTCCAGCCGGGCCTTGAGCCGGTTGTAGGCGATCGCCTGGATCCCCGTCGACCGCATCGCTCCGCAGTCGATCGGCACGCGATCCGGCTCACGATGATCGATTGCCGAAAGCACCCGTTCGCGCGGCGTCATGGCCATCGCTCCTTCGGTTGGACCGGGCGGCGGCCCGCTCTGCCCGATCGGCAGCGCCCCGAGATCGCATCGCCCGCCGCTCCGCACGTTTCGCTCATGCATTCAACCCAGCACGCGATCGGACAGCCCGACGCGGCCGCCGGGAGCACCGTCCCAGGGGTGCTGCTTGAGGCTGGCCACGATCGTTTCGGCCAGCTCGACCGCCGCAAGGCCCTCTTCCGCGGAGGCCACGCGGGCCTCCGTCGCGTCGTCGCCGGGCGTGCCGGAGCGAACCCAGCGCAGAAAGGACTCGATTTCGCTCCGCAGCGGGTCCGCCGCATCGACGGCGAGCGGCTCGACCTTGACCATCGCGCCGAAATCCACGCCGGCCATCTGCGAGAGGTCCTCGGCGTTGCGCTCGCGGGCCATCTGGATCAGGTCGAGGTTGGCGTCCTTCTTGATCGCGATGCCGGTCCGTTTTTGGTAGTCGAGCGAGAAGTAGGCCTCCTCGCTGAAGACGCGGATCTTCCGCTCCGTCTTCAGCGCCAGCCGCGACGCCGTCAGGTTCGCCACGCACCCGCGCGAGAACGTCACTCGGGCGTTGGCGATGTCCTCGTGGGGGCCGAGGACGTTGATGCCGACGGCCTCCACCCTCGCCGGCGTGTCGCGAACGGAGTGCAGCACAATATCGATGTCGTGGATCATCATGTCGAGCACGACGCCGACGTCGGCCGAGCGGAACGTGAACGGGCTGATGCGGTGCGTCTCGATGAACTTCGGCACGACCTGCATCCGTTCCATCGCGCGGACGACGGGGTTGAACCGCTCGACGTGGCCGACGGCGACGAGGGCGTCGTGTCGGCGCGCCAGGTCGAGCAGCTCGCGGGCCTCGGCGGCGCCGGGGGCCAGCGGCTTCTCGATGAGGATGGGGATCCGCCGCTCGATGAAGGGCCGGGCGACCTCGAGGTGCCGCACGGTGGGTACGGCGATGGTAACGGCATCGACCTCGCCGAGGACGGCCGACGCGTCGGTCATCGGCCGCCCGCCGAACTCTCCGGCGACGGCGGCGGCGCGGGCGGCGTCCTGGTCGACGACGGCGACGAGCTTCACGTCGGGCAACTGGGCATAGAAGCGGGCGTGGTGCCGCCCCATGCGACCCGTGCCGACGACGGCGACGCGCAGCGGCGTGTTCACGGAGCGGCCTCCCGTGCCTCGGCGACGCCTTCCCGGTAGAACCGGCCGCGGTCCTCGGCGGTGTCGGTGCGGAGCGACTCGCGATAGCGACCGTAAACCCCGTCGCAGGTGCTGCGGCGGAGGAATTCGCACAGGTAGCGGAGGTCGTCGTTCATCGCGCCGTTGGACTCGAGGGCGGCGACCTTCTCCAGGAGCGAACCGCCGCCCCGCAGCGCCCGCCGCGAGAAGAGCAGCTTGAAGGCCTCGCGAAGGCGTTCGATCCGCTCCGCATCGAACTGCCACCGGGACATGCCGACGGTGTTCACGCCGCGGACGCGCGCGGGCTCGCCGCCGGTGATCATGTACGGCGGCACGTCGACGGTGATCCGGACGAACCCGGCGACGTAGGCGTAGCGGCCGATCGTGACGAAGTTGTGGATGCCGATCATGCCGCCCATCGTCACGCGATCCTCGATGCTGGAGTGGCCGGCGAGCTGGACGTAATTGGAGATGATGCAGTCGCTTCCGACCTGCACGTCGTGCCCCAGGTGCACGCCGACCAGGAACCGGTTGTGATCTCCGACGCGGGTGACGCCGCCGCCGAGCTCGGTGCCGGCGTTGACCGTGACGTTCTCGCGGAAGACGTTGCCGGAGCCGATGATCACCTGCGTGTCGCCGCCGCGGTACTTGAGGTCCTGCGGCGTGCAGCCGATGACGACGTTCGGGAAGAACTCGTTCTCGCAGCCGATGGTCGTGCTGCCGGTGATGGTGACGTTGTTGTGGAGCCGGCAGCGATCGCCGAGGACGACGCGGGGGCCCACGAAACAGTTCGGCCCGATGACGACGTCCTCGCCGAGCCGGGCGTTGCGGTCCACCACCGATGTCGGATGAATGTCGATCATAACGGTTTCGCCTCAGAGCGGGTCGGCGTCCACCATCATGAACTTGATGGTGGCCTCCGCCGCCAGGTCTTCGCCCACGCGGGCCTGACACCGCACGTGGCCGGTGCGCGATTTCACGCGGATCGTCTCCGCCTCCAGGATCAACTGGTCGCCGGGGACAACGGGCCGGCGGAACTTCACCTTGTCCAGGCTGAGGAGCACGGCCACCTTGCCGGTGTGCTCCAGCTCCTGCGAGAGCAGGACGCCCCCGAGCTGCGCCATCGCCTCCAGAATCAGCACGCCCGGCATGATCGGCTGGCCGGGATAGTGGCCCGAGAAGAACTCCTCGTTGATGGTCACGTTCTTGACGCCCACCGCCCGCTGCGAGCCCTCGATCTGGACGATGCGGTCCACCATGAGGAACGGGTAGCGGTGCGGCAGGATCCGCTGGATCCGGCGGACGTCGAACACCGACTCGGAGACGATCCGCCGCTGGAGCTCCTGCTCGCGGAGCTGCTCCTGGAGGCGGCGGACCAGCTCGTGGTTGAGGGCGTGGCCGCTCTTGCGGGCGTAGATGCAGCCGAGGATCGGCCGGCCCAGGAGCGCCAGGTCGCCCACCAGGTCGACGACCTTGTGCCGCACGCACTCGTCGGGAAATCGGAGCCGGTTCTCGATCGGACCGTCCTCGCCGAACACCAGGATGTCCTGGTACGTCAGGTGCGTGCCCAGCCCCGCGGCGCGGAACTGCTCCGCCTCGGCCTTCAGCACGAACGTCCGCGCCGGGGCGAGCTGCTCGCGAAAGACCTCCGGCGTCACGCGGATGCGGTAGTGCTGCCACCGGATCGGCGTGTCCTCGCCGTAGTCCAGGTCGTAGACCACCTCCATGCCGTTCGCGTCCGCCGGCGGCGGCAGGGCGACGACCCACGTATCGCCCTCGGCCACGCGCGTCGGCTGGGTGATCCGCAGCGGCTTGCGCTCCGCCTCCAGCGTCTGCACGCCCGCTTCGGTGAGCTTTTCGACGAAGAGCAGCGGGCTGCCGTCGCCGCCGGGCACCTCGTTGCCCGTCAGCTCGATCGTCAGGTTGTCGATGCCCAGCCCCGCGCACGCCGAGAGGCAGTGCTCGACGGTCTCGATGGTCACGCTGCCGTTCGCCAGCGTGGTCCGCCGCGCCCGTTTGGCGACGTGCCCGACGAGCGCGGGGATGCGGACCGGCGGGTCGCGGTCCACGCGGACGAAGACGATCCCCTCGTCCGCCTCGGCCGGGCAGAACCGCAGCGTCGCCGGCTGCCCCGTGAAGAGCCCCCGGCCGCCGACCTCGACGGGATTACGTATTGTGCACTGCGGATTCAAGGCGCTCGATCCGCTTCACCAGCTCCTTCAGCAGGGCGGCCATCTCCGGCAGCCGGCGCACCTGCCCCTGCTCGCGAAGGTACTGCTGGTTGTCTACCGCCGGAATGCCGTTGACGACCGAACCCGGCGGAAAATCCTTCGAGATACACGAGCAGGCCGCCGCCCGGACCCCATCGCCCAGCGCGATATGATCGCGCACGCCCACCTGCCCGCCGAGCACGACGAGCCGTCCGAGCCGCGTGCTCCCCGCGATTCCGCACTGCGCGACGATGACGCAGCCCGGACCGAGTTCCACATTGTGAGCGATCTGGCAGAGGTTATCAATCTTCGTTCCGGCGCCGATCCGCGTCGTGCCGAACTTGGCACGGTCGATGCAGCTTCCCGAGCCGATCTCGACGTCGTCGCCGATCTCGACCGTGCCGATCTGCGGGATCTTGTGATGCGCCCCGTCGCGGAAGTGGTATCCGAACCCGTCGGCGCCGATCGTGACGTTCGGATGCAGGATCACGCGCCGGCCCAGCCGGCATCGCTCGCGCACAACGGCCCCCGGCCACAGGACGCAGTCGCTGCCCAGCTCCGTTTCGTCGCCGACGTATGTGTGGGCATACAGCACCGTCCGGTCGCCGATTCGGGCGCCCTCGCCGACGACGGCGCAGGGCCCGATCCGCACGTCGCGCCCCAGCCGCGCCGAGGCGGCCACGACGGCCGACGGATGCACGCCGACGGCCGGCTGCGGCACGGGCGGGGCGAACTTCGCCAGAACCTTCGTCATCGCGAACGCAGGGTCGTCGCACAGGATCGCCGGCATCGGAGTGTCGCCGAAGTGCCGGTCGACGACCACGGCCCCGGCCCGGCAAGCCCGCAGCCGGGCCGCGTACTTCTCATGGGCAATCCACGTGATGTCGTCGGCGCCGGCCTCGTCGATGCCGCGGACGCCCGCGACGCGCACCGAGGCGTCGCCACGGACCACCCCGCCCACCTCCTTCGCCAGCTCCGCGAGCGTGAAGCTCTTCATCGTGCCGCTCATTCGAATTTCAGCGACCCCTCGCCGCCGCCGAGCTTGAACTCCTCGTTCACCCGCTTGAGGACCTCGTCCGTGATGTCCAGCCGCTTGTCGACATACACGACCTTCCGGTTGATGATCTGCGCGAACAGGCGATTCGAATCCTCCGTGTTCGGCTCGATCTCCTCCTTCGTGAGCACCATGGCCAGCCCGCGCTTCGCGGCGATTTCCGCGATCGCCTTCGTGACGTCGGCGTAGTTCCGCTCGACCCAGCGCTTCTTCTGCGCCTCGACGCGGACCTTCTCCATCCGTACCCAGATCTCCGCCCGCGTCTGGAGCTGGAGCAGATCCTCGCTGCACTTGACCCAGTCGGGTGTGTCGGGGTGATACGCCTCGAGCTGCTTCTGCTTCGCGGCGATCTCCTCCTTCCGCTTCTCGGCCTCGGCCTCCTGCGCCTGGCGCTTCTTCGTCAGGCCGCCGTTGATCGCCTTCCACTGGTCGTTTTCGTTGAACAGCTTGACCATGTCCACCACGGCGATCGGCAGGTTGACCGCGGCCGCCTCCTCCGCCGCCCGCGCCCCCCGCCAGGCGCCGATCATTCCGCCGAGTCCGATCGCGATCCCCAGGCCCCAAGCCCATTTCGCCTTCATGACCGTCTCCTGTATCCGCCGACCGGACAGGCATGCCGCGGGAAGACGCCCGACGCCGCCCCGCCGGCCGACGCCCCACCATTGTGGCCGATCGTCCGAAAATCACAAGTTCCGAGCGAATAGAGATGGCGACGGTACCTACGCAGACGGATCGACGAAGGATATGTTAGAATAAACCGGTAGATCACCTGCCGGTGATCGGATGTTCTCCAGGGGGACGCTCAAGGCCCTTGTCCGAACGGGCTTCCGGAGATGCGATGAGAAGCAACCTGTGCCGCCTCACATCGGTGACTTGTGCGTCGCTGGCCGCTTGCATCTCGGCCGCCGCCGCAGACGCCGCTGTATCGCTGCTCGGCTCCCAGTATCAGCAGGACAATCCGTACCCGGAGTATAACTGCTGGTACCACTACGGCAGTTATCCGACATCGTGCGGCAGCGTGGTCACGGGCTGCAACGTCCAGGTGTTCCTGAAGAACAACGGCGTGAGCTCCGTGACGATCACTGACGTAGCCCTAGCGGGTTATAGCCTCAAGACGGTCCTCAAGCGGAACACGAACTTTCATGACGCCAACAGCATCTACTTCTACTGGGACGACCCGCCGCAGGACATCCTGGACGCCGGCGAACCGGTCTGGTACCGGGCCGACCCGAACCCGATTCCGGCCGGCGGCGTCGCTCGTGTGGTCGTTCGCCTGCGTTCCGTTCCGGTAATGCGGCCGGTCAGTATCGGCGTCATCACGTCTGCCGGCACGCTCCACACGACCGTTCCCGTCAACGCCGCCGACCCGGTGCTTGCCAGCGTGGGATTCTCTTCGGATCGGACGAAGGTCTACCTCCACTGGCGGCGCGCCGGCGGCGGCGCCCCGACCTGGATCTACATGGACGGCGTCGATGTGACCGCCAACGCGACGACCGTCGGCGACCCGACGGTCAACTTCGCGGCGACCGTCCTCCAATTTCCTACTCCCCTGGCAAGCATGTCATATCACGTCTATCAGGGTGTCTACGCCGACGGCAAAACGGCCACAGGTTCGCTGCGCACGTGGGTCAACCGTTTCCTCTACGGCACCTGGGGCGTTCGCGAGATCTCGGACGACGACGCTGCCGCCGCCCGCGCCTGGATCGACGACTGCAACCATCGGGGCGTCAACGTGTACGTGATGAACAGTTCCGGCGGGCTGCAGGATTTCATGGCCACCTCGGCCGGACGGGATTACGCGGAAGCCCACGATTACGGCTACGTCAAGGACAGCAACGCCTGGGGCACGAACCCGCGCATGTGGTTCATCGACGACGAGCCCGACATCGAGGAAGGCAACATCACCTGCGGCACCGGCCTGCGGATCCCCTGCGGCGGCGGCCACACGACGGGCATCCTCGGCCTGCATCTCCTTGAGTACGGCGAGAGCCTGCGGGCGATCAATCCGTCCGCGCCGACCACGATCAACCTGGACGGCAATTTCAAGCCGGACGGCTGGTACGCGTACGGGCAGCTCGCCGACGTCATGATGGTCGATTCGTACTACGAGCAGGAGATGGCCGGCAACCACTGGTATCATCCCGAGCGAGATCCGCTCTACACCAAACCCTCCTCGATCTATGCCACCGCCATCGCGACGACCACGGCGGCCGAACCGAATCCGATGCACATGATCCTGTACTCCTGCGAGTACAAGGACCTGAGCCTGGGGTACGTCTGGCCGTTTTCCACGCCGGCTTCCAAGCGGATCCAGGCCTACTACGCCCTGGCCGGCGGCGCCAAAGGCATGGCCTACTGGTGGTTCAAGAAGGGGTATCCATTCAATGGTCTCGACGACGGCGGATCCGAGGCCCAGGCCCTCTGGAAGGAGATCGGTCTCATCGGTTGCGAGATCAGGACGGCCCAGCCGCTTCTGGTCACCAGCCATCCCGTGACGATCGCGACCACGGCGACCGCCGGCGTGTGGGCGAGAACGCTCGCTGTCGGAACGGACGCGATGATCCTCCTGGCCGTCAACGACCAGTTCTACAACGATTGGGACGGCACCCATCTGACGCCCGTCGGCAACGCCTCCGTGACCGTGACGCTGCCCGCCTGGCTCCGCTCTGCCCCCTCCGCCTTCCGGATTGCCGCAAGCGGCCTCACCGACGTGCCGGCCACTCTGAATGGCGCCCAACTGCAACTCGCGCTCGGCACGCTGAATGTGACCCAGATGATCGTCGTGACCGTCAACCCGCAGTTGCGGGCGACCATTCAGCAGCGATACGACCAGCTCGTGCGGCCGGGCGTCTGCGTGTTTGCGCCGGAGCAGTGCGTGAACAACCCGCCGACGATCACGCAACACCCGTCGAGCCAGTCCGTCGATCCCGGCGCTACCGTCACGCTTGCCGTCGCAGCCGGCGGCGCCGGCCCGCTCGGCTACCAGTGGCAGAAGAACGGCTCGAACCTGTTGAACGGGGGTCACTATTCCGGCGTTGCGACGGCGACGCTGACAGTCTCCTCCTTCGACGGCGGTGATGTGGCGGATTATCGTTGCGTGGTTACCAATCCGTACGGGACGGCCACTTCAAACGTAGCGACGCTGACCCTCGCCGTCCCCGGTCCGCCGACCATCACGCAGCAGCCGGCGAACCAGACCGCCTCCGTCGGCAGCACCGCCGCCTTTACGGTGGCCGCCGTGGGCACCGCGCCGCTCTATTACCAGTGGCAGAAGAACCAGGCCAGTCTCTCCGATGGCGGCCATTATGCGGGCGCCACAACGGCCACGTTGACGATATCGAACGCGGATGTCACCCACGTCGGAGACTATCGCTGCGTCGTCAGCAACGGTTACGGCAGCGCCACCTCCGACGCGGCGACGCTCACCGTTACGACCTGTTCCGCGCCTGCGCTCGTGAACGGCGACTTCGAGGACGGCAACACGGGCGGCGTCGGCAACGGCTGGACCGCCTACCAGCGCGATCCGGCCCCCACCACGGTCTGGACGATTCAGACCGCATCACCGCCCACCGGCGGGGGGCTTCAGTATCAGCAGATTGCCAACACCAGTTCGACCGGCGGCGGCGGCGTGCGCCAGGACGTCGCAAACTGCAGCCCCGGCGCCACGTACACGGTCTCGGGCTGGATGCGCACCAACTCCGGCAATGCCACCTGCACGGTCAAATGCAGTCCGACGGCCTCGACGAACTGGGCGACGGCCATCGACCTGACCCCGCCTCAGAGGACGACCAGCAGCACCTGGGTTCCCTTCAGCGGGACCGTGACCGCCACCGGCACGTCGATGACGATCTGGCTGGACGGGCAGACCGGCGGCACCGGCTTGAACAAGGCCGCCTGTTTCGATTCCGTCACCGTCGTCGGTTGCACCGTCGCCAGCGGTCCGACCATCACGCAGCATCCGGCCGCTCAGAGCGTGTGCGCCGGCGGCTTGGCGACCTTTTCTGTGACGGCATCGGGCGAGGGCACGCTCGTCTACCAGTGGCAGAAGAGCGGCGCAAACCTCGCGAACGGCGGTCATTACGCGGGCGTCACGACCGCGACGCTGAGCGTGTCGGGCGTCGATGCCGCAGATGCCGCCGACTACCGATGCGTCGTGTCGAACGCCGGCGGGAGCACGACCTCGAACGCTGCAGCCCTGACCCTGAAATCAGCCACACAGATCACCCAGCACCCGTCGGCCCTGAATGCCTGCGCGGGCGCCACGGCGACGTTCACGGTCGCGGCGATCGGTGACGGCGCGCTTTCCTACCAGTGGCAGAAGAACAGCGTGAGCCTTGCCAACGACGGGCACTATTCGGGCGTGACCACCGCCACGTTGTCCGTCACGAACGCCGACGCCGACGATTCGGCGAACTACCGGTGCGTGGTCACGGGCGGATGCGGCATCGCGACATCGACGGAGGCGGCGCTGTCGGTCGCCTCGTGCGAGCAGGTCTGCCCGGTGAATACCGGCTTCGAGGACGGCTTTACCGCCGGCGCAGGCAACGGATGGGTCAAGTTCGTCAAGGCGGGCTCCGAAGGCTCGTTCCTCAGCTTCTCCGACGAGACCGTCGAAAAGAACACCGGTTTGCACTCGCAGGAGGTCTATTCGCACGACGTGGGCTATGACGGCGGCGTGTATCAGCAGTTCAGCGCAACTCCCGGTGCGACGTACACGGCATCGGCGTGGTTCAAGTGCTACTGCCCCGAAGCGCCCGCGCAGCAGGTCGGGGAAGGTTGGCTCGGCATCGACCCGATCGGCGGGACGGACCCCGGCAGTTCGAACATCTGGTGGGGGTCGGCGCCAAGCCTGTCCTGGGCGCAGAAGTCGTACACCTTCACTGCTCAAAGCAGCATAATCACGATGTTCCTGCGCGGCCGATCGACCAAGACCCCGGACAAGGGCCGCTCGGCCTTCGTCTGGGTGGACGATGCTCGTGTCGTGCTCGCCGCTCCGACGGACGGCACGCCTGACGCCGTCAGCTCAACCGGCATTCGGTGGAAATGGACTGACCTGATCGTCGAAACCGGCTATCGAGTCAAGAACGCCGCCGGCACGGACCTGTCCGGCCTCCTGGCGGCCAATGTAACGCACTGGGATGAGACCACCGGCATTTCGCCAAATACGCAGTACACCCGGCACATTCACGCCGTGAACGCCTGCGGCGACTCGGGGCCCTCCACCGGCCAGACACGGTATTCGATGATTCAAACCCCCGGCGGCGTAACCCTCGGCACGGCCACAACCGGTAGCATTGTCGCCACACCGGCCGGAACGCTGTCAAACCTCGGTGTCGCCGCGTCCGGCGTGTGTACGTTCAACGCGACGGCCGGTACGAACTCGGGTTGGTCGCAGAGCCAGTCGGCATGGACTTCCGCCGGCCTCGCTGCCAACACTCGCTACAGTTTCGCGGCCCGTGCGAGAAACGGCGACGGCGTTGAAACGGCGGACTCGCCCGTTGTGTCGAAGTGGACGCTCTCAGTGCCTCCGGCGGCCGGCACCATTGCGGCGAATGCTGCGTCACCCTGCGTGAATGCTCCCATGATCTGGACGGCCCTCGGTGGGTTCGGGGCCGGCGCGGTGCAGTATTACCGCTGGGCTTGGGATCAGAGTCCGACCCATGTCTGGACAGAGAGCGAGCCGCAATGGTCGAGCGGAACGCTGGAGACGACGGCGGCTGCCGCGGGCACATGGTACCTTCACGTGAAGGGGTACAATGGCGAGAACGTGGCGAACGGCACGTACGATTACCAGGTGACCGCACGCACGGCCACCGAAATCACACAGCAGCCCGCGTCGGCGGAGGTGCCGGCGGGCGGCACGGCCGTCTTCACGCTTGCCGCCGTGGGCGACGGGGCACTGACCTATCGGTGGCAAAGAAACGGCGTCGCCCTCAGCGACGACGGACGCTACTCGGGCGCAACCACGGCGACGCTGACGATCTTCGACATCGGTGTTGCCGATGCGGCGGAATATGGTTGCGTCGTGACGGGGGGTTGCGGAAGCGTGTCGTCGAACACGGTGACGCTGACCGTGGCGAGCGTTGCCGCGGACTTCGACGGCGATGGCGACGTGGACCTCAGCGACTTCGCCCAGTTTTCGGCGTGTTTCAACGGACCGAACCAGCCGCCGACGGAGTCGCTGGGCTGCACCGCGGCCGACCTGGACGGTGATATCGACGTCGATCTGAGTGATTTTGCCGTGTTCCAGACGTGTTTCAACGGACCGAATCGCCCACCCGCGTGCGGCTGAGTCATGGGTGGGTCTGTGTCGAGCGTATATGGCGTGAGGAGATCCGGCAATGGCATGTAGTTCCCGCCCGGGGTTGCAGATTGGGGTGCTTGCGCTGGTCACAGGGGCTTTCTGCCCGGTCGCGAGCGCGGTAACGCTGTTGGGCGTGCAGTATCAGCAGGACGACTGGTTCCCCGAGTTCAACTGCATCTGGAAGGACAAGTACTACCCGTCTTCCTGCCCCGTCGGCACGGCGGTGGGCTGCAACATCCATGCCTACCTGAAGAACACCGGCAGTTCGCCGGTCACGGTCAGCAGCGTGAGCTTGCAGGGCTACAACCTGGCCACGATCCTCAAGCTGAATACGAGCGTCCACAACGCGCGCAGCATCTACTTCTACTGGGACAATCCGCCCCAGGATATCCTCGACGCCGGGGAGCCGGTCTGGTTCAAGGTCGACCCGTCCACGCCGATCCCGCCGGGCGGCGTGGCGCAGGTCGTCGTGCGGCTGCGATTCGTCCCGGTGACCAACCCGGTCAACCTCGCCATCGTCACCACCGACGGCGCGGTGAACGCGAGCATCACCCCCGACGCGAGCGCACCCCAGTTGGCGAGCGTGGGCTTCTCGCAGGACCGCCGAAAGGTCTACCTCCACTGGCGGAGGAGCGGCGGGGCCGCGCCGGCGGCGATCCGAATGGATGGGGTCGACGTGACTGCAAACGCCGTGACCGTCGGCGATCCGAGCGTGAATTACGCCGCGAGCGTCCTAACCTTCGCCACCGCACTGGATCCCATGTCGTACCACGTTTATCAGGGGGTCTACGGCGACGGCAAGACGGCCACCGCGTCGGTTCGCACCTGGGTCAACAAATTCATCCACGGCACGTACAACACGTTCGTCCTCGATGACAACTACACGATCGCGGACTGGATCGCCGAATCGTCGAATCACGGCATCAACAACTGCCAGGTCAGCGTGGGAAACGTCGTGGGCTACATGAACACCGCCGCCGGCGAGGCGGACTGCCTGGCGCGCGGCTACGGCTACACCACGGGCGACAAGACCAAATTCGACACCCGCGGCAACGGCCCGGACATGTTCTTCATCAATGACGAGATCGACGCCGAAGAGGCGAACATGGAGCGCACCTTCTGCGGCACGGGCCTCAAGCTGCCCTGCGGAAAGAGCCCGATGGGCATCCTGGCCATGCGCTCCATCGACGAGGGGGAGGCGCTGCGGGCGATCCGCCCGCTCACGCCCACCTCCATCAACATGAACGGCAGCTTCAAGCCGGAGAACTACTACGCCTACGGACAGGCGGTCGACATCCTCCAGGTCGACCCGTACTACCAGAGGCGGCTCCAGGACGCCTACTGGCGCGACCAGAACGTGATCCCCCTGTACGAGAAGGCCACGTACATCTACGCCGTCGCGAAGGCCGTCACGCGGGCGGCCGAGCCGAACCCTTCCAACGTCATCCTCTACTCCTGCTCCTGGAAGTGCATGGACACCAGCGCCTGCGACCCCGAATACGTCGGCCAGATCTGGCCGTACGCCGACCCGGAAACCAAGCGGATCGAGGCTTACTACGCCCTGGCGGCCGGGGCCAAGGGCCTTTGCTACTGGTGGTTCAACGCCACCGCCTGGCCCTCCATGGGACTGGCCAACCAGTCAACGCAGGCCGCCCGCGACCTGTGGAAGGAGATCGGGCTCTACGGCAACGAGATCAAGACCCTCGCGCCCCTGCTGGTCACCAGCCATCCCGTGGACATGACGCTCCTTCCCGGGGCCGACGTATGGGCGAGGGCGCTGGTCTCCGGCACCGACACCGTCATCCTGCTCGCGGTCAACGACAACTACTACAACGACCCCGCCGGCTTCCATTACAGCCCGGT
>CAZTVU010000027.1:0-7711 GCA_964617025.1 uncultured Planctomycetales bacterium | reverse complement strand
CCGCATGGATGACGGCCTCGCCCACCGCGTTCGAGGTTCGGCCGAGGCCGTCCTTCCCGCATGGATGACGGCCTCGCCCACCGCGTTCGAGGTTCGGCCGAGCGGGCTCTACGACGTGACTACGTCGCTCGCCGGGAATCATCTGACCGTCAGCCTCGGGACCCTGGACGTCACCCGCATGATCGTCATCACGACCAACCCGCAACTGCGGGCGACGATCCAGCAGCGATACGAGCAGGAGGTCTGGCCGGGCGTCTGCGCCTTCGCGCCCGAGCACTGCCTGCCGCAGCAAAGCCCGCCGAGCATCCTACAACATCCGTCGAGCCAGACCGTCGCCCCGGGCGGCTCCGCGACATTTTCGGTCGTCGCTGCCGGCAGCCTTCCGCTGAGCTACCGGTGGCAGAAGGGCGCGGCAGACCTGACCGACGGCGGCCACTATGCGGGCTGCACGACACCGACCCTGACCGTGTCGTCGGCGGACAGCGACGACGTGGCGAGCTACCGCTGTGTCGTCACCAACCCGCACGGCACGGCCATATCCAACGCCGCCACGCTCTCGCTGGCGATGCCCGGCCCGCCGACCATCACGCAGCACCCGTCGTCCCAGGCGGTCGTCCCCGGCGGCACCGCGGTCTTTACCGTCACGGCCGTCGGCACGCCCGCCCCGTCGTATCAGTGGCAGAAGAACCGGGCGAACCTGGCGGACGGCGGCCATTATGCGGGCTGCACCACGGCGACGCTCATCGTCTCGTCGGCCGACGCCGGCGACGCGGCGAACTACCGGTGCGTCGTCAGCAACCCATACGGCAGCGACACATCCGACGAGGCGGCCCTTACCGTCACCGCGTGCACCGCGCCCACGTTGATCAACGGCGGCTTCGAGGGCGGCAACACCGGAGGCGTCGCCGCCGGGTGGACCGCGTACACGCGGCCGGAGGTCCCCTCCACCGTCGTTTACAGCATTCAGAACGCCTCTCCCGCGGAGGGCCTTCAGTACCAGCAGATCCAGACCTCCTACGTCGCCTCGGGCGGTGCCGGCGTATATCAGGTGGTCACCGGCTGCGTCAGCGGCGCCACATATACCGTTTCGGGACGGATGCGGACCAACTCCGCGAACGGTCGGGCGACCGTCCGGTGCGCCCCCAACGGCAGCACGTCCTACGGCAGCGCCATCGACCTGACCCCCGCCGCCACCACCACGAGCAGCACGTGGGTCGCATTCAGCGGCACGGTGACGGCGACGGCGTCCTCGATGACGATCTTCCTGGACGGCCAGACGCACGTCTCGGGGTCCACCGCCAAGGCGGCCGCGTTTGACGGGCTGACGCTGACGGGCTGCGCGACGCCGGCGGCGCCGACGATCACGCAGCAGCCGGCCTCCCAATCTGTCTGCCCGAACGGCACGGTTACGTTCGCGGTTACCGCCACGGGGAGCGGCACGCTGGTGTACCGGTGGCAGAAGAACGGCGTTGACCTCGCCGACGGCGGCCATTACACGGGCGCGAACACGACGACGCTGACCGTATCGAACGCGGACGCGGCGGACGCGTCCTCCTATCGCTGCGTCGTCTCGAACGCCGGCGGGAGCACGACCTCGAACGCTGCAGCCCTGACCCTGAAATCAGCCACACAGATCACCCGGCAGCCGGCCCCGCAGCAGGTTGCGCCGGGCGGAACGGCGGTCTTCACCGTGGCGGCGACGGGCGACGGCGCGATCGCGTACCAGTGGCAGAGGTACGGCGGAAACCTCGTCAACGGAGGCCATTACTCCGGCACGACGAGCTCCACGCTGACGGTGACCGGCGTGGATGCAGGCGATGTCGGCTATTACCGATGCGTGGTCACCGCCGGCTGCGGGCTGGCGATTACCGACGAAGTGGTGCTCGTCGTCGACGGTCCGGCGTACACGCCGGCCGACTTCGACCTCGACGGCGACGTCGACCTGAGCGACTTCGCCTCGTTCCGCTACTGCTACAACGGGCCGAACCAGTCGCCGACGCAGCCGTCGAGTTGCGGTGTGGCGGACCTGGACGGCGACGGCGACGTGGACCTGGCCGACTTCGGCGCATTTCAGGCGTGTTTCAACGGTCCCAACCAGCCGCCGGCCTGTTTGTAGGAAACGATCCCGGAAGCGGTGCGGCCGCGCGCCGTCAGGGTCTCGGATGGTACCGCCGGTGCACGGCCTTCAGGCGGTCGCGGTCGACGTGCGTGTAGATTTGCGTCGTGCTGACGTCGGCGTGGCCGAGGAGCTCCTGCACGACGCGGAGGTCGGCGCCGCCCTGCAGCAGGTGCGTCGCGAAGCAGTGCCGCAGAGTGTGGGGCGAAACCTTGCCCGTCAGGCCCATGCGGCGGGCGTACTTCACCACCAGCCGCCACACGTTGGTCCGCTCCAGCGGCCGGCCCGTTCGCGACAGGAAGAGCGCATTCGAGCCGCGCCGGTCCAGCGTCGGCCGGGTCGTGTCGAGGTATTCCTGAATGCACTCGATTGCCGTCCGCCCGATCGGGACAACGCGCTCCTTGCGGCCCTTGCCCAGACAACGCAGGTAGCCCACGTCCAGCCGGACGTCCTGCACCGTCAGCGTGCACAGCTCGGTGACGCGCAGGCCGCATGCATAGAACAGCTCCAGGATCGCGCGGTCGCGGACAACGTACGGGTCCTCGTCGCCCGGCGTCGCGAGGAGGGCGTCGACCTGCTGCGCGTGAAGGACGCGAGGAATCAGCCGCCACTTCTTGGGCGACTCGATCAGGGTCGCCAGGTCCCGCCGCAGCCGGCCGATCGCGTACAGGTGCCGCAGAAAGATCTTGACCGCGACGAGGTTCCTCGCCACCGAGGAGATGGCCAGCCCCTCGTCCTTCCGGCGAATGAGGAATCGCTGGATGTCCGTCGCCGCGATCGTCTGCGGCGTAAGCCCCTGCTCCGTGCAGAACCGGTCGAAGACCTGAAGGTCGTGCCGATAGGCGCTGAGCGTATTCTCGCTGAGGCCGGCTTCGACGTTCAGATAGTTCAGGAACTGGTCAACCCACCGGCCGAAGACGGTCTCGCCGGCGGCCGCCGCGTCAGGCCGGGCAGGCAACGTGGGCGAGGGCATGGAGGCGGCCTTCTTCCCGTTGAATGCATCGACACACGGGGCACGCCTGCGGGTTTCCAAAGCAGAACCGGAACGTCTCGCGAAGATTGAGCAGCGTCAGGCGGTCGCCGCAGCGCGGGTCGCCGCGGTCGATGTAGGGGCATACCGCAACCGTGGGGCCGTGTTCCACTGGCAAATCCGTCGCTCGAGCGAGGCGCCCCGGCATAGGGGGCCCGCAGCCATACTAGCTCCCATCCAGGTTATCGGCCGATCGATTCGAGCCGCTTGAGGGGAAATCGGGACGCGTATCCGTATTGGCGGGCTCGGTCGCCCGCGCGGGGGCGGTCGCCGTCGCAGGGGCCGAGCTCGGCGGCGGAGTCAGCTCCAGCCGGGTGGTCATCAGGTCCGAGACGCGTCGCTCCAGCCTCCGCAGGACCGCCGCAGACCACTTCCGCAATTCGTTGTCGCCGGGCCGGGCCGCGTTCAGGTCGAACGCCCGGCGATAGCTCTCGATCGCCTGATCGATCAGCCCCACGGCCATATCGGCCTGCTCCAGCCGCGATTGACTCGCCAGGGCCTCCGCCAGTAGGACGCGGTCCTGCGGCGACGCGGGGTACAGCTCGACGGCATTCACCGCCGCCCCGACACCGATTCGGCCGTCCAGCAACCGGTTGAACCGTTCCGCGCGGAAGAGGTGAATCGATGCCTTTGTTCGGTAGACGCCGATCTCGCGAGGATCCCGCGTCTCGGCGACGCCGATCAGCGTTGCCGCCTCATCCAGGAGGTCGCGAAGCCCCTGGGACACATCGTCCGACGGACGGCCGACGGCGGCTCGAAAGAGCCATTCCGCGGCCTCGCCGGGCGCCGTCGGATCGAGCGGGTCGGCGGCGGTCGCCTTGCGGTATTCCCGCAGTGCGGGAGAGGCCGTCCGATCGACCTCCGTCTCCACGAGCCGCAGCCGCCGGGCGGCGGCCAGATGCCGCTGGACCTCAATGGCAGGTCGACAGAGCCACGCGAGGTGAGCGCCCCACACGATCGGAAGAATGACGGCTGCGACGGCGGCACGGCGACCGCACGCGCAGGCCGGCGGCGCGGCCGTGCCCTCGGCGCCCTGGTGGCGGATCGCCATGGCGACGGCGAGCAGGACGAAGAACGTGCTCGCCGTTCCGGGATAGAACAGCGTCACGTCGATCAGCGCGTGCAACAGAAACGCCAAGCCGCCGGCGACCAGGACGAACGCGGTGTCCGGGTGGATCGGCCGGTCCGACCAGAAGGCGAAGCGGTTGCCTTCGAGCGTCATTGCGACGGCGGCCAGCAGCCAGATCGCCGTCGGCGTTGCCGTGGCATAGAACAGATAGCTGATTTGCACCCCGAACAGCATCCGAGACCGCGAGACGGGGTCATAACTGAGGATCTCTCCCCCGGCGCCGGGCATGCCGATGATGCTCGCCAGCCGGATCAGGACGAGCCCCGCCATCCCCGCCAGCAGCCACGCGATCGGCCGGCGGCCGGACGGCTCCGCGGTCACGGCGACATTCAGGTGGCCCGGCGCGGTGCCGGGACGCATCAGCCGATACGAGGCCCCCGCGGCCATCACCAGCACGCCGAGCGCCCCGAGGATGCCCCACTGCCCGAACGCCGCGAGCAGGAAGTTGTGCGGGTCGCGGACTTCCTCCGGGCTGGTGATCGGTTTGACCTGAAGATAGTACTTGCCGAAGTTCTGCGCCCCGACGCCGGTCCAGAAGTATTCGCCCAGCAGCGATGCCGTGTTTCGCCAATAATCCCAGCGGAAGCCCATCGAGCTCCACGGCGATGCGATCCGCGCGGACAGGACGACGGCGGCCGCGATGCCGATTGCGGCCGCCCAAGCGAGGGCCAGTCGCGCCTCCCATCGTCGAACGGACGGCGAGACGAGCAGCCTCCATCCGCCGGCGGCCGCCGTCACGAGCAGCCCGGCCAGCGCCGCGCCTCGGCTGCCGGTGACGGCGATGCAGGCAAACAACGCCACCGCCACGATTGCCGTGAACAACCCAAACAGCAGGCGAAACGGCCGCTCGCCCACCGCCTCGCCCCCCTCCATTTCCGGGAGGGGCTGGGGGAGGCTGACTCCCTCCCTTTCGGGTAGGGGTCGAGGGAGTCTGAAACCCCCCTCCCTTTCAGGGAGGGGTTGGGGGAGGGTACCCCCTCCGCGGAGCTTCAGCACCGCCATCGCCATTGCCGCCGTCGCCCCCAGCAGCAGAAACCCCGCCGCCACGTTGGCGTGCGGAAAGAACCCGCCCGCCTCGCGTGCGTACAGACGGTGCTCGTAGAGCCGCACGCGCGAGTCATCCGGCGGGACCCCCTGGGCGGCCCAGAAGCGCGCCTTGTTCGCCTCGTAGTCCGCGATCGTCTCGGGAAACTCGACGAACCGCTGCATCAGGCACTGGAACGCAAACGCCGCTGCGCTCGCCACCAACACGCACAACAGCAGCCGCACCTGCCACGGCCGCCGCAGCAACTGCACCAGAAGCACGGCCGTGCCGGCCGTGATCAGCCAGTCGCTCGAGGCGTTCATCGCGACGCGTCGATTGCTCGCCACCAGGAGCGAGACGCCCATGCCGATCGCGACGAGCACGCCGCCGGGCAGCAGGCCCGTCGACCGACACGGCGCAGGGCCGCCCCGCGCCCGGCCGGCGGCTGCCAGGACCGTTGCGAGGATCACGATGCTGCCGAATCCCAGCGTGAGCCCGGGCCCCAGCCCCGTCGGCAGGAACGACGACTCGCCCGTCGGCACAAGCGCGGACTCGTACGTTTCGCTCACCAGCGGCCGCGCGCCTGCGACGATCACCAACAGGAAGAACGCGACCCGCTCCAGCCGGCTCACTTCGCCTCCCCTTTTCCGCCGCCCGCCGATTCGAGGATTGCCACGATCAGCACGATGCAGACGCACTGCGCCCCGAGCACCACCGCCAGCGGCCACGACACCGTCGGCAGCAGCAGCGCGGAACATCCCGTCGCCGCCGTCGACAGGTAGATCGTCAGCACGGCCGCCCGCGTGCTCAGCCCGCGACGGACCAGCCGGTGGGAGAAGTGCCGCCGGTCGCCGCGAAACGGGCTTACGCCCTCCCGGATCCGCACGATCACCACGGACGCTACGTCGTACAGCGGCACCGCCAGCACGAGCAACGGCGCGAGCACGCCGAACGGCGTGTGCTGCTGCTGCGGGTTGTAGTAGTTCGTCAGCACGGTCAGCACGCTCAGGAAGTAACCCACGACCAGGCTCCCCGAGTCGCCCATGAAGATCGACGCCGGCGGGAAGTTGAATACGAGGAAGCCCAGCACCGCCCCCACCAGCATCAGCCCGATCGCCGGCACGAAGAGCTGCCCCGCCACCAGGGCCGACGCGGCGAACACCGTGGCGACGATGGCCGCCACCCCCGCGCTCAGGCCGTCCATGTTGTCCATGAAATTGAAGGCGTTCGTCACGAGCACGATCCAGAACGTCGTCAGCACGATCGACGGGACCGGCCCGAGCAGATCGAGCGAGCGAATCCCGAACGCCGCCGTCAGCGTCAGGCCCACGCCGACCATGATGAGCATTTTGAATCCGGGCCCGAGCGGATGGACGTCGTCCACCAGCCCGAGCACGTGCATGACGACCGCGCCGCCGATGATTGCCAGGGCGGCCGGCAGCTTCAGCGAGATGCCGCCGAGCAGATCGGCCACACGGGCCGTGCGCCCGGCGATGTCGAGCGTTTGTCCGAGGATCGACTCGGGCAGGGCCGCGCGGGCCGCCTGCGTGACGACGATGATGCGCGGCAGCGGCAGCAGCGGGGACGCCGCTATTGCGATCCCGCCGCCGAGGGCCACCGGGGCGGCATGGGCCTTGTGGCCGCCGGGCCGGTCGATGAAGCCCCGCCGGAGCGACCACCGCCGGATGAGGGCCGTTGCGGCGGCGCTGAGGGCGAACGGCCCGGCCGCACTCAGGGCCAACACGATGACGACAAGACGGCTCATGCGTCGGACGGCTCCTGCCGGCGCCCGTTGCCGCCGGCCGGCGCGGGGGGCAGTTCGCTGATCTGCTCGCGGAGACGGTCGCGAACGCGGGTGAAAAAGTCGTGGTAGCGGTCGTCCGCGTAGTCGGGATAGGTCCACGGCCACGCCTGCCAGCGCCCGTCCTGCCAGTGGAGCGTGACCTCGGCGTACATGCCGTCGCCGAGGTAGATGCGGTGCGAGTAGTCCTTGGTCGTCGCGAGCACGAGCTTGCCGATGCCGATATAGCCCGGGTCGAGATTGACCAGCCGGAACTCCTTCGGCACGCCGGCCGCCCGGCAGATCTCCGCCTCGAGGTCGTTGGTCTCCCGCTTGATCGCGCCGATCCGGCCGGGGTCGATCAGCGACGCAAACGACACGAACTGCCGTTGCAGGTCCGGGCCCATCTCCGCCTGGTAATAGTCCGTCGCGTCAAACGGCCAGAGGTCACTTACGGCGTCGATCGCGCCGAATCGCTGCTCGAGCATCGGCCGCGTGCGGCGAAGGAGGTCCGGGTCGCCCGAGATCATCCCGCAGATCAGCTTGACCTTTCGCGCGGGTCGAATCACGCCCATGGCGGATCAGTGTATCCGGCCGCGGGGGCGAATCAACGCAACCGGGCCGGGACGCGG
>CAZTVU010000026.1:18579-35874 GCA_964617025.1 uncultured Planctomycetales bacterium | reverse complement strand
TATCTACCACATTCACCGCCGGGGCCGGCCGAACGATCCGTTTCTGCTCGCGGCCGTGTTCGAGCGACTGCGCCCGATCTGCGCCGCGCACGACCCGTCAAAGGTCGACCTCATCGACGAGGCGCTGCGGCAGTTCCACGCGGCCGAGACGCAGGATCCCAAGGTCATCGATTTCATGTGCGAGGCGTACGACCGGGTGGTCGGCGATCTGGCCATGGGCCGGCCGGTACTCGTGGGAACGACAAGCGTCGAGAACAGCGAAATGCTTCGGCAGCGGCTGCTGCGCCGCTACCCGCAGGATTTCCCGCCGAAGGCGGCCAAGTCGAAGGAGAACGAGGGGCTGGAGGTCCTCAATGCCAAGTATCACGAACGCGAGGCGGAGATCGTGGCCAAGGCGGGCCACCGGTACGAGTGCAGGGCGGCCGGACGCCCCGTGGGCAACGTCACCATTGCGACCAACATGGCCGGCCGCGGCACCGACATCAAGCTTGCGCGGGAAGTGGTGTACGAGAAGTGCAAGGGTCCGCTGGCCTATGATCCCGCAACGATCGAGTCCTCGTCGCGGCGCCTGTACTGGCGGGAGACCGAACCCGACGGCGCGCCGAAGATCGGCACGAAGTGCTGCATTCGCTGTCCGGACTACGACGGCGTTTGCGCGCACTGCTGGAAGCCCCGGCTCGATCCGCGATTCCCGGCGTTCGGCCGCCAGGTGTGCGCGCTGAACACCCCGTGCGGCGTGCACATCGTCGGGACGGAGCGCCACGAAGCACGGCGAATCGACAACCAACTCCGCGGCCGAAGCGGCCGCCAGGGCGACCCGGGGTCAAGCCGGTTCTTCCTTTCGCTCGAGGACGACCTGCTGAAGCTCTTCATGCCCGACTGGATGCTGAAGATGATGGAAAGGCTCGGCTTCGTCGAGGGCGTCAGCCTGGAGGACAAGCGGGTCAGCAAGGGCATCGAGCGGGCGCAGAAGAAGGTGGAGGAGCGGAATTTCTCGACCCGCAAGCACCTGCTCGAATGGGACGAGCCGATGGACTATCAGCGCAAGGCGTTTTATCGGGAACGCCAGCAGGTGCTGGTGTCCGGGTCCCAGACGAAGCTGGTCGAGCGGATGATCCATGAGGCCGTCGAGGAGGCCGCCGCGCGGTACTTGGCCGATTCGTACGGCGCCGAGTGCGTTGCAAACTACTGCCGCGACACCCTCAAGCTCGACGTCGACGCCGGTGCATTCGAGGGACTGGAACTGGAAGACATCCAGAAGGTGATCCGCGAAAAGCTGCTGGACAAGGTGCGCGACGACGTCAGCAACGTGATCGGCGAATACATCGACCCCGACGTGCCGCCGGAGGAGTGGGACTGCCGGGGCCTGAGCCGTTGGGCGGCGACGCTGGGCGTCAGCGTGACGGAAAACCAGCTGCGGCGATCGGACCCCGGCGAGATCGAGACGATGCTCATCGCGTCGACAACATCGACCTCGACTGGATCGAGCCGTATCTCGACCCGGATCGGGGCATCAAAGACCTGCTGTCGTGGGCAAATCGGCGATTCGGCCTGGCGATTCAGACGACCGCACTGCCCGATCGGAGTCCCGCCGCGATCCGCCAGTTCCTCGAGGATCGGATCCAGACCGCCTACGCGCGCCGTCGCATGACGTTTCCGGTGGAATGGATCATCGAGGAGGCGTACGGGAGGCAGGCCGAAGCCGGGGCGCAGGACAGCCGGTGGGGCCATGCCGTTGTGGCGGACTGGGTGCGGGCGAAGTTCGCTCGGGCGTGGGATCCCGATACCCTTCAGGCGAAGTATGACGGCGATCTGCAGCGGATCGGCGACGCGCTCTTTGCGCTGCAGAGGGAGTTTCTGGGCGATGACGGACTGGGTCACGGCGCCCTGGCCGCCGAGATTGACCAGGCCCTGGAGCGGTTCGCGGGCAAGCCGGCGAAGCTTCGGGAATGGGCCAAGGCGCGGTTTCGCGACGCGGTCGACGAAGGGGTTTTCGATGCGGTGTCCAACAGTGCCGACGGGGGCGGCGATCCCGCCGGCGGCCTGCGCGAGGCCCTCATCGAGACCGGTCGCCAGTGGCTCTGCTGGGAGTTCAACCGATTCGAGTCGATGCTGCTCCTGCGGTCGTACGACGAGGCATGGATGGACCATCTCCTGGAGATGGACCACCTCAAGTACGCGATCATGCAACGACCGCTCGGCGGCGATCAGACCCACCCCCAGAGTCAGTATGCGATCGAGGGGCGCGAGTACTTCGAGAAGATGTGGGGTCGTGTCCGCGAGATGGTGCTCGACCGCATCCTCCGCGTTCGGGCGTCCGGCGCGATCGAGGGTCGCTCGATCTATCAGGCGACACAGGCCCGACACGACGAGGCGACCGGGGCGGGGTTCAAGGGCATGGCCGCGCCCGTGGGCCAGGCCGGCCTTGAGGCGCAGGGCGAGGTTCGGGTGACCGAGCCGATTCGCCGTGCACAGCCGCGGGTCAAGCCGAACGAACCGTGCCCGTGCGGATCGGGCAAGAAGTACAAGAAGTGCTGCGGAAGCCGAACGGCGAAGGCATGAAACTCACGTCGTGAAGCGCAGCAGACGGCGTGCGTTCTCGCCCGCGACGGCGCTCCGCTGGCCGGCGGTGATCCGCGCGTGTCTGATCTTCGCCACTCCGCACGCCGGGTAGTGCAGGGGCAGGCCGGTGCCGAACAGGACGCGGTCCGCGCCGACGGCCTCAACCATCCGGCGCACCGCTTCCATGCCCTGCATGCAACTGACCTCGATGGCGACGTTGGGGCAGCGCCGCATGGCCAGCTCGGCCGCGCGAAACTCCGTGAGGTAATTGGGACCGCTCAGGAGGAACGCCGTCTTCGGGTGGCGATCGGCGAGCTGGCCGATTTCCTCCACGGGGACCGTGGCGAACCGGAAGTTCATCATCGGTCGCGTGGGGATGACGACGAGCAGGCCCAGCTCCGCCGCCGCGGCGCAGACTTCGTCGGCGAACGGGTCATGCAGGCGGTAGCCGTGCAGCAGCGGATACATCCGGACGGCACGGAATCCGCTGTCGGCCAGGGCCGCCATCTCGGACCTGCCGCCGCCGAGCATGGGGCCGACGACGCCCACCGGCGTCAGCCGGTCCGCATGAGCCCCGGCGGCCGCGAGCGTTTCGGCGTTGGCGGCTTTACGCTCGCCGTAGAGACCGCGAAGCGACGTGATCGCCGCCCGCTCGATGCCGTGTCGATCCATCAGGCGCAGCACATCGTCGATCGCCGGATGCCGAAGCGGCCAGAACTGCCAATGACCGAAGAAGGCGTTGATGTCGAACAGCATCATTCAAAGCCCCAACAGCCGCATCAGATTGCCGCCCAGAATCCGGCCCTTGGCTTCATCGGGGATCGCGGCGCCCTCGACTTTGGCCCGTTGCACCCAGGGGTCGAGCAACGGCATGTCCGTGCCGAAGAGGATCCGCCCGGCGCCGAGGCGTTCCACCGCGTGTTCGAGCATGCCGTCGTCCATTTGGGACGTGGCCGTGTCCAGATACAGGTTGGGATGTCGTTCGGCAACCTCCACCGCCAGGTGCCAGTTGCCGAATGCATACGGCTGCCCGCCCATGTGTGCCATGACCAGCACGACCTGCGGGACGTGCCGCATCAGCTGGTCGCATTCGGTCGGCGTCAGGTGGCCGAGCACGGGCATGCGAAGCTCCGCCGCAAGTTCGAGGACCGGATACGTCCACGACTCGGCGATCGGGGCTTCCGGATGCGAGTAGAGCTTGACCCCGCGCATTCCGTATCGCTCGTGACACCGCCGCACCTCGTCGACCGCCGCCGTACCCAGCCGGGGCGTCGGGACGGTGACGTAGCCGATCAGGCGGTCGCCGTGCCGCCTGAGGTCGGCGCCCAGGGCATTGTTTCCCTCCCGCATGTCGTACCACAGCGCGCCGACATGCGTGCAGAAGAGCCGGTCGAAGCCGAGCTCATCCGCCGTTCGCAGAAGCATGTCCGCGTCGGCGCTGATCTGGAGGAACTGCGAGGTCCCGATGTGAACGTGACCGTCAATGACCATGATCGATGCTACTTCGTCGCGTCCGGCGGTACGATCTCGACGGCCGGCGGGTTGCGGAACCGCACGGCCAGGTCCCTCAGCTCGGCGTGCCAGTTGTCCACGGTCGGGCAGCGCGGGTATGTGCGGCCGCGGAGCCAGTCGCCGACGAGGAGGTACGATATTTCGCGGTCCGGCCGCACCGCGATCCGGACGCGGCGTTCCGCGGGCAGCTCGATGACGCCGCCGAACGCCTCCGCGTCGAAAACCAGCCCCATACCGATTGTGCCGATGACGTGGGTCTGACGCCCCCAGACGGCGAAGACGCCGGCGCGGCTGTCGAGAAGCACGGCCTCCTCCGGCAGCCTGATGAAGCCCGGGGCGAGGAACATGGGCTCCTCCGCGGCGGGCCCGGCGACCGTTGCGTGAATCACCGTTTCCTGACGGTCGGCGACGGCGGTGCAGCGCAAGACGACCCGGTACGGGCCGACCTTGTCGGCGACGATTTCGATCGTCGTCCGAACGGGACCCGCGGCGAGCATGCGCCTGGAGAACTCGACCGTGCCCTTGCCCTCGGGGTTCTGGACGAGGTATGCCTTGTCGCCGACATAGAGCGTGAGGCCGCCGAGGCCGGATGTTCCGGCGACGTTCAGGGCGTCGATGCCCCATTCGACCTCGCTGTGGTAGCTTTGCGAGCCCAGGCTGTCGAGGATGAGGCGATCGACCTTCTTTCCGAAGAAATCGAACTGTCCCCAGTACGCCCGGTAGGCGATCCGCGTCGACTCCCACCCGATATTGGGCGGCACCCAGTCCTGCGCCCAGCCGGTGCGCATCGGGTAGCGGGGCGGCGCCTCTCCCTTCGGCGGCGTCGCAAGCCAGTACGTCCTGCTCGTCTGCGGGTCCATGGACGCGAGAAAACAAAGCTCCTCGCGCCCGCCCGGTCCGGCCGTGTCCACCTGATGGGGAATCCGTCGCCAATCAAATGCGCGCCGGCCGTCGACGACGAGTGCCCGCTGCGGGTCGAAGTCGGGCGCGGCCTTGCGGATCTGCTCCGTGGTGACGACGACGAGTTCGCCCGTACGGAGCAGGTCGCGCCGGTTGTACAACCGGATTCCGGGTCGGCCGCCGAGTTTTCCGGCGGGGCCTTCGTGGTCGGCCGACGGTTGTGAAAGCGCGCCCGCGAACGTCTTTCGGATGAGGTCGGTCGCGGCCTTGAGGTTGCCCGCCGCGCGGAGGCGTTGCAGTTCGCCGGCGATCGCGGCGTCGGGCGCCAGACGCAGCACGCGGACCAGATAGCGGTCTCGGACGATGTCGCCGTAGTAGCGGGCCGTGGCAGCGCTGGCGCGCATGCGCTCACCGACCCGCTGCGCGGGCAGCCAGCCCGCGAGCTTGTTTGAGTAGAAGGCTTCGGCCGCATCCGGAACGGACCTCGGATCCCTGGCCTGCAGGACCGACCTCATCGCGTCGATGATCAGGGTGTTTTCGGTAACCGCGGCATCGAGCGCCGGACGGTACGCGTCGACGATCCGGCCGTGGTGCAGCGGCACGTCCTCAACGACGGGCTTTTCGCGACGCAGCGTGAGGTCCACGGTGCCGTCGCCGTCGGTGTCGATCTCCTGCGTCTCAAGGATGCCGTCGGCGTCGGCGTCGCGCCAGGCATACCGCATGTCCACCTTGCGGTCGAAGTCGACGTCGACGTCGATCCACGCCTCGTCGGCGTCGCGGAGGTGGATGCGCCGGTCCGCGGGGTCGAAATAGAGCCGCATCGGGCCGGCGGGAGCGAGATCAATCTCGTTTCGCTTGTTGAAGGGCCCGCACGTCGGGCCGCCGATCTGCGGGAAGTTCCGCGAGGGATGTGCAATGACGCCTTCCCAGCGCAGGTGCGCGTCTTTTTCGTAGTTGCCGTCCGTGTTGAGATCGTTTTCATCCCACGTCAGCAGGACGCGTGCCCATCGCGTCTCGTTGGCGAAGGCGAGGGCGCGGTCGTGCGCCAGATACGGCCCCGTCGGGATTCCGCGGATTCGCGTGGTCCGGCACTGCCGCGCATCCAGGCGGAGGTCCGACTTGCCGGGCGTCGAGGTCTTCTCCAGGAGCGTACAGCCCGGTGCCAGGGCCGTCAGCGAGAAGTCGTAGTGGTGAGGGACCGCACGACTGCTGCGGGCGTCGGCATCAAAGCTGTAGCGGATGGATTCGACCTGCTCGGCCCTGCCGCTGACCCGGAGGACGACCTCGGATTCGCCGTCGCGGTCGGTGTCGTAGAAGAGGAAGGGGTTCTCAAACACGGGCTCCCACCGCGCCGCGTCGGACGTGAGGACGAACGCCACGAACATCTCATCGCCGCCGAAATGCGTCCGCCACTGGCAGTCCGGCTGCTGGTAGGTGTAATGGACGTCGTACCAGAGCAGGTTGTCGTCGCCGAGATCCCACGCCCACCAGACGCACAGGGCGTCTTTGCCCACATAAGGGTTGTGGGCCTGAAAGAAGAAGATCCCCATCTGGTCCGCGTCGCCGTCGCCGTCGTCGTCCTGATAATCGATGACGGCGTCCACGGTGCCGTCGGCGTGCCAGTCGGCGATGTACAGATCGTCGTGGTAATCCGGCTCGCCCCCGTCGCGCATGTCACCATCTTCGTCGATCACGCGGACAAGAATGGGCAGAAACGGCTTCTGGTGACGCGCGTCGGTGTCGATGAACCAGACCTCGGCCGGGCGGTCGGACGTTCGCGCCACGTGGTATCGGGTGCCCGGCGGCAGTTTCCGGACCCGCTCGACGATCGCCGGGTCGAGCCTGGCGTAGGCGCCGAAGACGCGCTCGAACAGTACCGCCTTGGACGACGCCTCGGGCTTGGGCGCGGCGGCCTGGGCGGCCATCGTCCAGGCTATCGCGATGGCGGCGAACAGGAATCGCATTGTGCGGATCTCCCGATCAAAGCGCGGCGGCCGCCTCGGCCACCGCCTGCAATGTCGCCTCGATATCCTCGTCCGTGTGTTCGGTGGAAAGAAACCAGATGCCATCGGGCACGACGCGGATGCCGCGTTCCTGGAGGGCTGCGGCGAAGCGGCCGTATCGTTCGACATCCCGATCGACGAACGTTCGATAATCGCGAGCGTTCGGATTGCCGCCGAACGAAACGTGAAAAACGGCCGGCAGTCCCCGGACAATCGCGCCGGGAACGGCCTGGCGAATGCCCTCCATCAGCCGCGTGCCGTGAATCCGCAGTCGCTCGTACGCCGCGTTGTCATCGGCCGTCAGTTCCTCGAGGGCGGCCAGGACGGCGGCCATGCCGGGCGCGTTCGAGTTGTACGTGCCCGCGTGCGACACGCTCAGGTCGCCGAAGTGACGCATCAGGTCGTGTCGGCCCGCGATGGCGCTGACGGGAAACCCCGCCGCCAGCCCCTTGGCAAACACGGCAAGATCGGGCGTCACGCCGAAGACCGCCTGCCCGCCGCCGGGTGCAAGGCGGAACCCCGTGATCACTTCGTCGAAGATCAGCACGATGCCATATCGGGTGCACAGATCGCGCACGCCCTGGAGGTATCCCCGAAGCGGCAGCAGGCTGCCCATATTGCACATCATCGGTTCGGTGATGACCGCGGCGATCTCCTCGCGGCGCTCGCTCACGGTTCGCCGCAGGAGGTCGAGGTCGTTCCAGGGCAGCACGACGAGGTTATCGCCGTCGCTCGGAGGCAGACCGCGCGTCGCCGGCACGGCCGCAGGGGACTCACGCGGCCCGGCGACCTGTGGCGGCGGCGCGTAGCTCCACATCTGGCCGTCGAGCCAGCCGTGGTACTGGCCCTCGAAGCGCAGCACCTTCGGGCGGCCGGTCACAGCGCGGGCGAGGCGGATGGCCGCGTGAACCGCCTCGGAGCCGCTGTTCGAGAAGCGAACCATCTCCGCACACGGGACCAACTCGCAGACCTTTTCGGCCGCCCGGATCTCGAGTTCGTGCTGGCCGGCGTACATGAGGCCCGTGTCGATCTGCCGGTGCACGGCATCCAGGACTCGCTGCGGCGAATGCCCCAGGAGCAGTGGCCCCCGGGCGAGCACATAGTCGATGAATTCATTCCCGTCGACGTCCCAGACGTGCGAGCGGCGGCCTCGCTCATAAAACATCGGGTGCGGTTGCCAGTGGGCGCGCACGTTGCTGGACACGCCGCCCGGTATGACCTTGCACGCGCGTTCGTAGAGCGCCCTCGAGCGATCGAATCTCATCGGTAGGGCCTTCCTCGCAGGGGCGTTCGAATCCCTGACCTTTGCCCGGAACGTCGCCGGGCGGGCTCTATGATACGCGCCCACGCGGATAACACCAGAGAAAGCGTTTGCACTCGCCGGTCCGGCAGCGACCTCATCGGCACGTGGGAGGACGGTTGGGACCGTTGAAACACGCTTGAACGACGGTGAAGTCGGCCAGGTCGACGTCGCCGTCCTGATCAAGGTCGGTCGCTGCGCACTCGGGAGTATACGCGGGAGCGTTGGGTCCGCTGAAACACAGATTGAAAAAGGCAAAGTCCGTGAGGTCCACGTCGCCATCCATGTCGAAGTCCGCCGGAACCTCGTCGTCGAGTTCGGTCGCCGTGACCTGCCGGCTCGCATGCCCCGGCGCTGTGCACACGAATACCGCGTGGCCGTTCACACGGTCGGCGTCATGCGCGGCCGCGAGGGTTACCGGCTGGTACACGTCCCAGTCGTCCGGCTTGAAGCGCAGGCTGGCGCCGGACTGAATCGCGATGTCGCCGTCCCCGGAGACCCGACTGACGGTCACGGTGACGGGGCTGCTGGGGGCCTGCCCGAGCTTGACCTGAAATACGGCGATGCCGGTCTCGGGCACGGTGAGGCTGTCCACATCGGTGACGAGGAGGGCGGGCATCGACACCGTTATGATTTGTTGAGCGATCGTCGACACGTTCCCCGATGAGGAGAAGGCCTGTGTCTCCACCTGATACGTGCCGACATTCGGAAGGGTCGCGGTGAAACCGTAGCCCTCGGAATCCTCGTCAAAGGCACCGTCGGTCGCCGCCGCGTCGATCCACGGTCCGCCGTCGATTCGATACTTCACCGAGACGACGGTGTTGATGGTCGCGTCGAGCCGCGTGGAGGAGTCGAATGGCACGTCCGTGGCGGTGCCCGAGAAGCTCATGGGCCCGGGCGCGATCGGCGCCGGCGGGGCATTCAGCGTGATGGCCACGGTGTTGTCGGCCGGATCGGGCAGGCCGTCCGCATCCGAGTCCCTCCAGCCGACCTGACCCCGGGTGTAGGTGCAGAGCGCGCTCTCGTTGTTCCGCATCATGCAGGGGACGCTGGACGGGTTTTCGTAAACGCAGTTGCCGTTGAGGATGCCGAGGTATCCGTAAGTGCCGAAGTCGCAGCACGCGTAACCCGGGCTGCAGTACTCATCGGCGGCGAGGAAGATGTGGCCGGTCTCGTGAGATGTCACGAGGTCCATCCGGTTGATGCCCCAGCCGTCATTGTCGTAGGTCATGATCACATACGGGCCGCCGAGATACGCCCAGGCGAAGTATGTGCCGTTGCCAAACCTGCCGTCCGGATCGTTGAGGCTGTCGGCGACGATGACGGCGAAGGCCCAGTCCGTGCGCAGCGAATTGCGAAGGCTGTTCAGGTAGGAATAGGCGCGGCCGAAGTTGTCGCCGCTGGTGTAGCCCATGTTCTGGAAGATGTCGGTCACCCAGATGTTTTCGTCGCTCCACCCGCTCTGCGTGATCGGCTCATACTGCGTCGGCACGCTGAATCGCTGGTCGTAATAGAAAGTAAGGTGGGCGGCGGACCCGCCCATCGTGATCCACCAGTTGAGGCCGCTGACGATCTCGTTGAACACGGTCGTCTGGCGGGAGGCGGTCCAGTTCTCGCCGTCCCCGTTCGATTCGGGCAGTATGACCCCTACGGCGACCTTGCCGATGAGGAACTCACTCGTCTGGTAATATCCCGGTGCGGCCGCCAGGGGAGCGAATCGCGACCCCGCAGGCGGGCTGGGGACGAAGGCGTCGGCGACCAGCGGCGTCCCGGGCGGCTCCGTCGACTGGGCCGTCACCGCCAAGAGATGGTTCCAGGCGCCGGCGGCGGCCAGATCGCGCTGTCCGATCGCGCCGAACGCCGGTGCCGGGCCCCGGTGGAAACCGGCGACGTTGGGGTGCGCCCGAATGCGAGCTTCTGCATGGGCGGGTACCCTTGCGATGACGCCGCGGGGAGGGAACACGTGTGTCGCGTGGCCGCCGGCGGCCTCGATCGCGGTCAATGCGGCCTCCGTGTCCCTCAGATGCCCGCTGGACAGCACGATGAAGGCCTGCTCCGCCTGCGCGGCGGCGGGATGGCGGTCATTTGCCGCAAGGGGATGAGGAGTCGTTGCCTGAAGCATGCAGGCGAGACAGCCCGCCAGCACCGTGCGGCGAGCGGTGCCGCGCGAACACGGGGACAGCGGCGGACACGCGCTACCTGCCATCATTCGATCCTGTTACCCCGAGCTTCGGAACGCATTACGGCGATCTCAGTTCGTAATGATGATACTAGCGGCCCCTAAGCCGGATTTCAAGCGTTTTTAGCGGGTCCGATACGGCGGTTGGCAAACCCCCCGCACGCGGGTACAGTACGCCCCGCTATTGCGGCGGACGCGGCGCGCAGAGGAGCGTTATGGAGCATTTGAAATACTTTGTCGACCTGTTTCTGCACCTCGACAGGCACCTCAACGACGTGATCCAGGCGTATGGTGTGTGGACCTACTCGATTCTGTTCCTAATCGTCTTCTGCGAGACGGGCCTGGTCATCACCCCGATCCTGCCCGGCGATTCGCTCCTGTTCGCCGCAGGCGCCCTGGCGACGAAGGGCTCCATGAACGTCGGGGTGCTTTTCGTCCTGCTGACGGCGGCGGCCATTGTGGGCGACTCCGTCAATTACCAGATCGGGCACATCCTGGGGCCGAAGGTGTTTCACAAAGAGAACTCTCGGATCTTCAAGAAGGAGTATCTGGAGCGTACGCACCGTTTCTACGAGAAATACGGCGGGAAGACCATCATTATCGCCCGTTTTGTCCCGATCGTTCGGACCTTTGCCCCATTCGTGGCGGGCGTCGGGGCGATGACCTACTCCCGCTTTCTCGCGTATAACGTGATCGGTGGCATTGCGTGGGTCGCCATCTTCGTTTTCGGCGGCTACTTCTTCGGCAATCTTGAGGTCGTCAAGAAGAACTTCACGCTCGTAATCCTGGCGATCATCATCATCTCGGTGATGCCGGGCGTCATCGAATACGTGCGGGCGAGGCAGGCGGCCAGGGCGTTGCCCGGCGGCGCCCCGGCCGATTCCGGGAAATGACCGATCCGCTGAACCATTCGCGCGACCTGCCGGCCGGAGATTCGCCGCCGCCGGTTATCATGGCTCGGCCGGTGATCGCGGCGATGCCGCCGGCGTATCCGTGCGTCCCGCCGCCCGTGCCGCCGCGATTCGGCGATGTGGGATCTCGTGCTCGTGCCGCAGTTGAGCTGTTGGTTCTGTTTGTCACCTTCTTTGCCGCTCAAATCGTGGCGCATCTGCTGCTGTCGCCCTTCGATACGATCGACCAGCGGTGGATGAACATCGTCGAGTCGGTATGCATGGGCGGGATGATTCTTGTCGCCGTGGCCGCGGTCCTGCTGCTTGGAGGCCGGCCCCCTTCGACGATCGGTTGGCGCAGCGATGCCTTGTGGGTCGATGTCGTTCTCGGCATCGCGTTCACCGTCGCGGTGATCGTCAGCATGATCGCCGTGGCCACCCTGCTTCTGGTCTTCGCCCCGAATCTCTTTGACGAAATGCAGCGTGCCCCGGAGGCGATACGGAACACCTTTCCCCGGATGCCCCCGGCCCTGCTGCTGCTGCTGTGCGGCTGGGTCGCCGTGTTTGAGGAGGTCGTGTTCCGGGGCTTCCTGCTCACTCGTCTGCGGGTGATCGTGCGGTCCTGGCCGGTCGCCGTCGCCGGCGGCAGCCTGCTGTTCGCGTTGCCGCACTCCTATCAAGGGCCCGTCGCCGTGGGGCTCGTCTTCGTCCTCGGGCTGATGCTGGGCGCGGTGTTCGCCTGGCGGCGGAGCCTCGCGCCGGTGATCGTGTGGCACTTCCTGTTCAACGGTGTCCAGTTCTTCGCCTTGTATTACGGATCGTCGGACTGGGCGTGACGCCGGACACACCCTGCCCGCTCGCCCGTGGGCCGGCGGCCACGGGTCCCGGCGTCACGGAAACGGACGCAGCCGTGGCACGAGGTGGACACCCCGGCCCGCCGCCGTCTCCACCGACCAGACCATTCGATCCTCGCGGTCCGGGCAAGACTCCAGGCGAACCTTCCCCTGGAGGGCACGGCCGACGGTGTATACCACGGCGAAGACGGTCTGCCGGGCCTTTCGGCGGACAAGCAACATGGGGATGCGGCCGGCGGCGGGTTCATCGGTGGCCGGATAGCCGCACTCGATCACCTGGGTGCCGGGCTCCCCTTGGGCATCGAGCCGCAGGTGCACGCCATCCGACTGCCAGGAGGCGAACCAGTCATCATCAGCGGGCGCGGCCCGGAAGTCGCGCAGCCAGACCCAGGCGCCGTCCCTGGCAGGAGGGGCGGCCGGCTTCAGTTCGAGCCCCCCGGTCCTTTGCGCCTGCGGGTCCAGTACGTGCATGACCCAGTCGATCTGCCGGGGCGAATCGCAAGCCACCTGAAACACGTCGAGTGTGTAGTGTTCCGTCAGGCAGATCGTCCGCTGCTGCCGGACGCCCTCGCAGAGGATTCCCTGACGGTCGGCCGCCGTCACCCGCTTCTCGGCAGGCAGATCGCGGAACTCGACCAGATCGAGCAGATCGCCCGAGCTGCGCTGGTCTTTTCCGTCGATCATCACCGTGTTCTGGCTCAGGGCGCCGCGGTTGAGCTCGTTCTGGATGCGCGACGAGAAGGCGTGCGGCACGGTCGCCCGGCCCTCCACATCGGGCAGCAGCAGCTTGCCGCAGCCGAAGAGCATGATGCTCAGCTTGTCGGCGTGGCTGTGGACGCCCGCCCGATCGTACGTCAGAAAGGCGCAGCGGGCATCCGAACCCCAGTAGGCCGGGCCGCCCGGCGATCGCAAGAACACATATCCATGCTCGGGAAACATCCGTGAACGGATGTCCGGCGCCTGTGTCTCGGCGGGCAACGGGGGCACGAACAGGGCCTCCGCGGGACGAGAGCCTCGCTGCGAGAGGAGCCAGGCGTGTCTGGGGTCGCCCCAGGCCGCCCACGCATACTCGTAGATCGGGTTGTCCGCCAGATCGGCGCGTGCGCCATACGCATCGCCGACCGGCGGGATCATCCGGTTGGGGAACAGGACGTCCAACATGACATCCACCGGCTGGCGGAGTGTGCGGCCGTCGGCGAGTGTCATCGTGAACAGGTCTCTCGGGTGGCCCGCCCGCCGAAGCGTGTCGGCGTAGAGCACCATCGGCACGATGGCCGCGAAATGATAGACAAGGCTGCCTTCACACCAGAGGCCGTCGTCTGTCAGACCCGACTCGAGAAGCTCGATCAACCCGCGCCGGCCGTCCAGTGCGTATTCGACCAGCGGCTCTTCGTGGTAGAAAACTCCGAGCATCCCGAGCATCATCTTGTGCCATGCGAGGTGGTTGTTGATGCCGCCGCCGATGTTGTGCTCGACCCAATACACGTCGTTTTTCAGAACCGCCCGGCCGAGGCGGGTGAAGAAGTCGTCCAGCCGCCGGCGCTCGTCGGCGGTCAGGTCCGCGTGCAGGGCGTCGTAGGCCCGCAACACGTGCACCGCCCAGACGCTGTAGTTCATGCCCGTGTCGTAATGCTCAGGCTCGAACGAGAACGTGGCGAAGTGCAGCAGGGCGGCCCTGGCTCGGGCCCGTGCCGGCTCATCGCCGGTCAGCACAACATAGCGGACCAGCACATCCAGCTTCACGGCCAGACGCAGCGGCTCCAGGCAGGTGTGCAGATACACTTCGGGGTAGGTCTCCGACCAGGGCTTTGTCTTGGCCTGCTGCCACCAGTCGATAGGGAAGGGGTCGAGCCTCAGTTCCAGGGCCTCGGTGGCCGCGGCCTTCAGCCTCTCGAACACGGGCCGCAGGGCGATCGCCGACGCATTGCGCTTGGCGGCTTCGATCTGCGACGGCGTGAAGAACATGAAGGGCGGCGGCTTCGGGATCGCGGCCGAACGGAAGTCGGGCACCGTCGCCACCCGCGTCGTCCCCGCAGCCGATACGGCCGGCACCAACGCCAGAACGGGAGTCCACCTCCGAGGAACGCGAGAGGTGATCATGCCTTCGGCCTCCTTTTTCGCCGGGGCGATGCGCCCGGTCAGCCCTCGCGCCCGCCGCGCTCCTCCAGAAGCCCCAACGTGGCCTCTACCAAGAGGTTGCCGCCGTCGGGGCTGCGGAAAAGGGCGTTCGATGCCTCGTAGCCGCCTTCCTCGGCTGCCTCGGCCGTGACCAGGTATCCCTGCAACTCCCCGTTGGAAAGCGAGATGATGTACGTATCGCGATGCCGGGCCTTGACGGCCAGGGCGAACTCCACGAACACCTCGCCCGGCCATCCCACGAACGACCAGGGACCCACGCGGATCATCTGCACCTCGGCCGGCAGACACGATCGTGCGGCCGCCTGGAGTCGCCCCGACGCGGCCGCGCGGGCCAGCGTGAGCGTCTCCTCGGCGCCGAACCAGTCGCATTCCGCCGTTCGAATCTCCGCGCGCGCCGCGTCGGATTGCCGCAGTTGCTCCAGACGCCGTTTCGCACGTTCCAGGGCCGCCTCCGCGCTCGCCGGCGACGGAAAGTCGCGCAGCGGCATTTCCGTGATCATCGCCTGCCGGGATTCGATGATGACGTCGGCCCGATACTCGATGGCGCGTATGGCGAGTTCGATGGCAGCCCCCAGCGCGTGGCCGAGCCGCTCCGCCTCGGCGAACGTGTTGCCGCGCGTGACACGCCGTGCCGGCCCGGTATGGTAGACCACAGGGCATTGAGGTCCCACGACGTGTTCGTGTAGATATTGGCGCGTCATCGCCGGGAAGTCGCCGCTGATGAGCGTCGAGTCTTCGTGCAGGACGGTCGGATGCATGCTGCACACGGTCATCACGGCGACAAACGGGCCGCCGTCGGGTCGTCGAACGGCCAGGACGGGCACCTCCGGGTCGCGGGGAGCCGAAGGGCTTCGGCGGTTCGTGCCCACGCTCGATCCGTTCGCCACGGCAAGGCCGATCACGGCCTCCTGTGCGCTGGCGTACGCCTGCTGTGCGGCGGCGACGATCCCGTCCTCCAGCCGCCGGAGGTACTTCGGATCGGGTTCGGGCACGACGGGATCCGCCTCGTTGCTCAGGTAGCGGACGGTCACCGGCCCCGAGTGTGTGTGAGTTGCGCTGATGAGGATGTGCCCGGCCGGGATGCCCGTGGCCTCGGCGATGCGCTCGCGGGCCCGGCGAGTCAGCTCGCGCGTGACGAAGATCACATCGTTGGCGATCAGCACGACGCTCCGATCGCCGTCGGCCAGATACAGGGCCGAGGACCACAGCGGATCATGCACCCCGGTGCTGAAACGCGGCACGTGGGGATAGCCGTACAGAAACTGCGAGCCGACCGGCGTGATGTCCACGGCGGCGGCCCCGGCGAAGAGTCTACCCATTCGTCGGCACCTTGGCGGGCAGCCCGGTCTGCGCGCCGCTCACTTGCCCGCGGGGGCGGCGGCGCGTAGAGTTTGGTACCCGCTCGAAACGGCAAGGTCAAACGGAGGTTGGCTCGGCATGCGTATTGTGCGCTTCGGAATCATTGGCGGCGGACTCATGGGACGCGAGTTCGCCAGCGCAGTCGCGAGATGGTGCCATCTCCCCCGGATGGACGTTCGACCGGAGCTGGTGGCGCTGTGCGACAAGAACGCCGCCCTGTATCCGTGGTACCGGGACAACTTTCCCACGCTTCGGCAAACGACGGACGACTACCGGCAGGTGCTGGCCAATTCCGACGTCGACGCGGTCTACGTGGCCGTTCCGCACAACCTCCATCGGGAGGTCTACTGCGCCGCGATCGAGGCCGGAAAGCACCTGATGGGCGAGAAGCCGTTCGGGATCGACAAACCCGCCAACGACGCCATCCTGGCCGCCGCACGACGGCATCCGGACGTGTTCGTCCGTTGCTGCTCGCAGATGCCGTTCTTTCCGGCGGTGCAAAGGATCGGGGATCTGATTGAATCGGGTGCGATCGGCACGGTGATCGAGGTGGAAACGGGGTTCTTGCATTCCAGCGATCTGGATGCATCCAAGCCGCTGAACTGGAAGCGGATCGTCGAGATCAACGGCGAGTACGGCGTGATGGGGGACCTCGGCATGCATGCGTGCCACGTCCCGTTCCGCGCCGGCTGGCGGCCGAAGAACGTTCGGGCGATCCTGAGCGACCTGGTGAAGGAGCGGCCCGACGGCAAGGGGGGGCGCTCCCCGTGCCGCACGTGGGACAACGCGACACTTCTGTGCGAGATGGAGGACCCCGCCGGAGGGCAGACGTTTCCGTGGACGTTCAAGAGCCACCGAATCGCACCGGGCGAGAAGAACACCTGGTACGTCAACATCCTCGGCACGCACACGTCCGTCCGCTTTTCCACAAAGAACCCCAAGCGGCTGGAGATTCTTCAATACGAAGGCGGCGAGCAGGTCTGGGGTGCCGTGGACATGGGCATGAACACTGCCTACCCGAGCATCACCGGCGGGATCTTCGAGTTCGGTTTCTCCGATGCCGTTCAGCAGATGTGGGCGGCGTTCTTGTACGAGCTCCATCACGGGCAGCCGATCTGCCGGTTCGGCGGTTGTGTGACGCCGGATGAGGTTGCGCTGAGCCACCGCCTGTTTACGGCGGCGCTCGAATCGCATCGCAGCCAGCAGGTCGTGGTCGTATAGGGTCGCTGCGGCGCTCCCGACAATATGCCTTCAGCGGCCTAACCCACGGCCGATGCAAAGGTTGTGGCCGATGCGGGCGGCGCCGATCGTTGGCGAGCGATCCGCTTGCGACAAACTCCGCGAAGCTTTGGGAAAGCCACTTGCATACTGGGCGCTACCCTCTATAATGCTTCGCGGCGGAGGGAAAAAGGCGTCACCTGCGTAGGTGTTCAGCCTTTCCGAGAGTCGCGGTGTTCAAAACGAGTGCGGGTTCGTCCTGCACGTCCGGAATGCGCTGCGAGCCGGCGGTGATCCGGGTACTTGTTTCAAGGAGGTCAGGAAAATGAGAACGGTTCTGGCTTTGGGTATGTGTCTGTTGGTGGGGGCGTCGTCGGCC
>CAZTVU010000026.1:8689-18549 GCA_964617025.1 uncultured Planctomycetales bacterium | reverse complement strand
TCTGGGATTTCAACGCGACGACCAACGTGACAGGCGTGAGCACCGATCTCTGGCGGATCAACCCCTTCGGCACGACGGCCGCCAAGACTGAATATCCCAAGGATCTCGGCGACGGCACCGCGCAGCTCTCCGTGTGGGGGGCCGGCAGCGCCAGCGACGGTAACCTGGTGGGCAACAACGGGGACTCACCCTCGCCGAACGTCAATCACAACTTCGGCAGCTTCACCGGGACGACGCTCAACGACATCAAGAGCCCGCAGGTGGCCGGCGGCAGCCTCTCGATCACGGGCAGCAACAACAACGACCACTACTTCCTGATCAAGCTCGATGATCCCGTGGCCAATTGCGTCCTCACGTATGCTACGCGCGGCACGAGCACAGGCTACGGCACGCACATCGTGGACTACTCGACCGACAACGGTGCAACCTGGACGAACCTGAACTTTCACTCGGCAAACAAGACCAGCACCTGGGAAGTCCACACGGCGAACTTCGGAAACATCTTTGCCGGCACCGGCGGCGACAACAACCTGATCCGCATCACCGTTACCGGCTGCACGAGCAACAACGGCAACAACCGGTTCGACAACATACTGGTCGTCGGCGACATCGTTCCCGAGCCGGCCACGCTGGCCCTGATCGCGTTGGGCCTGCCGCTGATTCGCCGGCGGAAGTAGGCGCCGACACCGCGAGAGACGTCGCGAACGGCCCCGCATCTGCTTTCAAGGAGACGGCGCCTCCGCTGGCGCGGGAGGCGCTGTCTCTTTTCCTGCGCGGTCGGATACAATGGCCACGTGCGTACCGCAGAGCCCGCAGGCCGGATCTTCGATGAGCTTCTCGATGCCCGCCTCTATTTCACCGGGCGGGATCTCTACGCGGACATGCTTGCCGACGTCGCGCGGGCCGAGCAGGAAGTCTGCATGGAGATGTACATCTTGGATGACGACGAGTGGGGGCGGCGGTTTCGCGACGAGCTGATCCGGCAGGCCACGGCCGGCCGGCGCGTTCGCGTGGTGTACGACAGCCTGGGTTGCCTGGGCACGCCGGCGCGGTTCTTCGATACGATGCGGCGCAACGGGATCGAGGTGTGCGAATTCAACCCCATCATACGCGGCCGGACACTCCGGCATCTGTCCCGGCTGGACCGCCGAAATCACCGCAAACTGCTCGTGATCGACCGTCGCGTGGCCTACCTCGGCGGAATCAACATCGGGGCCCGGCTGATGGACTGGGAGGATGCTCAGGTCCGGCTCGAGGGACCGATCGTCCGGCGGACCCACGTGTCCTTCGAGTGGGTCTGGGCGCGGCGGTACCGTCGCGTGACGTTTCGCCGCGCAGACCGGGACGCCTTCCACAACCGGCGCAACCGGATCCTTGACGGCTTTCCCGAGCCGGCCTTCTCGCCCATCAAAAAGGCCCATCTCCACCTCTTCTCGCGGGCCCGTCGTCGCATCCGTATCGCACACGCCTACCTGATTCCGGATCGCAAGATTATCCGGGCGCTGGGCAAGGCGGTCCGGCGCGGCGTCGATGTGGACGTGCTCGTGCCCGCGCAGAGCGACGTGCGTGCCGTGGACTGGGCGCAGGGACACGTGCTGGGGCGCCTGCTTCGCGTGGGAGTGCAGGTTCGCTGCCTCCGCGAGCCGATGATGCATACCAAGGCGGCCCTGGCGGACAGCCATTACGCCATCGTCGGCAGCGCAAACCTCAACCGGCACAGCTTCTTTCGCAACCTCGAGATCGCCTTGTGGAGCCGGGACGAGCGCATCGTCGCGCCGTTGGCCGACCGCTTCGAGATGCTCTGGGGGCGGGCCGTGCCGTATACCCTCGCGGACGAGCGGCGCCGGAGCCGGTGGCGGAGGCTGCTCAGTTGGCTTGCGTATCGGCTGCAGTTCTGGCTGTCCGCCGGGCAGGCTTGGTGAAAAAGGCCCTGTCCGTCTTTCCGGCGACGGATGCCGCCGACCGCTCAACTGCGTCGGGCGACCTTGCCGGCGAGGATGGACACCAGGACGCCGAGCGTCACGTAGCCCAGTGCGACCTCGAACGTGACCAGGATTTCGCCGGCGACCGACTTCGGCGAAACGTCGCCGAATCCCAGCGTCGTAAACGTGACGAAGGAGAAGTAGTACGGCGTCCAGAAGCTCTTGGCGCTCCGTTCGATATTCAACAGGCCGGGAAACCGCTCGTAGACGAAACCGAAAGCCATGGCGAGTATCACGGCCGCGCCCCACACCCGCGTCAGGCTTCGGCCGCAGTCCGTGACGGCCAGCCAGAGGAGGTATGTGACGTAGTGCGCGCGGGACTGGCTGCGGAACGTCTCGATCCAGTCCTCGTCCTGCACGTCGCGCTTGAAGATGGCGTGCCCGTAGCAACTGTCGGCCCGGATGCCCTGGCAGACGAGCCGCCGCCGGTCGTATCGCACGCCAAACACGTTGGCTTGCTCGAGGTTGGCGGAGCGCAGACACGCGCAAAGGAGATTGCTCTGCACGAGGCTGGCCCCGGTCAGGTCGGCGCTGGCGAGGTTTGCCCCGCTCAAGTCGGCTTGCGTCAGGTCGGCGCTTCGCAGGACGGCACTGGTCAGGTTCGCGTTGTTTAGATCGGCATGGATCAGGTGCGCGCCGCTCAGATCGGCCCCGGTGAGGTCGGCCCGGCGGAGCGTCGCCGCGACGAGCTGCGTGCCGGGCATCTTCGCATCGCACAGTCGCGCCCCGAGGAGGTTGGCGAAGGCCATGGCGGCGTCGCGGAGATCAGCGTTGCGCAGGTCTGCCCCGCCCAGATTCGCGTTGCTGAGATCCACGTGGCGAAGGTTCGCGAAAGCCAGCTTCGCCTCCGGCAGCTCCGCTCCCGCGAGATCGGGGACCGGCTCGCCGGCTTCGCGCCGCCGGTTCCATTCGGCGACCCCGTCGGGTCCGTTCCGCAACAACCGCAAGGCTTCGTCTCGGTCCATGGCCCCGGGATGTATGTCTTTAGATCGCCTCGATTTCAAGGAACGTCGGTTCGAGAGGTCCGAACCGACGGCCGCTCGCCGCTGCCCCATGCCCGCTGAAAGACGGACAGCTCGCCCGTCGTTCCGATGTAGTCGAGCCGATGCACGGCGCTGATTCCACAAACGTGCCTGGCCGGCGGGTAACCTTACCACCCGCCTTTGGGATCGGGCGGCGCGGCATGCGGCGGCATCGAGTCCGCGGCCGACGCCGCGTCTGCCTCCGGCCTTGCCGTCGGCATCCCGGAAAGCGCGACGACACCGATTATCGCCAGCGCGTTCATGGAAAACCCGACGATACCGGCGTTTCTCGGGGAGTCAAGAATCCGTCGGCGTCGCAAGGAAGCAGCGGAGCCGGGCACGTTCGCCGCGCCCGGCTCCGGCGACTGCCTTTCGGAGACGACCGGCGGGACTTACGTGTGGACGGTGATGCCGTCGGCCGCAAGAACCGCGCGCGTTTTCTTCTTCAGGGCGATGTTGGCCAGGTGTAGCGGCCGTACCGCCTTATGCCCGATCTCGACGGGGGCGTTCGGCTGTTTGCGGCTGCGGATGCACGCAAGGAAGTTCTCCAGGTGCGGCTTGGTGTCCGTCACGCCGCCCGGCATGAACTCCTTCGCCGGCTTCGGAAGGCCTTTTTCCCAGCCGTTCACCTGATCGAAGAGCCGGTAGCCGTTCTCCGTGAGGAACAGGGCGGCCTTCGTGCCCTGGAAGCAGATCGACCAGCCGTTGCGCCACGTGTTCGTCGTGTAGCCGAGCGTCCAGGTGCACATGAACTTCGGATACTCGAACGTGCAACAGAACGTGTCGGGCGTCTCCGTCGGGTGGTTCCGGTAGACCTCGCCGAACTGGATCGCGGAAATCGGCTGGTCGCAGCCCATCATCCATTGGACGACGTCCATCAGGTGCGTGCCCTGGTCGGTCTCATTGCCGCCCGAGAAGGGCCAGTAGTACCGCCAGTGGCGGAACTTGATTGGCGCGAACTCCTGCTTGCCCGCCGGGCCGCAGAATCGCTGCCAGTCGAGTTTGCCGGGCAGGTTCGGATCGCGATTCACGTCGAAGTTCCAGTACCATTCCGCGCGGACGAGGAACACGTCCCCCAGCGCCTTGTCATCGAAGAACTTCTTCATTTCGTGGATGGCGGGCGAGCTTCGGCGCTGCATGCCGATCTGGACGACGCAGTCGCTCTTGCGCACGGCCCTGACCATGCTGTCGCCCTGGGCGATCGACCAGGACATCGGCTTCTCACAATAGGCGTCCTTGCCGGCGGCAACGGTGTCCACCAGGTGGTCGTGATGCCAGTGGTCCGGCGAGGCGATCAGAACGGCGTCGATGTCCTTGCGGTCAAGCAGCTCGCGATGGTCCGCGTAGGCCTTTGCCCGCTCGCCGGCAATCTTGAGACCCTCGTTGAGGTTTGGCTCGTACACGTCGCAGACGGCCGCCCACTCGACGCCCATCTCCTTGAGCCGCTGCATATGATGGCGGCCCATGCCGCCGGCCCCGATAATGCCCATGACGATCCGGTCGTTCGCGCCGATGATCCGCCGTTGGGCGGCGGCGGTCATGCCCGCTTGACTCACCTCGTCGGCGCGTCCGGCCAACAGCCCGGCCGCGATGCCCGCTGCGGCCTTGCTCAGGAACTGACGTCGATTCAGATTCGTGTCAGCCATCGTGTGACCTCCTCTTGGGTTGACGGTTTCGCGACCTTCATACCGCATGGAGCCGGTCTTGGCAACAAACCGCGGCGGGCGTGCCGGGCGGCGGACGTCCGTCCCGGCTCGCGGGCATCCGCGACGCCGGCAAAGGGGGGCGTTGGATCACGGACGTCGGACGTGGCCGTGTCCGCGCCACGCCGATTTCGCCTACCGCGACATCGCGTCGGTCGTCGGTCGGCTATCCGGCCGGCGGTAGGCCTCCGGGATGACGCTTGCGTCGAGGGCGTCCTCCAGCCGCAGCACGGGTCGCCCCGCAAACGGCCGGTATAGCGGATCTCCCAGCAGCATAAGCATCCAGGAACCGAAGTTGTTCGTGAAGGCGTAACACTCCGCCAGGGTGAAGCGTCCAGACAGCAGCAGCGCGAAGAAATCGGTTGGCAGTGGGAATGCGTGCAGGTATGGCTCATCGACCGGCCCCAGGGTGGCGGCGATGCCCTCCTCCAGCATGCGCTTGCACCATCCCTGTTCGCCGATCCCCCGCAGGCTTACCGCCTCGGCACTCGCAATGTGATATCCCACCGCTCCGGGAACGAACCGGAACGCGGGTACGTACTTGCGCAGGCTGTACCAGCCGCAATACAACGCCGCGTCGGGGCCGGTGCCCGCGCCGAACACCTCCGCGCGATCGTCGAGCCGCACCGGCCAGGCCGTGCGGGCGGTCAGCAATGCCGCCAGGTCGCGCAGGTTCTGATCATAGACGCCGTAGCTGTTGTCCCGGGCAAGGCCGCGGGCATCGATGTAGAACGTCCCGGCCAGGCCCGTCCGCTCGGCTTGGCCGGCGTCATCGATCATCCGTCGGACGATCGCCGGCGTGGGCGCATCCAGCCGTGCGACCATGAGCGTCCGTCGCTGCCAGTCCCGGGCGGGGACTGTCTGCCGCAGAGAGGGCACGCACCGAACGCGCCACGCGAGCGGGTTCGCCCTCCAGCGGTACAGGGGGTATTCATCCCACCAGAGCAGGGTCAGCTCGCTGTCGAATGCCGCGCCGGTCTCGCGCCCGAGAAGGGCGTCGTGATCGTCCTGGAGCGTCCGCGCGGCCCCCAGAAGCCCCCACACCTTGCGGATCGTCGCGCGGGCCTCGACACGCTCCCGCGAGTCCGGCGGAAGGCTCAGCCACTCCGGAATCCGCCGCTCCTGCTCCTGGACAAGGGCACGCATTGCGTCAAGCCGGCGGACCGCCGACGGGTGGCCCTCGCCGGGCCGGGCGCGGATCTGTGCCAGCAGGCCGGCGGTGCCCTCGACATCCTCCAGCAGGTCGAAGAACCTCTGGACGACTTCAGCCCGGTGACGGTCGTCGGAGATCGCGGGCAGCCGGGCGGCCACGGCGGCCTTGGCCGCCGCGAACCGCTCGGCGGCGCGTTTGACGTTGACCGTGGTGCCTGTTGTCGGGGCCTTGGCGGGTCCGGAGGTGCCGGTCGGCTTTGCCAAGGCCTCCGTCGCCGAGGTCCGGGCGTCGAGCTGTGCGGCGACGTTCTCCAGATCGATCTCCAGCTGCCGTGCGAGGGTCTTCTGGTAGTTGCCGGGCTGTAATGCGCCGACGCGGATGGGCATTCCGTAGAATGTCACGAGGCATCGGATGCGCTCGTCGAGGCCGGCGGCGCGGAGAGCGGTGCGGATCTCCCTCGCGACCGACACGTACTGCATCCGATCAAGCGTTTCCCGTTCCGGGAGCCGCACGCCGATCAGTCGGTCGGGGGACACACCACGCTTCGCGGCATAATACTCGGCCAGCTTGCGCGACTCCGGGACGCCGGCGTTGAACACGAGTGCCAGGTCGTCCGGCCGAAGCGGGTCGGCCTCGGCCGGTCGGCTCGCCGGGACCGGCGGTGCCTCCGCCGATGTGGACGACGAGAGGCCGAGGAGCGAGAGCACGCCCGCACCGGACAACACAAGACGTCGCATGCAGCTACGATTCATTTCAAGCCTTTGCGCCGCTACTCGGCGAATCCGTCCCTCGAACCCCACGCCCCGAAACCCCAAACCGCAAACCCTCGTCCCCTCGCTGATTACCATCTCGCTCAGAGTCATCGGCCAAACTCGGAACTCCAAACGCCGAACTCTGAACTCCAAACTCTCAGTTCCTGCCGTCGCTCAATCAAAACAGCCTCTTCGAATCGAGGAGCACGCAAATCGGTCCGTCGTTCACCGATCCCACGAGCATATGATCGCCGAAGCTGCCTGTGGAAACCCTCAGACCGGCGGCACGAAGGTATTCGACAAAGCGCTCACAAAGCGGTCGGGCCTCGTCTGCCGTGGCCGCCGCGTCGAAGGAAGGCCGGCGCCCCTTGCGCGCGTCCGCCTGGAGCGTGAATGCGCTGATGACGAGCACCTCACCGGCGACATCGACCACGCTCCGGTTCATCTTCTCCTGTTCGTCGGCGAATACTCGCAGGCCGGCGGCCTTCTCCGCGAGAAACCGCGCGTCGACATCGCAGTCGCCCTTCGCACAGCCCAGGTATATCAGCAGGCCCCGGCCGATCTGCGAGACGATTCGGCCGTCCACGCTCACCGACGCTTCCCGCACCCGTTGTACCGTCATCCTCATGGAAACCACCGCCTTGCGGCGACCACGGCCAGTGCGCCGAGCAGCAGCGCGATCCACACGAGGCTTCGCAGGCCCGGCACGCGGCTCAGTATCGCATACCAGCCGGCCAACACGCCCAGGGCGGCAGCGACGACCCAGCGGCCGGCAAGTTCGGAATCGTGCATCACGTGCAGCGACACCAGTGTGGCGAACGGGAGCAGCATCACGCCGCACGCGGGGAGGATGTCCGCATAGGGATTCGCGGGCGTCAGGCGCAGCAGCCGCGCCAGGCCGGCCGTGATCGGTGCCGCGCACGCAAGCAGCAGGGGGGCCCGACGCGAGATCCAGAGGTTCGCCCCCGACCCCAGCGTGCGAAGATGCACGAACACCAGCAAAGCACCGACGGCGAAGATCGACAGCCAACCCAGCATGGGTCTGCGGTATCGCGTCGACGTCCAGATGAGCGAGACCGCGAAGAACGAAAGGGCGAGCAAGCCGCCGGCAAAACGCCCGTGCGAACGATCGGCGTCGGTGACCAGGGGCATCTTCGGCCAGACGGCGAGATGAATCGCCATGAACACCCCGATGCCAGCCACGATGAACCCCACATGGCGAGCGAGCGGGATCATCCGTCCGGTCGTCGTCCAGGCCCTCCCGGCATGAAGCTGCTGCTCCCATACCCGGGCGAGCCAGTACCACAGCCAGGTCATGATGCCCAGGGCAACCAGCACGCGGCGAAACAGGACCGGGTAGTCGTTCAGCCCCGCCCCGATGGCGCTGGTTCCTACCAGCATCAGGGCGGCGACCGCCAGCGTGGCCAACGCCATGCCGGCTTCCGCGGTGCCCTCGCTCCAGTCGCTCTCCGCCAGGAGCAGCATGGCTGCGGCGGCGATTGCCGCGGCGGCGAAGGTCCATGCCTGTCCCAGCGTAAGGCAGCCCGCGGCGAGGATCATCACGGCTATGATCCCGGCGCTCATGGGAAACCCCGGCCAGGCGGTCGGCGCGGCCAGCAGCCCGTTAAGGCCGTCGGGCCACGCCCGTCGTCGCCGGGAGCCATGCAGGACTCGCCGCCCGAGGACAAAGGCCGCAAGTCCCACCGAGGCGCAGAACAGCGACACCCCGACCCAGGCCGCACTTGTGGCAATTGCGGGTGTGCCGTCCGGTCGCGACGTGGCGCGAACGGGGGCGATGCGCAGGCCCACCCAGAGCGCCGCAAACGTGGTCAGCCACAGCAGAAGCGCGACAAGCGGCGTCTCGCGGCTGCGCCGCGTGCCGATTCCCGCTGCAATGCCGATGGCGGCGAGGTCTGCGAGGGCCGAGTTCGGCGACATGGCGTTGCGGACCGCCATCACCGTCGGAGGCAGCGAGGCGCCCAACGAACTCGAGCCTGCCAGGTAGAATACTCGAAATACTACCTCTACGGTGGCCAGATACGTCAGCAACAGCACCGCCGTCATGCCCGCGGCCAGCGAAACAAACTGCGCCACATCCGCCATGTTCCACCGGCCCGCGATTCGTACAGGCAAGCGGCCCACGGCTGCGGTAAGGACCATCCATGCCAGGCACAGACCCGCCGCGCCGTGAGTGGCCCATTGCAGGAACTCCGGCTGTCGGCCCCCGACCGCGAGGATCGCCCCCGCCGCGCACAGACTTACGGCGGCGATCAGCATCGCCCAGCCGAACGGATGCTCCGGTTGCCGACGGAGCGCGAGGACGGCGCTCACGGCCGCCCCCAGCGCGACGCCACCCCACAGTGCGATCCAGATCCAGTGAACGGTCATGCGCAGTCAGCGGATACGCACCGGCGGTCGCGGAGACCGCGGGGCATAGCGGGGGGCTGTCTTGTCGCCCTTGTAGGCGGCGAGCACTTCGCCCTTCGCCTCGATTTGCTGCCTGAGGAAGGCCGCAGCGGTCGCCAGCGCGGCCTCGGGGTCGGCCGGTGCGGGTGCAGGGGACCGGGGCCAGTCGAATACGACGTAGCCGTCGTACGCGATGCCGCGCAGCAGGGCGATCAATCGTGGCAACTCGGCTTTTCCGGAGCCGGGAGGCGAATAACCCAGCGGCTGCCCGTCGTCTCCCACTTGCCGGTCGCAGACATGGACCAGCCGGATCGTCGCACCCAGCCGCGGGACGGAAAGCGTGGGTCGCTCGCGGATGGTCATCGCGTGACTCGCATTCCAGCAGCATGCGACCGATGGGTGTCCTACGGCGTCAAGCACGTACCAGAGGTCACGGCTGCCGGGAAAACCGGCATCATTCTCCAGCACGATTGTCACGTTGACCTCGGCTGCGGCCGGGGCTGCATCGCGCAGCGCTTCAATCACACACGGGAATGCCGCCCCGGGATCGCCCGCGGGGGGCGGGTCGCCGTAACCGACCCGGACGAAGGGACAACCAAGCTGAGCCGCGAGCCTGACGAAGCCGTGAAGTCGGTTCCGAGTCAGGTTGGCCTCGTGCGCGTCGATCGCGAACAACCGCAACGGCGTGCCGAGACAGACCGGTTCGACGCCCGCGTCGGCAAACGACTGCCGCACGGCCGCCGGATCACTCGCCAGGTCTGCCGCGAAGGGCGTGATGTCCTGCCCCCGCAATGCGGCGATTTCGATCCCCTGATAGCCGTGCTCTCGCGCCAGCCGAAGCG
>CAZTVU010000026.1:0-8679 GCA_964617025.1 uncultured Planctomycetales bacterium | reverse complement strand
AAGATCCCAGGACGGGTTCACGGATGTACTGAAAGCGAGTCTCATGCAGACAACCTGACGCGGCCCGAGGCCGCCACCAAAGGATGCGCACGTCTTATGCGCATGTTTCGTTGAAAGACTCTAACAGAAGCCGGTTTCACGTCAACGCGATTGTAGTACGGCGGTCGAGTTCCCGCGGGCGTCTTGCGGATGGCGCCGTCACGAGCCGGGCATCTTCGCACCTTTCGGGACCCGGAAAGAGGCGACGATTTGTGGCTCCGGGCGCAAGGTTTGGAAGCCCCCGAAGGCGACGCGGCGTGCAGTCTTGGAGGGGCGAGATAGGCTGCGGGCCGCGCGCCGGGCATGGGTTCTTTACCCCGAGGTGGCATCAGGTTGCTCGCGCGAGGATCTCGTGCAGCTCTTCCGGCGTCAGCAAAACGGGGTTGGCCTTCATGCTGCTCGCGACGCGTGCCATCTCCACGATTCGCCCATGATCCTCGGTCCGCACGCCGTACGCACCCAGGCGCGGAATGGCGACCTCCTCGCAAAGCTTCCGTACCCACTCGATCCCGCGATCGGCCGTCGCGGCCGGATCTCCCGTCAGCAGAACCGCCACCTCGGCGTAACGCGAGATCGCCATGTCCGGACCGCGATTGCGCAGGGCCCGGACGTTGATCTCCATCACGTGCGGCAGCAGGGCCGCGCACACGGCCCCGTGCGGCGCGGGGAACATGCCGCCGATCGGACCGGCGAGGCCGTGTACCGCGCCGAGGCCTGCGTTCGCAAGCGCGAGGCCGCCGAACAGGCTCGCGAGCGACATGTCCTCGCGGGCCGTTCCGTTGCATCCGTCGCGAAACGCCGGCAGCAGAGAACGCGCCGCCCGGCCGATGCCCTCGCGGCAGAGTGCGTCGGTCATGGGGTTCGCGCGGGCCGACACCAGCGGCTCAATCAGTTGGGTCAGGGCGTCCATGCCGGTGCTTGCGGTCACGTTGGGAGGCAGCTCGTGCGTCAACCGAGGATCCACCACGGCGAGACGCGGCAGCATGAGCGGACTTCGGAGGCTCACCTTGACCCGGTGCTCCGGCGAGGCCAGCACCGCATTGCGCGTCACCTCCGCCCCCGTGCCGGCGGTCGTCGGCACGGCGATGTACGGCAGCGGCGGCCGCGACAACGGCCGGTTGGCCCCGATTACCTCCAGAAAGTCCAGGAGCTCTCCGGGGTTGGTAGCCATCGCCGCGACGGCCTTGCCGGTGTCCATCGCACTGCCGCCGCCCAGGCCGATCACGAGCCCGCACGCGCGGTCTCGCGCCAGCTTTGCACCCCGCTCAACGGTGTCAAGCGTCGGCTCGCCGTCGACGTCGAAGCGAACCGGCTCGATCCCGCGTCGCTCAAGCTGATCCAGCAGTGCATCCGTGTGTGCGATTCCGCGGCCGGCGACGAAAAGCGCCCGCCGGCGACCGTCATCAGGGAGCAGCTCCGCCGCAAAGGACGCGAGCCCCGCGCTCGTCCCGGCGCCAAACACAATTCGTGTGGCCGTTGCGAACTCAAATTGCATCGCCGTCACCAGCCCGCGTCGTCGGGGAATTGGTTGGTGTACCTCACGCCCTTGCGCGGCTCGGCCATCATGTCGGCGACCGTATCCCGCCACCGGGCGTAGTGGGCCGTTTCCTTGTGGGCGGCGGCGGCGGCCTCGTCGCGGTACACCTCCACGAGGACGAACCGAGTCGGGTCGTCCAACTGCTGGATCACATCGAACCGAGCCACACCCGCCTCGCGAATGCTGTGCCGAGCGTTCTCAAGCGAGGCCGCGCGAAACGCGTCCACCGATTCCGGCTTCACATGCACGTGAACGAGAACAATCAACATGAGCGACTCTCCTTGGGCGTCCGGTGCCTCACGGCCTCGGAGGGACCGGGTTTCCAAAAGGATACGTCGGCGACGTCCATGACGCGAGCGGCCCATTGCCCGGGCCGGGCACGGGGAGCCTACGGCGGGTCCCTTCCGAGCCCGCGAGCGACGCGCGGATCTCGCCGGGCACGTGCGCATCTTTCACCGGAATCAGGGTAGCGCGTGCCAAGTGACGGCCGATGTCTACAATAGGCCGCATGGACGACAAACGGCACGAGCAGGAGTTCTGGGACCACGAGTACGCTCAGGGGGGCGGCATCCGGGAGCGATTCTACGGCGAAATCAATTCGCTGGCCTGGGATGACATTTTTCGCAAGATGCACCCTCTGGAGGGCAAGCGCGTTGCGTTTGTCGGCTGCGGAACCGCGGCGGGTCCGATCCGCGAGATGCGACAGCGCGGGGCCGACGTGATTGCCCTTGACATATCGTCCGAGGCGGTTCGTCAGGTCCGCGCCTACCCGGGCTATGTCGGCGGGGGCCGGATGATACCCCTTGTGGCCGACGCCGAGAGGTTTCCGCTCGCCGATCAGAGCGTCGATGCGGTGCTGGGCAAGGCAATCGTCCATCATCTTGACCTCGATCGGTTTGCGTCGGAGGTCGTACGGGTGCTTCGGCCCGGCGGCCGCTTCATCTTCTGGGAGCCCTTGGGAACGAACCCGGTCATCAACCTATTCCGCAATCTTACGCCGCAGATGCGCGTACCCACGGAACACCCGTTCACGCCGGAGCACCTGCGGCAGTTGGCGGTCTGGTTCCAGGACTTCCGTTGCGAGTATCACCTTTGTGCGTCCCTCGCAACAATTCCGCTGTTCTGGTGCGGGCTGCGGCGCCTGCCGACCTGGCTTCTGCGCAAGCTCGACGGTGTTGACATGCGACTGTGCCGCCTGTCCGGTTTGATCCGCCGGTTCGCGTGGGTCGTGGCGATGTCCGGCCGCCGGGCAAGGGCCGACGCCGGGTAGCGGCGAGACGAAATCTCCGAAGGTCGCTTGTTTCTGCCGCATTTGGGCTGACAATGTGACGTTTCCGCCGGCCGCACTTGCGGCGGCCTTGGGCCTTGGAGACAAAGTCAATGGCTCACCCAGCAGAGCAAGCACCGGATATACCGAAAGCGTCGCGCGGTCAGCCCCAGCCGGCTCGCGGCCGATCCGGGTTCAGGGCTCTCCGCGGATCGCACGCGGTGATTCCGTGCGCGTGCCTTGTGGTCGGAAGCCTCGCCTGCCGGCAGCCTGAAGAGAAGGCCGGTCGCATCGACCGGTGGGAACCGCAGATTGCCGCATTCGAACAGGCCGATCGTGACCGGCCCCCTCCGGCAAACGCGGTGCTGTTCGTTGGGAGCTCGTCCGTTCGGCTGTGGAAGGATCTATCCGCCGATTTCCCCGGCATCCCGGTTATCAACCGCGGGTTTGGCGGATCGAGCATTCCCGATTGCACCCGGTATGTGGACCGCATCATTGCGCCATATCGGCCGCGGCTGGTGGTTCTGTACGCGGGCGACAACGACATCGCCGCCGGCCGATCCCCCCGCCGGGTGTTTGAGGACTACAAGGCGTTCGTCCGCCGAGTTCGCAGCCGGTTGCCCGATGTGCCGATTGCCTTCATCTCGATCAAGCCCAGTCCCGCCCGTGCGTCGCGACTGGAGGCCATGCGCGAGGCGAACGACTTGATCCGCTGCTACGCGGCGACTCATCGGGGTCTGCTTTACATCGATGTGTTCACGCCCATGCTTGACCCTGCCGGCCGGCCCCGCGCGGATCTGTTCGGCCCCGACCGCCTCCACCTCAACCGGAAGGGTTACGAACTCTGGCGCGGGATCGTGGCGCCTTATCTGCAGTAACGCCTCTGGAACAAGGACCTGATGATGCGCGAGATTGGACGACCTCTCTCGCCGGCTCCCCATGGCTGGATCGGATGTGGCGGCCGCCGAGACCGGGCGTACCATGGCGGTTTCGGTGCTCCTGATCCGCGGATGGCGAAGCGTACCGCATACGGAATGCCGCCCTTGACCTCGGGGCAGGTCTTGGATAGCATGACACCTCCGGTTGTTGGCCGGAAACGTAGCCAACACGCACTCTTTCATATGGGGCGGTCCGAAATCGGACGATGGGCCTCCGCTTCGCGGCAGGGGGTTCAGGCCTCGGAAAGGGTCTGCGTCGCCGCGACCACTCTATCGGAGTCGTCGCATCCTCGGTGGGGCGAATGAGTGTTACTCTCGTCCCCGAAAAAGGTTACGGTCGCGCAGTCGCGCGATCGGCTTTGGGCCCGACGGGGGCCGGGTTACCCGGTGGTGTAATCGGTAACACACCAGGTTTTGGTCCTGGCATTCCTGGTTCGAGTCCAGGCCGGGTAGTGCGTTTGGGAAGGGCGGGCGTTGTCGCCGCTGTCCGAGGTCATCCGCTTTCTGGAAGGCTCGCATGATGACGAAGCAGGCTCTGAACAGCGATGAAGCGGTTCGCAGGCCCTGTGCCGCGGTCATCCTGGCTGCCGGCCGGAGCACGCGGATGGTCACCGACCTTCCCAAAGTGCTTCACGAGGTCTGCGGCCGCCCGATGATGGCCTATGTGCTGGATGCGTGTCGCGAGGCCGGGATCGACCGGATCGTCGTCGTGGTAGGGTATCGCCGGGAAGACGTCATCGCCGCCTTTCAGGACGAGCCGGGCCTGCAATACGTCGAGCAAGCCGAGCAGAAGGGCACGGGGCACGCCGTTCAGATTTGCCGCGACGCCCTGTCGGAGTTTGACGGCAACGTGGTGATCTTGGCCGGCGATATGCCGCTGTTGCGGGCGGAAACGTTGAAGCTCCTGATCGAAACGCATGACCGGGAGCACTCGGCGGTGACATTGGCGACGGCCATCCTGGAGGACCCGACCGGATACGGTCGCATTGTTCGCGACGCCTACGGCAACCTCCAGGGGATCGTCGAGCATACCGACTGCACGCCGGAGCAGCTTCGCATCAAGGAGATCAATCCGAGCTACTACTGCTTTGACAAGAAGCTGCTCTTCTCGGCGCTTGAGAACATCAAGCCGAACAACGTGAAGGGCGAGTACTATCTGACGGACGCGCTGCACATCCTGATTCGCCAAGGGTACCGGGCTGTGGCGATCACGGCCGTCGCCCCGCAGGACGCGATGGGCGTGAATTCTCGTCAGCAGCTCGCGGAAGTGGGCAAGATTATGCAGGCCCGCATCCAAGACGCGCTAATGCGGGGCGGTGCGACGATCGTGGACCCGCCGAACACGTGGATCGACGCGCGGGCGAAGATCGGCCGGGACACGGTGGTGCATCCGTTCACGTATATTCACGGGCGCGTGCAAATCGGCGCGCGATGCAGCATCGGTCCGTTCGCGTATATCCGTGACGGGACGTGCATCGGGGACGACGTGGTGGTGGGCGTCTTCACGGAGCTCAAGAACGCCTCGCTCGCCCAAGGGACTCGTGCCCGGCACCTCACGTACATCGGCGACGCGACGATCGGCGAGCGTGTCAACGTCGGCGCGGGGACGATCGTGGCGAACTTCGACGGCCAGAACATCCACCCGACGGTGGTGGAGAACGATGTGTTCATCGGGAGCGGTTCGATCCTGGTCGCTCCGTTGAACCTGGCCGCCGGGGCGCATGTGACGCCCGGCTCGGTGGTTACGAACGGTTCGCGTGTTTCAAAGGGCAATGATTTCGCTGGAAACCGCCATGAGGACCCCCGGTAATCTCAGTCGCGGCCGAGAACAGTCCGAATTCAGCCCGACCGAGGCCGTGCAGACTGCCACGGTCAGGAACGGCGCCGCCGACGGGCTGCGCATCTTCGGCGGGTCGGGCAACGTGGCTCTGGCCACGAAGATCGCCGGGCGGGCGCGAATCGAGCGTTTTCCCGACGGCGAGACGATTGTGAAGTTGGAGGACGACGTTCGCGGGCGCGACTGCTTCGTCATCCAGCCCACGTGTCCGCCGGTCAACGAGAACCTGATCGAGCTGCTGATCTTCATCGACTGCCTGCGTCGGGCGTCGGCGCGGCGGATCACGGCGGTCATGCCCTACTTCGGCTATGCCCGCCAGGACCGCAAGGCGGAGGGCCGCACGCCGATCACCGCCAAGCTGGTGGCGAACCTGCTCACGGAGGCGGGAGCGGATCGGATTCTCACAATGGACCTGCACGCCGACCAGATCCAGGGGTTCTTCGACATCCCGGTGGATCACCTCACGGCGCTGCCGGTCATCTGCGAGTTCATGAGGTCCAAGCGTATCTCGAATCACGTGACCGTCAGCCCGGACGTGGGCAACATCAAGACGGCAAACGCGTATGCCGACCGCCTGGGCAGTGATCTCGCGGTGATCGACAAGCGGCGAATCAGCGGCGAACAGACCGAGGCCACGCGAATCATCGGCGACGTTCGCGGGAAAACGGTGTTGTTGTTTGACGACATGATCACGACGGGCAACACGGTGTACAACGCCGTCCGGATTCTGCGGGAGCACGGGGCGGCGCGGTTCTTCGTCTGCGCGACGCACGGGGTGTTCGCCGGGGAGGCGGCCGACAAGCTGCTGGCCGCCCAGGTGGACCAGGTGGTGATCAGCGACTCGATTCCGCTGTCCGAGGAGGTCCGCCACAAGCTTCCCAACATCGAGGTCCGGTCGGTCGCGAAGCTGATGGCCCAGGCCATCCAGCGGATTCATCTGAATCAGTCGGTCAGTGCGCTGTTTGAAAAGAGTTGCTCGCGGCGGGGCAGGTGCCCGGCGGGCTGACGTTATCAGGAGTGACACAGCATGGAGTTGGCAAGCCTCAAGGGGGAATCGCGGGTGGCCGCGGGGTCGCGGGCCGCCGCTCGTTTGCGCAGGTCCGGGAGGATCCCGTGCATCGTCTATGGGCACGGCGAGGATCCGGTTCCCGTGGCGGTGCCGCGGCACGACCTGGAGATCCTGCTCCACCAGGGCACGCACCTGCTGGAGCTGGAGCTGCAGGGTCGGAAGCATCCGGTGCTGATCAAGGAGGTGCAGTACGATCACCTCGGGCTGGCGCCCGTGCATGTGGATCTCGCACGCGTGAGCCTGGACGAGCGGGTCCGCGTGAAGGTGCCGCTTGATCTTCGCGGCACGCCTAAAGGGGTCAAGGAAGGCGGGATTCTGGACCAGGTGGTCTCGGACGTGGAGGTGGAATGCCTGGTGACGGCGATTCCGGAGAACCTCCGCGTGGACGTCAGCGGTCTGGCCATCGGCGATGCGCTGCACGTGAGCGACATCCCGCTTGCAGAAGGCATGCGGATGCTCAGCGCGGCGGAGGTGGTGGTCTGCACGGTTCGCACCCCAATGGCGGAGGTCGAGGCGGCGGTGCCGGTGGCGGAGGAGGCCGGGCCGGCGGAGCCCGAGCTCATCCGCAAGGAAAAGCCGGAAGCCGAAGAGGACGCGGGCGACAAGGAGAAGAAGTGACCGCGGCCTTCGTCGTGTCGACGGTCGCCTGACTTATGAAGCTCGTGGCCGGTCTGGGAAATCCGGGGAGCCGTTACGAGGATACGCGGCATAACCTGGGCTTTCGCGTCGTGGACGAGCTGGCCGATCGGTGGCGGATCGACATGGGCCGGCAGAAGTTCAGCGCGGCGGTCGGCGACGGCGTGATCGCGGGAGAGCGGGTTCTGTTGCTCAAGCCGCTGACGTTCATGAATCTCAGCGGGCAGGCGGTGCAGGCGGCGATGGCGTTTCACAAGCTGGCGATCGAAGACCTGCTGGTGGTCAGCGACGATCTGGACCTGCCGACGGGACAGCTGCGCGTGCGGGCGTCGGGATCCTCCGGCGGTCACCGGGGCCTGGAGAGCATCATCCGGCTTCTGGGCTCAGACGGGTTCTCGCGCGTGCGGATCGGAATCGGCCGTGCGAGCCGGGACGATGCGGTGTCGCACGTGCTCGGCAGCTTCTCGGCGGCGGAGGAGGCCGTCACCGAGACCGCGATTCGTCGGGCGGCGGATGCGGTGGAGTGCTGGATCGTCGAGGGCGTGACGGCGGCGATGAACAGATTCAATCGGACCGAGCGCCGCAGCGACGGCGCCGGCCCGGGAAAGTCGGACAAAGGAGTCGCATCTTGAGAGCGTATGAAGGCATGTTTCTGTTCGACCCGGCGGCGGCCGCCGAGTGGTCGAACGTCGAGGCGGAGGTCAAGCGGCTGATCAGCCGTGCCGAAGGGCAGCTCATCGCGTGCAAGCGGTGGGATGAGCGAAAGCTCGCCTACGAGATCCGCGGTCGAAAGCGGGGATGCTATGTGCTGACGTATTTCCGCGCACCGTGCGACCGGATCGCCGGTTTGGAGCGGGATGTGCAGCTCTCGGAACACATCCTGCGGTGCCTCGTGCTCCGCGTCGATCACATGAACGACGAGGAGATGAAGGCCGCCGTCGACAAGGTGCCCGAGCCGGTGCCGGATTTTGATCGCGGCGATCGGCCGCCGCGGTCCCGCGCGTCGCGGGAGGAGGACGCGCCTCGGGCCGCGGACGCGGCGCCGGATCTGCCGCCGGCGGACGAACCGAGCGAGCCCGGTGCCGAGCCGGAGAAAGACTGATCAGGCGACAAGCCAGGAGCCCAGGTCATGAACGGATACAACCGGGTGATTCTCGCGGGCAACCTGACGCGCGACCCGCAGCTTTCGTACACGCCGAACAACACGCCCGTGTGCGAGTTCGGCATGGCGATGAACCGCAGGTGGCGACAGCAGGACGGCAACATGCGCGAGGAGGTCTGCTTTGTGGACCTTCGCGCGTACGGGCGGCAGGCCGAGACGATCAACCAATACATGAGCAAGGGGCGTTCGATTCT
>CAZTVU010000025.1:30576-36752 GCA_964617025.1 uncultured Planctomycetales bacterium | reverse complement strand
AAGCGGACGTTCTCGAGCATGAGCACGTCGCCCGGCTTCATGGCGGCGGCGGCCGCGCTGACCTGCGGCCCCACGACATCGGGCACGAACTTCACGGGCCGGCCGAGCAACTGGCTCAGCCGATCCGCGCACGGCTTGATCGTCCACCGCGCATCGGCCTGACGGTCCTTGCCCTCCGGCCGACCCAGGTGGCTCATCAGGATCACGCTGCCGCCGTTATTCAGCACGTGCTGAATCGTCGGCAGCGCCATGCGAATGCGGCGGTCGTCGGTGATGCCGCCGTGATCGTCCTGCGGGACGTTGAAGTCCACGCGGATCAATACCTTCTTGCCCTTCACATCCACCTGCGCGATCGTCTTCTTCGCCATCGTCTCACCTCGTACCCGTCAACGCGGTTGTCTTTCCGTCGGGGTCCTCGTGCCGTGCCGGTTGACTCCTGCCGGACCGCGACTTCGAGGCCCCATCCTACCGGCGGGGCCGGCGACGTCAACTGCCGAACACGCCTTGCGGCCCGGCGCCCCGGCCTCCTGGCCGGCTGGCGTGGAGCGGCCTACACCGGTAGGATGCGCGCGATGAAGAGCCACACGGTACGGATCGGCGACATCCGCATCGGCGGCGGGGCGCCCCTCGCCCTCATCGCCGGCCCGTGCGTCATCGAGTCGCTTCGGCATTGCCTCGCCGTCGGCAAGACCGCCCGCCGGGTCTGCGACTCGCTCGGCATGCCGTTCGTCTTCAAGGCCAGTTTCGACAAGGCCAACCGTTCGAGCGCCCGCAGCTTCCGGGGACCGGGTCTGCGCAAGGGTCTGCAAGTCCTCGCCCGGGTCCGCGCGGAGCTGGGCGTCCCCGTCCTCTCCGACATTCACGAGCCCGCGCAGGCGGCACCCGCCGGCGAGGTGCTCGATGTCCTCCAGATCCCGGCGTTTCTCTGCCGCCAGACCGACCTCCTCGTCGCCGCCGCGCGTACGGGCCGGCCCGTCAACATCAAGAAGGGGCAGTTCGTCGCGCCGGGGCAAATGTGCCTGGCGGTCGAGAAGGTCCGCCGCGAGGGCAACGCGAACGTCCTGCTGACCGAGCGAGGCACGTTCTTCGGCTACGGGCGCCTCGTGAACGACTTCACCGGCATCCCGGTCATGCGCGCCTTCGCCCCGGTCGTATTCGATGCCACCCACAGTTGTCAGCTCCCCGGCGGCGGGGTGGTCACCGGCGGTCAGCGCGAAATGGTCCCCGTGCTGGCGCGGGCGGCCGCTGCGGTCGGAATCGACGCCCTCTTTCTGGAGGTGCACGACCAGCCCGATCGCGCAAAGAGCGACGCCGCGACGGTCTGGCCCCTCGATCGGCTCGAAGAGGTGCTCGAGGGATGCCTAGCCGCCGCCACGAGTTGCCGATCGACGTAGCCGGAGAATTCGATGGCATTCAGGGAGGCATCCGCCATGAAGCGTGCGATCCCCTTTGTTCCGGCCGTTCTCGGCGTGTTCTGTTCCGGCTTGACGGCGTCGGCGGAGCCGGCGGCCGTAGAGTCGCCGCCCGCCCCGGAGGACTTCGCGATCCTGCCGTGGGACTGGACGCCCGGGAAGAAGGAAATCCTTGACGACATCCGCCGCTGCGGCTTCAACCTGGCCGGCTTCGTCAAGCCGGAGCACGTCGACGCCGTCGCCTCGGCGGGGTTGAAGTGCATCGTCTTCGACCGCAGCCTCCACGTCGACGATGCGGCGGCTGGGCTTGAGGATGCGGAGATCGCCCGCCGCGTGAAGGCCGTCGTCGATCGCGTCGCCGGCAAGCCCGCCGTCTTCGGCTACTACCTGCGGGACGAACCGGGGGCGGCGGCCTACAGCGGCCTTGCTCGCTGGTCCGAAGCGGTCCGCAAGGCCGCCCCGAAGGCCTTTCCCTACATCAACCTCTTCCCCAACTACGCCTCGGCGGCCCAGATGGGCGTACCGACGTACGATGAGTACGTCGAGTCGTTCCTCACCGTCGTGAAGCCGCCGTATCTCAGCTATGATCACTACGCGCTCATGGAGGACGGCTCGCTGCGGGACGGGTACTTCCAGAATCTCGAGACGGTGCGGGCGGCGGCGCTGCGTCACAAGGTGCCCTTCTGGAACATCGTCCTGGCCAATGCCCACTACAGCTATGCCGAGCCGACCGAGGCCGGCCTGCGCTTTCAGGCATACACGACGCTCGCGTACGGCGCCCGGGGCATCAGCTACTTCACGTATTTCACGCCGTCGGGCGAGAACTACCGTCTGGCTCCGATCGATCCGTTCGGCGACAAGACGGCGACGTGGCACTTCCTGCGGCGCGTGAACCTGCAGATCCACCGGCTCGCGCCTACGTACATTCGGCTCAGGAGCGTGCACGTTTTTCATCACCCGGAGGTCCCCCGGGGCTGTGCGCCGGTCACGACCAGCCGGTTCCTCGATCAGGTCGCCGGCGGCAATCTCCTCGTCGGCGAGTTCGAGGATCCCGAGGGCCGGCCCTGGGTGCTGATCGTCAACAAGAGCCTGACGCGGTCGACCCCGTATTCGGTGAAGTTCAAGTCGCCCGGTCGCCTCGTGCAGGCCAGCGCCTTCACCGGCACCGTCAACGCCGGAAGCGAAACCAACTGGCTCGCTCCCGGCCAGGGCATGCTCCTGGGGCTCCAGAAGCCTCGGTAAGCTTCGTGCCCGCGCTATGGAACGAAGGCAAAGCGAGAAAGCGGAAAACCGGAAAAGCTCAGCGCAGCCTTCGGCCGTAACCCGGAAACGCGCGTCTTGCTCGCCGGTTGCGCTGGAAGACTCCGCCCAAACCTCGATTCGGGCACCGGCAGCCCCGCCCGTGTTCTGCGGCGCGACCCGCGCGCTTGGACTGCGGCGGCCGGGCCGCCGCTCTTCCCGAGGCGCGCCGGGATGTACCGGCGTGCGGCAGACCATCCGGGCCAAAGCGGTGGCGTTGCCACCGCAGTCCACAGGCGCCGAACGGACGACGGATCGCGCAAAGCGGATCGCCGGTCCGGTGGGTTGTCGCGACCCCGGGAAACCGATATCGTGCCCGCGCATCGCAGCGGGTCGCAGTGGCAACGGGGCGCGGCACGCCGTCGGCGGTGAAAGCCGCGCTGGAAACATCGGTGGCACGATATGAGACTGGGCGGTATCGACATCGGCATCTTCGTGGCGTACATGGCGGCCATTCTTGCGCTGGGGTACTACGCCTCACGGCGGGTGGGACGCACAAAGCGCGAGTACTTCCTTGCGGGCGACAGACTGTCCTGGTGGATGGTCGGCGGGAGCATCGTGGCCGCAAACATCAGCAGCCACCACTTCATCGGCGTGATCGGGACGGCGTACCACAACGGGTTCGTCGCGATGTGCATCGAGTGGGCGGCGATCCTGATCGGGTTCAACGCCCTGCTGTGGATCTTTCTGCCGTTCTATCTGCGAAACGGCTTCTACACGATGCCGGAGTTCCTCCAGAAGCGGTTCGGGGCCGGGGCGCGGGTGACGTACGCCGCCCTGATCCTGGTCACCTACATCTTCGTCGAGATCAGCGCGGTGCTGTACCTCGGAGCGATCGCCCTGCACTCGCTGTTCGGCGTGCCGCTGGTGACGAGCATCGTCGCGCTGGCCCTTTTCACGGGCTTCTACACGATCCTGGGCGGACTGCGGGCCGTCGTTTGGACGGAGATGGTGCAGCTCGCCGTGCTGATGGTCGGGGGGCTGACGCTCTCGTTCGCGACGCTGCACGCGGCGGGCGGCTGGTCGGGGCTGATGGCCACATCAAAGGACTGGCACCTGCTGCTGCCGGCGACGGACCCGGACTTCCCGTGGACGCAGTACCTGGGCTCGTTCCTGTGCATCAGCACGTTCTACTGCGCGACCAACCAGTTCATCGTGCAGCGGACGCTGGCGGCGAAGGATGAGTGGCACGCGCGGATGGGGGTCGTTTTCACGGACTACCTGAAGTTCCTGATGCCGCTGATCATCGTGGTGCCGGGGCTGCTGGCGCCGGGGTTGTTTCCGGGGCTGGAGAAGCCCGACATGGCGTTTCCCACACTGGTCAAGAGTCTGCTTCCCCAAGGCCTGATCGGTCTGGTGATGGCGGGGTTGATCGCGGCAATCATGTCCCACCTGTCGGGCGCCGTGAACTCGTGCACGACGATTCTGACCGTAGACTTCTACCTGCCGTACATCAACAGAAAGGCGAGCGAGGCGCAGGCCGTTCGCTTCGGCAAGATCATGGGCGCGGTCGTTGTGCTGATGGGCATCCTGTGGTCCACCGTGCTGCTGCGGCACAGTGAACGGCCGGTATTCGTCTACCTGCTCAAGGCATACGGCTACGTGACGCCCGGCATCGCCACGATGTTCCTGCTGGGCATCCTGTGGAAGCGGACGACGCACGCCGGGGCCTTGACGGCCGGGCTGCTGACGATTCCGCTCTCCGTCGCCCTGGAGATGTCGCACCGGGTGTCGCCGGCGGCGTGGGCCCCCTATCTGAAGCCCTTCGCGAACTGGGCGGGCATCAGCTTCTGGCTGTGCATGCTGACGTGCGCGGTCGTAAGTCTCTTTACGAAGGGCAAGTCGGAGGCGGAACTCGCGGGGATGATCTGGAACCGGGAGAGCCTGCGGATGCCGGAGGAGCTGCGGGAAAAGATGCACGGGCTGCGGAGCCCGACGCTCTGGTGGGCTATCGTGACGGCCGCCGTGCTTTACATGTACGCTCGGTATCATTGAGCACGCCCGCGCGTTGCCTGCGGCGACGCTGGAAAGCGAAAAAGCGAGAAAGCGAAAAAACGGAAAAGGGGCCGATGGAACGTTCCCCCGCAAGCCAGCGCCGGCGCTTTCCAGCCGCAGCCATCCGCGAGGGCCTTTTTCGCTTTTCCGTTTTCCGCTTTTTCGTTTTCCCATCGTTGCGATATTGCAGCGACGGGGTAAAACAGGCCGGCCGTCCTGGTTGGGACGACCGGCCCGATGGATCCGTTCGAGAAAACGCCCGGGGCGAGGGGCGACCCGCCTACAGCAGACCGTCCTTCTTTGCCATATACTTGATCAGATCGACGACGCGGCAGGAGTAGCCCATCTCGTTGTCGTACCACGAGATCAGCTTGAAGAATCGGCTGTTCAGCTCGATGCCTGCCGTGGCATCGTAGATGCTCGACAGCGGGCAGCCGATGAAGTCGCTGCTGACCACCGGGTCCTCGGTGTAGCCGAGGATACCCTTCATCGTCGTCTCGGAAGCCTTCTTCATGGCCGCATTGATCTCGGCCATCGACGTCTCCTTGGTCGTACGGACGGTCAGGTCGACCGCCGAGACGTCGGCCGTCGGAATGCGGAAGGCCATGCCGGTCAGCTTGCCCTTGACCTCCGGAATGCAGAGGGCCACGGCCTTGGCCGCACCGGTCGATGCCGGGATCGCGTTCTGGGCGGCGCCGCGGCCGCCGCGGAGGTCCTTCTTGCTCGGGCCGTCGACGGTCGGCTGCGTCGCCGTCATCGCGTGGATGGTCGTCATCAGCCCCTCCTCGATGCCGAAGTTGTCGAGGACGACCTTCGTGATCGGGGCGAGGCAGTTCGTCGTGCAGCTCGCGTTCGACACGATGGTGTCCGTGGCGGGGTTGAACTTCGCCTCGTTCACGCCCATGACGAACGTCGGGATGTCCTTGTCCTTGGCGGGGGCGGAGATGACGACCCGCTTCGCGCCGGCCTGAAGGTGCTTCTGGGCGCCCTCGCGGGCGGTGAACAGGCCGGTCGACTCAACGACGTACTGCGCGCCGAGCGAGGCCCAGGGCAGTTGCGCCGGATCCTTGACGGAGCAGCAAGGGATCTTCCTGCCGTTGATGACGATGTTTTCGCCATCGGCCTTGATGTCGACGTTGGCGCGACCGTGCGTCGAATCATACTTGAGCAGGTAGGCGAGGTTCTCCGCCGGCACAAGGTCGTTGACGCCCACAAACTCGATGTCCTTATCGGCGAGCGCTGCGCGGACGACGAGACGACCGATGCGCCCAAACCCATTGATTCCGACTTTCACTGGCATGAACTATGTCTCCTGTTTAGCTGATGACTCCGGTGCCTCCACTCCAGGGTGCACACTGAGCTGCTCAGGGTAAGCGCGGTTGGCGGGCAGGTCAAGCCGAGCGCGCGGGGCCGTATAGGTGCCGTCACCGTAGACGGCCAGACCTCCGCACTCGGACGGCGGGCACTCCG
>CAZTVU010000025.1:1647-30473 GCA_964617025.1 uncultured Planctomycetales bacterium | reverse complement strand
CGAACCCGACGTTACCCCTTCATCACGGGCACGCCGCCGGACGGTTGGGACCGTTGAAACAGGTCTGGAACTGCCCGAAGTCCGTCAGGTCAACGTCGCCGTCGACATCGGCGTCGAGGCACGCGCACTTCTGCTGATCGACGGGCGGCCCCGGCCACGGGCGGTTCGGCCCGTTGAAGCACGCCTGGAACGCGCCGAAGTCGGTCAGGTCGACGTCGGTATCGCCGTCGACGTCCGCCGGCGGCGTCGAACAGGGCGAGCATCCATCCGGCCCGACGCTCGAACCCGGCGGCGAGTTCGGACACGCGTCGCATGCATCGCCGACGCCGTCGCAGTCGCCGTCGGTCTGATCCGTGTTCGGGAGGAGCGGACAGTTGTCGCTCGTGTCGCCGTAGCTGTCGGCGTCGCCGTCCGTGTCGATCAGGGTGTAGTAACATGCCGCACTTCGAGGCCCGCCGGAATACGGCCCGCCGCCGACGCCGAGCACGTACCACTTGTCGCCGACGGGATAGGCCACGGCACAGTTACGTCCCACGCTGATCGGATACGAAGCTCCCGCAAACCAGGTTCCCATGCCGCCGGTCGCCGGGTCGATCTTGGTGAAGTAGACCGTGTTGTACGCGGTGGTGTTTCCGCTTCCACCGAGACCGCCGAGCACAATCGCCGTGTTGCCCGCGAGGGCGACGCCGTGCTCGTACCGTCCGGCGGGAAGGTTGGGCAGTCCGGCCTCGGCCCACGCCCCAAGGCTCCCGTCGGCATTGATGGTCGCCCGATAAACCTCGCGCTGGTTCGTGCCGCCGAAGTTGCCGCCGACCCAGTACAAGTAACTCTCCGAGGTACCGGCGAATGCGAGCACACCGTGGAACCACGCGGCGTTGGCCGTCTGGCTGGTCTCAACCCAGGGGCCGTAGTCACCGTCCGGCTGGATCTTGCTGTAATAACACTTCTTGGTGAGCGTGCCGTTGTTGTCCTCGCCGTTGACGATGAACAGCGTGTCGCCCAGGCCCAGAACGCCGCGACCGAACGAGTCCATCTGGTCCGCGGACGCCGACGGCGGGATCGTCACGCTCGAGACCGTCCACGAGCCCAGCGACCCGTCGGAATTCTGCGTGGTGTACCAGCACGTGTTGCGGGTGGTGAAGGTCTCGTCCCATCCGCCCCAGTAGTAGATGCGCCCGTTGTAGCCGTAGGCGGCGCCGATGGCCCGCCGCGCCGGAAGGACGGTGGTCGCCGTCCACGGCCCGATGCTGCCGTCGCCGTTGACGGCGGCGTAGTAGGCGTAGTTATTGCCGCGCGTGTCGGCCGTGACGGAGCTGTCCCTTCGGCCGCCGAAGGAGTACACATAGCCGTTGTAATAGATCACCACATGGTCCGTCAGACCCTGGGGCAGCGAGCTGGTCTGCGTCCACTGCTTGATGATCGTCTGGGTCGCAACCGTCTGGACCGCGCTGCGGATGCATTCATAGCCGTTGATCACCTGAGAAGCCTGCACTGCCTGCCCGCCCGTAAGGTGCGGCGTGACCGGGACGGCCTTCGTCGTCTCGCCCGAGACCGCCGCCGAGCCGAGCAGGACGTCGCCGGAGTACACCTTCACCTCGCTCGCCCGCACGTCCAGGCCGGTCAGCGTGACGGTACACGCCCCCGCAAGCAGGGGCGTCTGGATCACCGGCGCGGTGTAGAGGGCGTTCGCCGGGGGCGAGTAGCAGCTTTCGACGCCCGCGATGACCTGCGTCGCCGCCACAAGGCCGCACGGCACCGGTGAGACCGTGACCGCCTTGGTCGTTTCGCCGGAAAGCGACGCCGTGCCGATCAATACGTCGTTCGCATACACCTTGACCTCGGTCGCGCTCGGGTCGAGGCCTTCGACGGTCACCGTCGTGTCGCCCGGCTCGACGGGCGCCACGAGCGAACCCGGCACCGGCGTGGTGGCCGGAGGACCGAACGGCTCGGTCGGAGGCTCGCCGAGCGAGATGCTGAGGTTGTCGTAGTACGCATAGACGCCCCCGTTTGACAGGCCGGAACCGATCACGATCGTGTTGAACAGCGCCGAGGGATTGTTGCGGGTCTTGGTCACCGTATACGTTCCGTTCGGCGTGACGACCGTGAAGTCAATCGTGGACGACTTCACTTTGATCTGGAGCTTGACCCAGGCGTCCGGCGTGCGAGTGGCGCCGGTGACGTCGAACCAGTTGATCGCCGGTGTGCCCAGCGCCACGCGGCCGTTGTACACGGTTCGCGTGATCCCCGTCGACGTGTCGTCGTAGATGCCCAGGGCGAGCAACTGATTGAGCGTGCCCTGGAGGTAGCCGCCGCCGCTGTAGGAGCGGAGCTCGATGTAATTGCGGCCGTTCTCGCCGTTCTGGCCGTGGTACATCCACGCGGTCACGGTGAGCGGCTTGGCGTCCGTGCCGTCGAAGTTGCCGCCGAGGTTCTGGTAGATCCGCGACGGCGACCCGGAGCTGGCCGCCGGTTCGAGAACGGACTTCGGACAACTCGCCACCTTGAGCGTGCTGAGCGTGATGTTGAAGTCCGGCTGCGTGCTCGTCCGCGGCCAGATCGCATTGAGCGCCGCCTGATCGGCGTACCCGTCGAAGTTGTCGGCCACCGGAAGCAGCGCATCCTTCACCGTGACGGCCACGGACGCCGCGCTCTCGATGCCGTCGACGACCTGCGTGGCCGTCAAAACGTCGCCGGCCGCGAGCGTCAGGCCGACGAACTTGTGCGAGCCGCCACCCGGGTTGAACGGCGGCGCCGCGGAAGCCACCTCGACGGCGTTCTTGAACAGCTTGACCAACGTGGCGTTCGGATCGACGCCGTTGACCGTCACCTCGGTCATGTCGGAGACCACCGGCGTCTGGATGACCGGTGGATCGGAGATGCCGGGCGCCTCGATGACGATGTCATCCACGTTGATATACAGCTTCTTGGTAACCGTGTCCGCGGTGCCCTTGCGGATGCACAGGCTGTTCAGGCCGCCGCGGTTGTTGGGCGCGGAGAGGATTCCGTCGCCAAACGTGCCCAGCGCCTGGATGGTCTTGGTGACCGGCGCATTGGCGCCGACGGTCAGTTCGACCTCCGTCGTGCTGAGGATCTTCCACGTGATCGTCGTCCACGCCGTTCCGTGTCCGACAACCGCCCCGCCGGACGGAGTCAGCGTGCTGCCGGACACGGCGTCCACCCCGAGCATTTCGAGCTGCCCCGAAGCCCCCGCGTACTCGCCGAGCGAGGCCGTCGTGCCGGTCTCCTGGATCATCAGCGAAAACTCGACCTGACCCGCTGTGTTCTCCGTCTCCGTCGCGTCGTAACACGCGACGAGAACCTTCATGCTGATCTTGCTCCCGACACCAAGATGCACCGTCGGATTCTGGTACCGCACCGTCCCTACCGTCACCGCCCGAAGCCACGTGTTGTTGTCGTTGGGGTCGACCCAGCTGAACCGCAGCTCATTGCTTCGCGTCCCGAGGATCTGCGCGGTCAGCAGACTGTCGTTTCCGTTGCCCCCGCCGAACGTGCCCTCGCCGCACGCCGTGGGCGTCAGGATGAATGCGCTCGTCGATCCCGAGTAGCCCGGACGATTGAACATGGGCGGGATGGGCGCGTTGACGCAGGCATCATCCGCCGTCCCGTACGTCGGACCCTCGAAGTCCAGCACCCGCGTTGCGGCGAGGGCCGACGGCCCCGACAACGCCAGCAGGACAACCACCGGGACCACGCCGACCCCGACTGCCAGTTTGGAACTTCTCATACCGTTTGCCTCCTTCATGATCTGACTGCCACCGACTCCCGTGCCGGCGCGAACGCCCATGCTGAGGGCATACATGCGCCGCACGACTCTTTCCACCACGCACACCAGCCCAAACGACCGTCTCAGTCAAAAGACGGGTTTCGCGTACCTCGCCATCGGCGGACGCCCGCCGCGTGTCCATCCAGAAAACCGGTGTTGGTCAGCCCGGACCAGAACCGCGGCGACTTGGGATCCTTGTCGTTCAGCACCGCGTCCTTGGTGCTCCCGAAATTCTTCGTGGAGTTATGGAAAGCCCACGTCGGAATAAAGAACCTGTCGGCGGTCGCGATGGACCCGCCCCAGTCACGCCCGTGGAACCACGGCCATGTACCGGCCGGCTTGGGGTTCGTTCGCGGAGCCGGCACGACCTCCGCATACCACACGTCAGCGATCATCCATTCCTCGCCCGGTTTGTCGATGCGGTCGATGCTCTTGGGCTTTCGCTCGCCGTTCGTGAAACCGTATCGCTTGTCGAACGCACTCAGGCCTGCGGCGTCCTCGTCGCCCCACTGGGCGTCCGTCCAGCCGTGGTAGCGGACGCCGAAATAGAAGGGCGGATTCGTGCCGGCATACGGCGGTCCGACAGCCTTCGAGTTCGTCCCCGTACCGAGGCCCTGCGTCTTCTCGTGCTTCACGCTGTTTATGACGTAGTGAAACGGGCGATGTCCCGCGTAGGTCCCCGTGTTTCGCGGATCGAGCGTGTGAAGGCCCTCGGCGGTCGGGCACTTCGAAACGCGGTCCGTGAGATCGCCCCGGCCTTTCGTCTCCGTAAAATACTTCATCAGGTAGACCGGCAGGTGCATCCGCCGGTTCAGGTCCGGAAGATCGAACGTTTCAATGTACATCGCCGGATGAAGCGGACCGGGCAACGTCTGCTTATAGTCCGACGTGTACATCATCGTGCCCATGCACAACTGCTTCAGGTTCGACAGGCATAGCGTCGAACGCGCCGACTCCCGCGCCCGCGCGAGCGAGGGGAGCAGGATCGACACCAGCAGCGCGATAATCGCCACAACAACCAGCAACTCAATCAGGGTAAATGCCGAACGGCACGCACGACGATCGCGGCAAACTTCGGCGGAATGCTCGGACATGGTTAAGCCCACTTCGCTTCCTCGACCCTGCCACGCAATGCCGCCGGGAGGCAGCGTTGCGGTGTCAAGCCGACTCCAGAGTCACGCCATACCCAGTGCTAACTCCTGATTGTAGGGATTGATACAACCGGCGTCAAGCCCGCGGCTGTGGAGGCCCCGGCACACAGTCCGCGACGCTAGATGAACAGGTTGACGTTGGACGCGTCGGTCGCTCCCAGGTACATCCCCACGCCCCCGACCTCCACGCCGTCGATAAGTTCCTCGCGGCGGAGGCCCATGACGTCCATCGACATCGAACACGCGACGAACCGGACGCCGGCCCCCCGGGCGCGGTCCATCAGCACCGCGAGCGAATCCACGTTCTTCGTCCGCATAACGTGCTTCATCATGGCCGTCCCGGCGCCCCCCATGTGCATCTTGGAGAGCGCGAGCTTCTCCGGGCCGCGAGGCATCATCCACCCGAACATCCGATCGAGAAGGCCTTTGCGCACGGGCGGCGCGTCGGCACGGCGAAGAATGTTCAGCCCCCAGAACGTGAAGAACATCGTCACCTTGTGGCCCATCGCCGCCGCGCCGTTGGCGATCACGAAGGCCGCCAGGGCGCGGTCGAGATCACAGGAGAAGACGATGATCGTCTTGTCCGTGGCGCGGGCCGCTGCCGCCGGAGCCGCAGCGGCCTCCGGGCAGGCACCCCGGCGCAGGGTCGCGACGTAGTGCCCGTCGCGCCGCTCGATGGCAAGGAGCTCGTTGCCGGTGGACCGGCACCACGGCTGGATGTCCGAGGCGAACCCGGAATCGCTCGCGAGGACGGAGAGCACCTGGCCCTCCCGCAGCGAGCGCATCGCCTCGCTGACGGCCAACAGCGGTCCCGGGCACTGCTTGCCGCGGACATCGAGCGTCTGATCGGCGACCGGAGCGGCGCACGCCGTCCGGTCACCGCAAGAAGGGTTTGGGAGGGTCTCCCCCCGGTCGTTCGTCGGGGCCGTGGCCTGCGGCGGGCAGGCCCCCGCCTGGTTCTCCGGATGGAACGCGCAGTACGTTTTGTAGCCTCCGGAGAGGTTGCGAACATCGTAGCCCAATTGCTTGAGGATCCGCGCGGCCACGTAGCCCCGCAGACCCACCTGGCAATAGGTCACGATCGGCCGGTTTCGCGGCAACTCCGTGTGGCGTTTGCGCAACTGACCAAGGGGGATGAGCACCGAACCCGGCACCGCGCCGGCCCGGTGCTCGGCGGGCTCCCGGACGTCCAGGAGGAAGCGCCCCTCGAGCGAATCGGCATGCGCCAGGAGGACATCGCCCCGCAGCACGTTCGCCGCCACGAACCCGGCCATGTTCACCGGATCCTTCGCCGCGCCGTACGGCGGGGCGTAGGCCAGTTCGGCCTCCTCGAGATCGTACACCGTCATGCCCGCCTGGATCGCCATCGCAAAAACGTCGATGCGTTTGTCGACCCCGCGGGTCCCGGTGATCTGCGCCCCGAGGACGCGCCCGTCCGTTCGGGCGAAGAGCAGCTTGATGCTCATCGGCGCGGCGCCGGGAAAGTAGCCGGCGTGATCGGCGGGGTGGAGGTAGACCTTTTCGTGCTCAACGCCGGCCTGGCGCAGCACCTTTTCGCTGGCGCCGGTCATGCCGGCCACCAGGTCGAAGACGCGAAGGATCGCCGTACCCTGGGATCCGCGGTAGCGGCTGTCGCGCCCGAAGATGTTGTCGGCGGCGATGCGGCCCTGCCGATTGGCGGGCCCCGCGAGCGGGATCAGGGCATCCGCCCCGGTGATGCTGTCCTTCACCACAACCGCATCGCCGACCGCGTAGATGTCCGGGTCGGATGTCTGCATCCGGTCGTTGACGACGATGCCGCCGCGATCGTTGACCTCGAGGCCCGCATCCTTCGCCAGCCTTGACTCGGGCCGGACCCCCACCGAGAGAATGACAAGATCAGCCGTCAGAACCGTGCCGCTGCGGAGAGATGCCCGGACCCGGCCGACGGCATCGGCAAAGGCCTCGACGGAGTCGCCGAGGACGAGCTGGACGCCGTTGGCCGTCAGCGCCTGATTGATGGCCACGGTCATTTCACGATCGAACGGGGGCATGACCTGATCAAGCATCTCGACGAGCGTGACCGCAAGGCCGCGGCGCCGGAGGTTCTCGGCCATTTCCAGGCCGATGTACCCGCCGCCGACGACGATCGCGCTCCTGGCGCCGCCGTCGACGGCGCTCTTGATCTTGTCCATGTCGACCATGTTGCGCAGGGTGAACACGCGCGGGTGGTCGATGCCGGGCATGGGCGGCCGAACCGGCGCGGCCCCGGGCGCCAGGATCAGCTTGTCATACCCCTCGGAGTACTCGCGGTCGGTGTCCAGCTCGCGAACGGTCACGCGGCGCGCCCTGCGGTCGATCGAGAGGACCTCGGACCGGACGCGGACGTCGAGATTGCTCCGCGCCCGCAGGCGCTCGGGCGTCTGAAGCAGGAGGGCGTCGCGGCTGGAGATCTCGCCGCCGATGTGGTACGGCAGGCCGCAGTTGGCGAACGAGACATCCGGCCCGCGCTCAAAGATGATGATCTCGGCCTCCTCGCTGAGCCGCCGGGCCCGCGCCGCCGCCGTCGCCCCGCCCGCGACACCCCCTACGATCACGATTTTCTTTGTCGCCATATTTGCCTCACGCCTTTTTCACACGTGTGTTTGCGGATACAGGAAAGCATCCACGTCGCGCTGGGATGCACCACGCGATAGTACACGTTCTTACCGTCGCGCTTTCGCCCCAACACGCCGTGCGCCCGCAGGACGGCCAGATGCTGGCTCACCGCGTTCTGCGGAAGGCCCAGCCGACGGGCCAGATCCCCTACCGAGACGTCCGCGGACCGGAGCAGCTCGCAGATCCGCAGGCGGTGCGGATGCGCCAGCACCCGCATGACCGCTGCCGCCCGCTCGAGCGTCTCCATGGGGATCAGATTCCGTGCCGCCGCTGCCATACGAACACCAATATATCATGACGTCATGATATGTCAAGAACGCTCCAGGCGTCGGAAAGCTGCAAAAGGGCGAACGGGCGACATGCGCTTCCCGGAGCGCTGTCGACGGCCCCGACCGGTGTCCTTCGCAAGCCGGCCGACGCCGCCGGGTGCCCGGTGTGCGGATCCCGGCGAATCAAGACCTTTCGCGCCGAGAATACACCGGGAGGGTAGACGCCGTCGTTGCACAGCGCAACGACGGAAAAGCGAAAAAGACGCGCTCCGAGGGCCGTATCGGAAATACACCTGTGGTGCGGTAGTGAGTACACTGCATCATCAGACGTTTTCCGTTTTCTCGCTTTCTCGTTTTTCCGTTTTCCAGCGTTGACGTGTACAACGCCGGGGTAGAATCATCGGCATCCGGGGCCGCGTTGCGATGGATGCCCGCGGCAACAAGACCCGGCTCGTGAGAGAGAAGCCCCATGACCCGACTCCCCGTGCTCCTGGACACCGACATCGGCTCCAACATCGACGATGCCCTCGCGCTGGCGTACCTCCTGCGCCAGCCGCGTTGCGAGCTGCTGGGCGTCACGACCGTCACCGGCGAGCCCGACAACCGGGCCATGCTCGCCGACGCCCTGTGCAGGGCCTTCGGCCGAACCGACGTGCCGATCCTCTGCGGGGCCGCGAACCCGATGCGCGGTCCGCAGCGCCAGCCGACCGCCCCGCAGGCCGCCGTTCTGGCCGACCGGCCGCACCGGCAGACGTTCGTCCCCGACACGGCCGTCGATTTCCTGCGCCGGACGATCCGCGGCCGCCCCGGACGGATCACGCTGCTGACCATCGGTCCCCTCACCAACATCGGGCGGCTGTATGCAATCGACCCCGAGATCCCGTCGCTGCTGCGGCAGCACGTCCTGATGGCCGGCCACTACTTCAACCGCGGGACCGGCTACGGCCCCACCGAGTGGAACGTCTCGGTGGACCCGGAGGCGGCGGCAGCCGTGTTCTCCGCAGGCATCCCGGTCATGCGATGCATCGGGCTCGACGTAACCGCCCGCTGCCGGCTGTCGGCGGATGAGTTCCGGCGGCGCTTTCGCGAGGGCCCGTTGCGGATCATCGTGGACATGGCCGAGGTGTGGCTCAGGGATCGCCGCCACGTGCTCTTCCACGACCCACTGGCGGCCGCAACGGTGTTCGACCCTTCGCTCTGCGGGTACGCGCGCGGCCGGGTGCGCATCGAAACTCGAAACCCGCAGACTACGGGGTTCACGGCATTTGACGCCGAAGCGCGACCGCCGTGCCATGAGGTCGCGACGGACGTGGATCCGAACCGCTTCTTCGAACACTACTTCGCGACACTGGCGGGTTGAACCACGCCCGCCGAACCGGCGGCGCGCGGGCATCGATCCGGAACGGACGCTGGGGCCGCCGGGATAGCAATGCTCCAACCTTCTATATTACGCGATGTTACGAACGGAACGACCTTGTCGGTCGCGTCGATTTGGCCGGGCTCGCCTTATATCGTACGGTTCAGGCGACGTGCGAACCCTCGCCGCACGAAGGAACCCAAATGAGCCTGACCATCAACAGCCAATCACCAGAGCTTGGCCTGTTGAACGTCCTGAGCCGACTGAATCAGCAGCAGTCTCTCGCCATGCTGCGGCTGGCGACGGCGAAGCGGATCAACAGCGCCGCCGACGATCCGGCCGGCCTGATCGCGGCCACGATGTTCAGCCACGAGATCCAGGCCGTGGACGCGGCAATCAACAACGCATCGAAGGCCGACGCCATGCTTAACGTCGCCGACGGAGCGATGGCGCAGGTGTCGTCGCTCCTGACGGAGATCTCGACACTGGCGACCGCCGCGGCGGGCGACTCGCTCACCGATGCAGAGAAGGCCGCCAACCAGATGCAGATCGACCAAGCGATCGAGGCCATCGATCGCATCGTGGGAACGACGACATTCGACGGCCACCGGCTGCTGGACGGTTCGTATGCGATCCGGACGTCGATGTCCGGCGCGGACGCCGCAAAGATCAAGGACGTCGAGGTCTCGGTCCGTCCGTCGAACGCCACCAGCGCAAGCTTCGTGGTCAATGTGTCCTCCGCCGCGACCAAGGCCAGCACGGCCACATCCGGCTGGGTCGACATGAGCGGCGGCAACACCACGCTCAGCGCCCAGACCATCCTGACGATCACCGGCCAGGCGGGGACGACCAGCCTCACGCTTGCCGCGGGCGCCGACCGGGCGACCGTCATGAGTGCGATCAACGGCGTGGCCGGGCTGACCGGCGTAACGGCCACGGCGTCGGGAACCGCCATTCGTCTCGAAAGCCAGAACTACGGGGCAGAGGCGATCATCAGCGTATCGGTGCTTTCCGGGGACCAGGACTTCGTCAGTCAGGGCCAGATCTCCCGGCTGACGGGCAGTGATGCCGTGGTGACGGTGAACGGCGCGAGCGCGTCCGTGGACGGGCGAAAGGTCTACTGGAGCGGCAACGGGTACGCGATGAGCTTTACCCTTGCCGACAACACGACCGGCACGCGCACGATCACCGTCACCGACGGCGGGGCCACATATCAGCTTGGGACCGACGCGAACACACAGGCAACGCTCGGCATAAACGGGCTTTACAGCGTCCAGCTCGGGCAGTACGGTGTCGGGTACCTCTCCGACCTCAAGAGCGGCGGCTCGGCCACGCTGGACCGAGATCCCGCGGCCGCCGCCAATATTGCCCGGCAGGCGCTGACGCAGGTCGCCTCGACGGCGGCGAAGCTCGGCGGGTTTCAGAAGTACCAGGTGCAATCCGCCTTCAATGCCCTGTCGAAGACGAAGGAGGGCCTGAGCGAGGCACGCAGTGCCATCGAGGATGCGGACATCGCGTCCGAGACCGCCAACTTGAGCCGACTCAACATGCTGATCGACACGACCACGTCGCTCTTCGGCGTGGTCAATCAGCAGAGGCAGTCGCTGCTTTCGCTGCTGTGGGCGGCTCAATAGTGCCGCTTTCGGCTTGAGCATTCATTCGTTCCCGGCGCCGGAGGGACGACAGAACGGTCGCAGCGCCGTACGCGAGTCTGTCTTACGGAGAACGGCAACGGCCCGGCCATCGATCCGGCATCCCTCGGCATCGGGCGGACGACACCGTCCTCATCGGGAAGGTCTTCGCCCTTGCGCCGGCGGCGGCGATGAGGTATAATGAAGCCGCCATCAAGGGGGAAGCCGAGCTATGTCCCGCCCGCTACGACTGGGATGCAAGGCCGCCGCGTGCGTCGCCTCGCTGGCGATCGCCCTCGGGGTGTTCGCCGAGGAGGGCGTGATTGCCGACGGCGTGGCGGACTGCCACGACGAAGGCAAGGATCCGCTCTGCGGCCACCTGAAGGCCACGCTCGCCCGGTTCCTTGCCGAGGATCCGCGTGGAGTGCAGGAGGCCGACCACCAGACCGACGTCACCCACTGCCTTCTCGACATCGCCCTCGACCCGGTCGCCAAAACGATCAGCGGCACGTGCACGCTGACCGTCACGAGCCTCGCCCCCGGCCTGACGCAGTTCACCGTCGACCTGCGGGACAACATGGTCGTGGACGGCGTCGTGCTTGGGGGATCGCCCGCCGTCTACTCCCGGCCCGGGCACACGATCGAGATCACGCTCGACCGCCCCTACGGCATCGGAGAGGCCTTTCAGGTCGCCGTAACGTATCACGGCTCGCCCCAGAAGCTCGGTTACGGTTCGTTCGACTGGAGCACGCATAACGGCACGGTCGTGGCCTCGAGCCTGAGCGAGCCCTGGTACGCCCATACGTGGTGGCCGTGCAAGGACTCCCTGGGCGACAAGTTCACCGCCGATATTCGGGTCACCGTTCCGGGCTGGATGGTCGTCGCATCGAACGGCACGTTGGAGGGAATCGACGCGCTTCCCGACGGGCGGCGCCGCTACCGGTGGCATGAGGGAAGCCCCATCATCACCTACCTGGTGTCGCTGGCGGCCACGAATTACGTCACGTGGACCGAGTACTACAGCCACGCGGGCGGCGCCATGCCGGTGCAGTTCTTCGCCTATCCGGAGAGCGAGTCAAGCGTCCGATCCGGCACGACCGACCTCGTGACGCAGATCGGGACGTTCAGCCGCCCGGACGTCTTCGGCGAGTATCCGTTCGTGGGCGAAAAGTACGGCCTTGCCCAGTTTCCGTGGAGCGGGGGCATGGAACACCAGACGATCACGAGCCAGGGCGTGTTCAACAGTTGGCTGAATGCCCACGAACTCGCGCATCAATGGTGGGGAGACGACGTCACGTGCGGAACGTGGCACGACATCTGGCTCAACGAGGGCTTCGCGACGTTCGCCGAGGCCGTTTACCAGGAGAAGCGCCCGGGCGGCACGCTGCAGGACTACCTGAACTGGATGCGGTCCACCCGCTGGCCGAGCGACCACAGCGGAACGGTCTACGTGTATGACGCCGCGTCGCTCGGCGCCGTCTTCAACAGCAACACCGTCTACAAGAAGGGCGCGTGGGTGGTCCACATGCTGCGGCACGTCCTCGGCGACGAGGTCTTCTTCGACGCGCTTGCCGCCTATCGGGCGGCCTTCGCCGGCGGCAGCGCCGTAACCGCCGATCTCCAGGGCGTGATCGAAGCCGTCTCCGACCGCGATCTGGCGTGGTTCTTCAACGAGTGGGTGTACGGTCCCGGCTCGCCGTCGTACCGATGGGGCTGGCAGCAGGAACAGATCGGCTCGCAACGCTACGTCCGTCTGCATGTCGAACAGACGCAGACCGCGTATCCGGTGTTCGTGATGCCGGTCGACGTGACCCTCACGACCGGTGCCGGAACAACGACGCGGGCGATCTGGAACGACGCCGCCTGGCAGTGGTATCTCCTGCCCGCGAACGGGACCGTGACGAACGTACAGTTCGACAAGGACACATGGATCCTCCGCGGCGCGGCGACGAACGTGACATACGTCCCCGGCCCGCCAAAGCTCATCGGGACGTCACCGGGGCCCGGCGCGATCCTCCCCGGGTCCCCCGAAGCCGCCACCATCACGCTCCGGTTCAGTCAGGCGATCCAGTGCGCACCGGAAGACTTCGTGATCGCCGGGCAGCGAACCGGCGTGGCGGCCTCCGTATTCGCGTATGATCCGTCGAGCTACACCGTCACGTTGAGCATCGCCGACGGACTGCCGGCCAACGACACCTATGTGCTCACCGTGCGCGACACGGTCCAATCCGCCGGCAAGGCGCTGGACGGCGAGGTGTCGGATCCCTCGCATCCCGATTCGCTGCCCTCGGGCGACGGCAAGCCCGGCGGCACTGCGTCGATACGGTTCAGCACCGCCTGCTACGGCGACTTTGACCTGGACAGAGACGTGGACCTCGAGGACTTCAGCCGGCTGCAGGCCTGTTTCACCGGCCCGAATCGCCCGATCCTGCCCGGCACCGGCTGCGAGACCAGCGCCGACGCCGACCGCGACCGCGATGTCGACTTGGCCGACTTCGCCGCGTTCCAGGCCTGTTTCAACGGCCCGAACCGGCCCGCCGCGTGCATTTGAAGGGTCCCACGCGCAGCCGCGGTGCGAACACCCCCTGGCCGGGATTACTTCAAGACGGCGCGGACCTCGGCCGGAATGGGCGTGCCGCACTCGGGGCAGACGCCGCTGACGTTGCCCGTCAGGTCATACCCGCACGACGGGCACTCCGGCCCGGGCATCTTGCGAGCCTTCTTACCAAAATCCGGCGGGATGCGGAGCTGCGTGGCGATCACAAAGCACGGGATCGTGCAGGCAACCACCCACAGGAAGAACGACTTGTATCCGACCTGGTCCTGCAGCCAGCCGCTGAACATGCCCGGGAGCATCATCCCCAGTGCCATGAATCCCGTGCAGAGGGCATAGTGCGCGGTCTTGTGCTCGCCCTGGGCGACCAGAATCATGTACATCATGTAGGCGGTGAAGCCGAACCCGTAGCCGAACTGCTCGACGCCGACGGCCGCGCTGATCACCCAGATGTTCTGCGGCTGCAATTGCGAAAGCAGAACGTACATCAGGCCGCCGAGGTTGATGATGATGACCATGGGCCAAAGCCAGAACTTCAGCCCCTGCCGCGAGATCACATAGCCGCCGAGCAACCCGCCGCACGTCAGCCCCGCCACGCCGACCGTGCCGTAGGCGATGCCCACCTGTTGCGTCGTCAGGCCCAGCCCGCCGTTCGCGACGGGGTCGAGCAGGAAGGGCGAGATCAGTTTGACGAGCTGCGCCTCGGCCAGCCGGTACAGCAGCAGAAACGCGATCGTCAGGCCGATCCGCTCCTTCGTGAAGAACAGGGCGAACACGCGAAAGAACTCGGCGAAGAAGCTCGTCCCGCCGGCGAAACGCGGGGCGTCGGCGGCGGGCCGGGGCAGCACGAAAAAGTGCCAGGCAAACGCCGAGAGGGAGAGGGCGGCCAGCACCACCGACGTCACGGACCACGCGAAACGGATGTCGCCCCCGCTGTACTTTTCGATCAGGCCGGCCACGATGACCAGCACACCCTGGCCCGAAATCATGGCGATGCGGTAGGCCGTGCTGCGAACGCCGTTGAACGCCGCCTGGTGGTGCTCCTCCAGGCCGAGCATGTAGAACCCGTCGGCGGCGATGTCATGCGTCGCCGAGCTGAAGGCCATCAGCCAGAAGATCGCGATCGTGTACTGGAAGAACGCCGGGGCAGGGATCGCAAGCGCCGCACAGGCCAGCATCGCCCCGACGACGAACTGCATGGCCACGACCCACCCGCGCTTCGTGCCGAACATGTCGACGATGGGGCTCCAGAGCGGCTTGAGGACCCACGGCAGGTAGAGCCAGCTCGTGTACAGGGCGATGTCGGTGTTTGAGACGCCCAGCCGCTTGTACATGACGACCGAGACGCTCATCACGACGACGTACGGGATGCCCTGGGCGAAATAGAGCGACGGCACCCACGCCCACGGACTCCTCTGCGAGGCAACGGGCTGCGATGTCATGTCTTCTCCTGGGGATCCGGCCGCATCGTATCTCACTCCCCCAACGCTTCCCAGCCCGGGAAGTCCGGGAAGCGCCCCTTCGCGTTCTCGTCCAGCGTCAGCGAGCACCGCCAGTACTTTCGAGTCAACCCCTCGAAACGCGACCACAGTGCGTCGGCGTCCGTCTGGCTCGGCGCCCGGTAGCCCTCGCGCGGCCTGTATTGCCGCAGCAACTCGTCCTGCACCCGACCCAACCGCTCGACCTGGGCCTCAATCAGCCGCCGCCCGGTCTGCGCGTCGGGCTCGCGGCCGCCCGCCGCGGAAAAGTCTACGCCCGCCCAGCGGCCGGACGGCCATCCCTCCGCGCGCCGGCGAAGATCCACCAGCTCCGGGCGGATGGCCATGAGCTGCGACGTCTCCGTAACCCCCGCGTGGTCGCCGCCGAATCCGGAAAGACGAATGAGGTCCGCATCGTCCGAAGCGAACAGCCGCAGCGGCGCATTGGTTCGACGGAGGTAGTACTCACACAGGAGGCGAAGGTCGTGCTCCGGCCCGCCGTAATGACCGGTGATGAGTAGCGCCGCCCGGAACCCGCTTGCGTCAATCACGCGGATCTGATGCAAAACGACGCGCAGCCACAGATCCGCCGGGATCGAACTGCACAGGGTCGGCCCGCGGACGCCCTGCGCGCCCAGCCAGTCGAACGCGGGCCGGTCCTGCACATGCCACGCGAACGGCGGCGCCACAACGCCCCCGAAGCGCATCGCCGCCTGCTCGACGATTTCCTGCGCCTTGATCCAGTCCAGCCCCAGGGCACAGTACGGCCCGTGCGGCTCGGCCAGCCCATACGCGACATAGCACACCGGGCGGGCCGCGATCGCCTCCAGCAACTCATCCGGCAGCATCTCCTCCCAGCGAACCTTGCGGCCGCGGGTCTCCGCCGGCGCGGCCGTGCTGTGCGAGACCATCGCGGCCGCGCCGGCGCCCAAGGCCGCCCTCTGCATGAAGTCCCTGCGCGTCCAGACGCGTGCCACGACGCACCCTCCGTCCTTACACGGATCCCGCCTCCGCCTTGCGGGCCGCCGACTCGACGACCTCTCGGGGCGTTCGGAACGCCAGGCCGACGAGGAACGTCGCCGTCGACCCGACGAGCTGATACCAGGTAAACTCGACCCGGGGCATCCAGGCCGGTGAGACGTATTGCACGCCCGGAGGGGCGAACCAGTTCGCGATGTCGATGTGACGCCCGCTCAGGATCAGGACGGCCGCCAGCCCCGCCGTCACGGCGACCATGTTGCCCCAGTCCGAGCCTCGCGTCTTCGTCAGCATCCCGAGGAGGAATACGCCCAGCATCGGCCCGAGGATGTAGCCCGGAATGCCGAGGGCCAGAGGAATGATGGTCAGGCGGGGGTTCTTCACGTTCGCATACGCCGACGCAACGGCGACGAGGACCATCAGCACCGCAAACACCGCAGTAAACAGCCGCGCCGCCGTCACGTAATGGCCCGGGTCCCGGTCGCGAGCAAAGTACGGCACGTACCAGTCGTTCGTCGCGCTGGTGGCCAGGGAGTTCAAGGCCGCGCTGAGCGAACCCATGGCCGTCGCGAAGATGCTTGCCAGAACGAAGCCGCGAATGACCATCGGCATAACCGTCAGGATGTAGGTCCCGAACACGTCGTTGGCAGCCTTCGGACGGAGGTTCGGATTCAGGTCATAGAACGCGATCAACAGCACGCCGATGAACGAGAACGCCGCCGTGATCGGTATGGCCACCAGGGCCGCGCCGATCAGCGATCGCCGGCTCTTGCGATAATCCGTGGCCGTCAGCATTCGCTGCACCATGTCCTGGTCGGTCCCGAAGGCGGCCATCGCGCTGACCGTGCCGCCGATGAGCGCCGCCGGCAGCGTGTAGGGGTTGGCGAACAGAAGGCGGACCATGTCCCACGCCCCGAGGCCCGGCGCGGCGTCCTCGAAACCGATGATGGCGTACCCCCGCAGGGACTTCATTTCGGGGACTTTTTCGCCCAGAACGGACAGGCCGTGCAGTATGCTGCCGTCGCCGATCTTGAGCAGGATGGTGACCACGGCGACCCCGGCCGCCCCGACCATGAGCGAGGCCTGGATCACGTCCGTCCAGATCACCGCCCGGATGCCGCCGATCGCGGTGTAGACGCAGGTGATGCCGGTCAGGATCAGGATGGCCCACGCATAGGGCACCCAGGAATCCAGTGTTGCGAACTGGACCTCGCGGCGTTCGACGAAGAGCCGCCAGGCCAGCACGAGCACGAGTGAGGGCACGTACAGACGCACGCCGGACGCCAGCGTCCGCATGACGAGGAAGAGCAACGAAACGTAGTTCTTCGACTTCGGGCCGAACCGGACCATCAGGAAGTCGTAAACCGTATACACGCGATAGACGTAGTAGGGCTTCAGGAAGACCTGTCCGACGAAGAGTCGCCCGATCATCAGGCCGATGGCGATCTGCGCGTACGTGATGCCGCGCGTCTTGTAGCCCTCGGCCGGGGCGCCGATGAACGTAGCCGCGCTGGTTTCCGCCGCGATGATGGACGCCGTGACCGCCCACCACGGGATTCGCCGCCCGCCGAGCGCGTACTCCTCGAGATTTCCCTCCTTCTTCCGGCCCGCATAGATGCCGATCGCGGTAATGGCGACGAAGTACCCGACGATGATCAAGCCGTCGATGACAAGCGGTGCGGTTTCCATTCGAGAGGCACAGACTATACGGCCACGCCAATGGCCACACAAGCCGCCCCCCGGATCCAGGAAACCGCCGTGCCCAGCCCCGCCCATAACACGACTTTAGTAATCGCAAATTGGAACCCACCAATGTGAACGCCGAATTTCGGTTTTCGTAAATCGCATTTCGGAATAACGAGGGTGTTTGCGACGTTCATCAAATACAAGGGTTAGCGGAGTTCCCGAGGCGATGTTCGGCGCAAAACGTAATTCGGTAAACGTGGACAGAAAGGCACTTGATCTAACCGGCGGGCAGGGGTATGATTGGGGTGGCAGTTGGGTCCAGCGTGCTGGACGGATGCATCGTCCGCGGGGTCTCCGTTCATACTATTTCGGCGTCGGTATTTGATGCGCGGGAGAACTGCGTCCATGCATCGAACAGCACGGTTCTGGGTACACGCGTTCGCTGCTTGTGCAGCGGCGTGCGCGGCAACGACAACCGGTGCTGTGTATGGCGCGAGCGATGGCCTCAACGGTTCCACATCTTATTTTTACGACGCAAACGGGCGACAAGCCGTAGTTCCGTCGAAATCCGACGTCCTGGTGAAGCTGCGCGCAACCTCAGGCGCCCCCCACAAGCTGCGGCCGAGCTGGCTGGGGGAAGCCGTTGTACCGGGGATCGCCGCCCACGATCTTCGGACTCGGCGCTTGGCGCAGGCGGTTCAGAAAGTTGAGACCGAGCTCACCGAGCGCGGCCTGCATGTGAGCCGAGGCGCCGTGTCCGCTGCCGCCGCCGCCGGCAAACCGGATGTTGAGTGGGCGTTGCCCGTTCTCCACCAGCCCGGCACCGAAGTGCCGATCTACCTCACCGATGAGATCATCGTCCGATTCGACCCGGCCACGGCCCCGGCCGAAGCCGAACGAGTGATTCGCCAGGCCGGATGCAGCGTGGTGCGTCGAGACCCCGTCCGCACGGGGCGTCTCGTTGTGCGCGTGACGAACCCGATGAAGGCGAACCCGCTCGCCGTCGCCAACGCCCTGCACGAGACGCCGGGCGTCCGATACGCCCACCCGGACTTCATTCTCGTGCGGCAGGCATGCGCGGGAGGCATTGACGATCCTCTCTATGAGTTTCAGTGGAATCTGCATCCCGTCGCCGGATTGCTGGCGGCGCCAAACTCGGGGATCAATGTGGAGGCGGCGTGGTCTCTGAACCCGCTCGGAGAAGGCCGCCCTGACGTACGCGTGGCCATCATCGACGATTCGGTGGAGATCCGGCATCCCGACCTGGCCCCTAACTATGTGACCGGGCGGGACTACGATTACGAACCCGGATACGACGAAGACCCCAGCCCCGACTACCCCGACGAGGTTCACGGCACCGCCTGTGCGGGTATCGCCGTCGGCGCTGCCAATACCCTTGGCGTTCGGGGCGTGGCTCCGCGCTGCGGCCTGATCGCGGTGAAGTTCTTCGGGAGCACGCTCAGCGAGACGGCGGACGCCTTCTACTTCGTCATGAACCCGAAGGGCACCGATCCGGGGACCGGCGAGGTGGATCACAGCCAGGACGCCGACGTCATCAGCAACAGTTGGGGGTTCGTCAACGGCACATTTCTCCCCACGGACCTGGCCGAGGCGATCGACTACGTCGCCACGGAGGGGCGAAGCGGCAAGGGCTGCGTGGTCCTGTTCGCGGCGGCCAACAACTCGTACACGGTCAACGGCGTGACCGCCCTGGGCCAGATGGGCTCCGTGATGTGCATCGGCGGCACGAACAGCTTCGCGACGCACAGCGAGTTCAGCGACGTGGGGCCGGAGGTGGCGGTCGTGGCGCCGACGTCGGACAGCTTCCCGCCGCGAACGCGGGAGGCGGCCCTCGACATCCTCACCACGGACAACACGTCCTGGTGGGGCTATAACACCGCCGACGGACCGGCGGGCGACTACACCGACACATTCGGGGGAACCAGCGCCGCCACGCCAACGGTCGCCGGGGTCTGCGCCCTGGTGATTTCCCAGAACCCCGCGCTGACGGCGACACAGGTCCGCTCCATCGTCGAGCACACTGCGGTGCAGATCGATCCCGAATTCGCCCAGATCGACGGGATCTCCGGGCACAGCCACCGATACGGCTACGGTCGTGTGGACGCCGGCGCGGCCGTCCTGGCGGCCGCCCAGGGCGTGACCTGGCCGGCCCCGGTAAGAAACCTGCAATGTACCCCGGCAGGGTCGAACGTCGTCGTCTCGTGGACGAACCCATCGGGCGACTATGCAAGCACGCTGGTTGTGCGATCCACGCGACCTTTCGCCTGGCGGCCGACCGACGGCAACACCTACGCACCGGGGCAGACGGTCGCTCCCGGCGTGATTGTCGTTCAAAACGCGGCCCTGACGCAGTATTCCCTGACCAACCCCGCCCCGAACGGCTACTTTTTCGGGGTCTACGCATGCAGCCCGCAGAATCGCTACTCGTGGGGCCGGTCGTGCCACATCTTCCACCGGGCGCAGGAGCTCTTTTACGACGACGGGGAGGGCTCCGGGGCCGACTGGGTTCACGGCGGCGACGGAGACGTGTGGGAGAGGGGCACGCCGACATCCTACACCTCGATCTGGGAGCAGGCCGTGTATGGCGGCGGTCCGCTCTCGGGCACCCGCAACAATGGAGATCGCGCGATCGGCGGCAACAATTGCTGGGGCACGGGATTCTCCGGATACACGAATCCCCCGTTCACCTACGCACCGAACTCGGCCGCGTATCTGCGGACGCCGCTGATCAACGTGCCGGACGTCAACGCGCCGGTGTTTCTGACGTTCTACGACTGGTGCATGCTCGAGACCCCGTTCGACTACTGCACGATCAAGGTCCTCGACGAGAACAACGCCGTCCTCCAGACGCTGGCCGCGAAACACGGCGGCTGCTACGACTGGACGCAGCGGGTCTACACCGTGGGCACGCTGCCCAACCGACGGATCCGCATCCAGTTCGAGGTCGTGTCCGACAGCACGATTGAGCGCAGCGGCTGGTTCATTGATGAGGTTCGCGTCGTCCTGGCGGCGCCGCCGTGCAATCCACCGGTCGCGTCCAACGTCGCCGTTGAGGTCTGGGTCGACACCTCCGTCAACGTGACGCTCGTAGCGACCGATCCGGACCCGGCGGACCCGCTGACGTTCTCGGTGAAGTCGTTGCCGGCGCACGGCACGCTCCGCGACCCCGGCAACGGCGCGATCGGCACGGTGCCGCTGCACCTGGTGAACAACGGAAGGGTCGTCGCCTACACGCCGACCCCGGGATATGTGGGCACGGACCAGTTCACGTTTCAGGCGGGCGACGGCACCTGCAATTCCAACGTCGCCACGGTGACCGTCACCGTCAAGGGCTACAACGCCGATTTCAACGGCGACAACGACGTGGACCTCGACGACTTCCGGCTCTTCCGGATGTGCTACAACGGGCCGAACCAGATCTACCTCTTCCCGGAGTGCCAGATCGTCGATTTTGACGTGGACAGCGACGTGGACCTCAGCGACTTCCAGATCTTCATGACCTGCTTCAACGGGCCGAATAACCCGCCGCGATCGCCCTGCCGTTCGACGCCGTAGACGTGCCGAGGCCCCGGCGGCCGGCCTTCATTCACACGGCACATCCGTGAAGATCACGCCTTCCTCGCCTCGCCGCAGAGACTGCCTCTTGCGCCAGTGTGCGTCGTCGGCCGCCGGATAGTCCGTCCGGAAGTGCACCCCGCGCGACTCCGTTCGCCGCGACGCCGCCAGCGTGATCAACCGCGCCACGCTCAGCATGTTCTGCGTCTCCCACCCGGACCGGTCGTCCAGCACCTTGTCCATCACGTAGTGGCCCCAGAACTCGATGATCTCGCGGGTCTCGGCCAGCCGGTCGCCGTGTCGTTCGATGCCGACGTTTCGCCACATCACGCTCCGGAGCGAGTTGCGCACGTCGGCAATGTCCAGCTCCGTCCGCGGCGAGGCCGCCAGCTCGTTCCGAACCGCCACGGCACGGAGCGTCTCGCCATTGACGAGGTCCTGAACGGCCTGACGCCCCGCCTCCGCGCCGAAGACCAGCCCCTCCAGGAGCGAGTTGCTGGCCAGACGGTTCGCCCCGTGGACGCCCGTGCAGGCGGCCTCTCCGCACGCCAGAAGGCCGGGCACCGACGTCCGCGTCTGCAGGTCCACCGCTACGCCGCCGATCATGTAGTGGGCCGCGGGCCGGATCGGGATGAGGTCGCGCGAGATGTCGAGTTCGAACTCCCGGCAGAGCCGGGCAATCCACGGAAACCGCCGCTCGAACCGCGCCGCCCCGATGTGGCGCACGTCGAGGTACATGCTGGTCGCCCCGGTGTTGACCATTTCGGACAGGATCGCACGGCTCACGACGTCGCGCGGCGCGAGCTCGCCGTCGGGGTGATACCGATGCATGAACCGCTCGCCCTTGCGATTGACCAGGTAGGCCCCTTCGCCACGGACCGCCTCGCTGATGAGGGCCCGTGAGGCCCCGGCGACGTACAGCGCCGTGGGGTGAAACTGCACCATTTCCATGTCGCGGAGAACCGCCCCGGCACGCCAGGCCATCGCGTGCCCGTCGCCCGTGGCGATGGCCGGGTTCGTCGACTCCCGATAGACCTGTCCGCAGCCCCCGCTGGCGAGGATGGTCTGCCGCGACCAGAACATCTGGTGGCCGTACTTCGGGTGGTACGTGATCACGCCCACGCAGCGTCCCTCGATCGTCAGCAGGTCGATCGCGAAGCAGTCCTCGAAGATCCGCAGCCCGTCGATCGCCCGAGCGGTCCGGATGAGCGTGTCGGCCACCTCCTTGCCGGTGGCGTCGCCCTGGGCATGGAGGATCCTCGCGGCGCTGTGGCCGCCTTCGCGGCCGCGGGCCAGCGCATCGCCCACGCGGTCGAACTGCGCGCCCCACGCCAGCAGCTCACGGATCCGCTCGGGGCCCTCGCGGACGATCCGCTCGATCGCCGGTCGGTCGCCCAGTCCGCACGCCACCGTCAGCGTGTCGGCCACATGCTGCTCAAACGTGTCCGAGGGATCGGTGACGACGGCGATGCCGCCCTGGGCCGCCGACGTGTTCGAGTCGGCCAGCTTGCCCTTCGTGATCAACAGGGTCGGTACGGACCTCGCCGCCTCGATCGCCGCGCGCAGCCCCGCCACCCCGCTGCCGATCACCAGCACGTCGGTGAACGAATGCGGCACCCGCCGGGAGTCAAAATTCGTCAGGTATCGTCGCGTGTCGTAAAGCTTTGCCATCGCGCCGCTATGCTAAGACCGCTCACCGCCCCCGGCAAACACCGCACCCGACTGACTCGGCAATTCCCGCGGCAATGAAAAGCGTCTCACTTTCCGCAGCGCACGGTTCGCGGCAGGCGTAGCCTCGAAGGTGGGCGGTTTACCCCCAAAACCCGAACCCCGGACCTCGGCACTGAAAAACGCGCCAAACGAACCCAACCGCCCGGTCGGATGCGCCGACCGCCCCGTCAACACGCCGACGCGATCGGCCTGCCTCGTTATCTGACGTGGCAACAGCGAATTCGCTCGCCCAGTGGCCCTCGCCGGGATTGCGCCTGTGCAACGAACGGAGCTCTTTGGTACAATTGTGATGTCCGGCAACGATCGAACAATCGTTTGGAGGCAGAGGCATGCGATTCCGAATTCCGGCGTGGCAGGTGGCGTCGCTCGTTCTCGGTACGCTCGCGGCGGCGAGCGCAGCGGAGCCCGTGGATGTCTTCTTTCGGGGGGGAAGCGGTCTTGCCGTCGTTCGGCGCGAGGTGCCGCCGGGGATGGCCGCGGAGGAGGCGGCCATCGCCGCCCTGGCCGCCGGCCCCACGGCCGACGAGCAGGCCGCCGGCCTGTATTCGGCCATCGCACCCGGGACGCGGGTGCAGCAGGTCGTTCTCGCGGACGACGCCGTCTCGGTGGACTTCTCCGCCGAACTGCTCGCCGGCGGCGTGAACGACGAACTGATCCAGGCCGTCTTCCAGCAGGTCAACTGGACGCTCCGGCAATTCGGGCGAGACCGGGTCATCACGCTCACGGTCGACGGCGCGCCGCTGTGGTCCTACCTCCCGCCCAAGCCCAAACCGACCCGCGCGCCGGCGCCGCCGGCCGCGCCGAGCGGGTTGCTCGGCTCGCTGAGCGGGCGGAGCATCACCGTTTCGCCGGGTCACGGCTACATGTGGAACGGTAGCAGCTGGGTGACGCAGCGGCCCGTGTACTGCTCGCCGCTGAACCAGGAGGACTTCCACAACCTGGAGATGTGCCAGTACCTGGAGGTCTACCTGCTGGCCGACGGCGCCACGGTCAGGATGTCGCGCTGCACGAACAAGAACCAGGGCACCGATCCGACGAGCGGAAAGCCCTGGTGGCAGGTCGCCGCATACGTATGGCTCAAGTATCTGGGCTATCCGTGCAGCGTCTACGCAAGCGCGACCGGCGACTGCACGCTCGGCAGCGGCTCCAGCGAGAGCAGCGACGACATCCGGTCGCGGCCGCTGGCCTCCGACTATGACAACACGGATATCTATGTCTCGCTCCATACCAACGGCTACACCGGCGACTGCACCGGCTCCTGCCCGACCGGCACCGAGACCTACTACGACGCCAGCACGGAGCACGCTGCGTGGGGCGCGGTCAGCCAGACGCTCGCGAACCACATCAATTCGTCCATCATGAACGCCATCACGGCGAATGTGGACTCCTCGTGGACGTGCCACGGCACCTGCGTCAAGAACTCGAACGGCAACTACGGCGAGATCCGCATCCCGGACCGCGCGGCGACGCTCACGGAACTGGCGTTCCACGACACCTGCGACCGCGACGCGATCCACCTGCGCGACAACTTCTTCCGCAGCGCCGCAATGTGGGGCATGTACAAGGGAATCTGCACTTACTTCGGCACGTCACCGACGTGGGACTTCTACTCCGACGAGTACGTCAGCAACACCGTGCCGTCCACGATGAACCCCGGGCAGAGCTATACGGTCGACGTCACGTTCCGCAACCGCGGCGTCCTGTGGAACTCGGCCAGGAACTTCCGCCTCGGCGCCGTCGGCGACAGCGACCCGTTCACCGCGTTCAACCGCGTCAGCCTGCCGGGCGAGGTGGGGCCGGGGCAGACGTGCACGTTCACGTTCACCATGACCGCGCCGACGACGCCCGGCACGTATACCACCGAGTGGCGGATGGTCCGCGACGGCGTGACCTGGTTCGGCGCCACGTACAGCGAACAGATCACCGTCACCGGCGGGGATCCCCTGCCGCCGACCGTGACCGACCACCCGGTGAGCCAGACCGTGGCGTTCGGGGCGACGGCGAGCTTCACCGCCCTGGCGAGCGGGAGCAGCCCGCTGTCCTACCGGTGGCAGAAGGACGGCGCCGATCTGACCGACGGCGGCAAGATCTCCGGCGCGACCTCGACGACGCTCCAGATTTCCTCCGTGGATTACGCCGATGCGGCCAGCTACCGCTGCGTCGTGACGAATGCCTACGGCAGCGCGACCTCCAACGCCGCCACGCTTGCCGTGACGCCGAACGCCTTCATCGTCGAGAGCCGCAGCGGCGGCCAGAACTTCGCGAAGTACTCCGAGACCGGCGTCTGGGGCAACAGCGGCGGCAAGAGCACCGCCGCCGGAACGACCGCCGGCATCGGCTCGCGCTACGGCAGCACGTACCGGTCCGTCGCGGGCGAGAAACACGCGCTCTTCGACGCCGACCTGCCGGTCACCGGGCCTTACGAGATATTCGTCACGTGGTCGGCCAGCTCGAACCGCAGGACGCCGATCCTCCATCGCATCACGCACGCCGGCGGAACGACCGACGTCAACGTCGATCAGACGGCCACGGCCAACGTGTGGCTCTCGCTCGGCACGTTCACCTGCAACGCGGGCACGAACAGCAGCCGCGTCGACGTGAGCAACCTGAACATCGACGCCAGCGGCAGCATGTATGCCGACGCCGTCAAGTGGGAGTTCCGCGGCGGCACTCAGCCGCCGACCATAACGCAGCACCCGTCGGCCCGCAGTGTCTGCCCCGGGGCGACGACCACCTTCACCGTCGCCGCCTCCGGCAGCGGGCCGCTGGCGTACCAGTGGCAGAAGGGCGGGGCGAACATCGCCGACGGCGGCCACTATTCCGGCACCGCCACCGGCACGCTGACGGTCTCCGGCGCCGACGCGGACGATGTGGCCAACTACCGGTGCGTCGTGACGAACCCGGGCGGTAGCGTGACGTCGAACCAGGCCGCGCTGACGCTCAAGGCGGCGACGGTCGTCACGCAGCACCCCGCGGCCCAAAGCGCCTGCCCCGGCGAAGCCGTGCAGCTTTCCGTGGCCGCGACGGGCGACGGAACGTTGACGTATCGATGGCGGAAGAACGGCGATGACCTAAATGACGGCGGCCATTATGCCGGGGCCACGACGGCCATGCTGACCATCACGAATGCCGACGCCGGCGATGCGGGCGACTACGCGTGCGTCGTCACCGGCGGCTGCGGCAGCGCGACCTCCAATGCCGCCGCCGTTACGCTTCGGACGGCCACGACCGTCACGCAGCACCCCGCGGCCCAGGACGTCTGTCCCGGCGGCAGTGCGACGTTCAGCGTTGCCGGTAACGGGGAGGGCACCGTGACCTATCAATGGCAGAAGGACGGCGCCGACATCGCCGGCGCGACAGCCGCGGTGCTGCAGCTCGATAATGTGCAGAGCGAGGACGCGGGCGACTATCGCTGCATCGTGACGGCCGCATGCGGCAGCGTCGCCTCAGACACGGCCGCACTGACGCTCAAGCTGTTCGTCGCCGACTTCAACGCGGACTGTGATGTGGACATGCAGGATTTCGCCGCGTTCCAGACGTGTTTCAACGGGCCCAACGCCCCGCCGGCCGCGGGATGCGCGTACCCGGCCGACTTCGACGGCGACGCCGACGTGGACCTGAGCGACTTCGCGACGTTCCAGGCGTGTTTCAACGGGCCGAACCAGGTCGCCGGCGATTCGTGTCCGCGCCGGTGATGGGCGCCGCAGGGCCTCGCTTTCGGATGAGCGCGCAGGCGTGTTGCCGCAGCCGGCCGCGTGCGGTATGGTTCCCGGATGCGCACCGCATACCGAATGCTCGCCATCGACGTGGACGGCACGTTGATGGATTCAAACAACGCACTGCCGGCGGCGAACCGCGACGCCCTGCACCGGGCGCACGAAGCGGGCCTGACGGTCTGCCTCTGCACCGGGCGGGCGTATCGCGAGACGAAGCCGGTGATCGACGCGATCGGCCTCGACCTCGATGCGGCGGTGTGCGTCTTCGGCGCGGTCGTCAGCGAGGCCCGCACGGGACGCACGCTCCATCGCCAATCGTTGCCGCGTAAGACCGCGCTGCGGCTGATGGACTTCTTCGGCCGCCGGGGCCACCCCATGCTGATCCTGCATGACGCCACCGAGGCCGGCGTGGACTACTATTTCGTGCCCGGGCGCCACAACATGGCCTTCTACGAGCGGTGGCTCGAGATGGCGCCCACCGCCGCCCGGCGCGTCGATCGGTGGCCGGCGGAGGCCCCGGACCCGCTGCGGATCACCGTGATCGAGACGCCGGACCGCGTGGACGCCTTCCGGGCCGAGCTCACGGCCGCCTTTCCTCCGACCGTGACGAAGTGCAACGCCATTTACGCCCCCAACTACGGCCTGCACGTCCTGGAGTGCTTCGCCCCCGAGGTGAACAAGTGGTTCGGGCTGTCCCGTCTTGCCGAGATGCGCGGCATCCGCCCCGCCGAGATCGTGGCGATCGGCGACGACGTCAACGACCTCGAGATGATCCGCATGGCGGGCCTCGGCGTCGCGATGGGCAACGCCATCCCGGCCGTCCATAGCGCCGCCCGCTGCCATACGGCCACGAACGACGAAGCCGGCGTCGCCGCCCTGATCAACCGTCTGCTGACCGGGGAGTCCCTGTGCGCATGAGGACGACGGCGCGCCGGTTGTTCCGCAGCTCGGCGCCTGTCCTCGCGCTGGCGTGCGCCTGCGCCCCCCCGCCGGCCTCTATCGAGCGGCTCGGCGCCGCCGCCCGATCGTCCGGCAGCGACCCCGCCCGGCCGTCGGAGCAAGTGATTGAGATCGGCCACTCCGTCGAAGGCCGGCCGATCCGGCTGCACGTCTTCGGCGCGGGCGAGGAGACGCTGCTCGTTTTCGGCGGCTTTCACGGCAACGAGCCGACCAGCGCCGACCTTGCCGACTCGCTGATGGAGCTGTTGCGGGCCGACCCGTCCGTTGCCGCCGGCCGTCGCGTCGCCATCGTGCCCCGCGTGAACCCCGACGGGTTGGCGCGCGGCGCGCGGACCAACAGCCGCGGCGTCGACATCAACCGCAATCTGCCGGCGTCCAACTGGTCGCCTCGCGGGCCGGGAAGGTCCTTTTCGCCGGGGCCGTCGCCGGCGAGCGAGCCCGAGACGCAGGCCGTCCTGAGCGCCGTTGAGCAGATGCGGCCGAGCCGCATCCTCTCCATTCACAGCATCGCACGCGGCCGACACTGCGTGAACTACGACGGCCCCGCCGCCGACCTCGCCCGGCGGATGTCCGTCGCGAACGGCTATCCCGTGCGGCCGACGATGGGTTATGAAACGCGGGGCAGCTTCGGGACGTGGGCCGGCGTCGATCGGAACATCCCTACCATCACGCTGGAACTGCCGCGGGACGCCGACGCCGCACAGTGCTGGGCGGAGAACCGCGATGCCCTGCTGGCCTTTCTCCGGTAGCGGCCGCGGAATGGGTCGGCAAGCGGGGACGGCGGATCAGCGCTTCGAGGGCGTCAGCCCGTACTCGGCCATGGCCGCCAGCAGCTTCTCGCGGTTGGCCGGCTGCATCGGGCACATCGGCAGGCGGAACTCTTCGGCCACCATTCCGAGGGCGGCCATGGCGGTCTTGATCGGGATCGGGTTCGTCTCGACAAACATCGCCCGGGCGAGCTTGAACATCTTCGCATGCCATTGGCGGGCCGTCGACCAATCGCCGCGAATGGCGGCATCGGTCATGGCCTTCACATCTCGCGGGATGATGTTGGCGAGGACGCTGATGACGCCGACGGCGCCGATCGACATCAGCGGGAGCGTCATCGAATCATCGCCGCTGATGACGGCGAGATCGGAGCGGGTGAGCAGCTCGCTCGCACCGTCCATCGAACCCGTGGCGTGCTTGACGGCCACGTAGGCGGGGTGGGAGCGGCGGAGTCGAACCATCGTGTCGACGCCGATCTCCACGCCGCAGCGGCCGGGGATGTTGTACAGCACGTGCGGCAGATCCACCTGGTCCGCGATGGCCGCGAAGT